>JAYZFM010000053.1:0-72193 GCA_036336775.1 Bdellovibrionota bacterium | reverse complement strand
AGGGGTACAATAATGTCTGTAAACAGCTCCAGAAGCGAGCTTACGGATATAAGAATTTTAAAAATTACCGATTGAGAGTTCTATATGCCTGTCAGTAACTGTTGAGTGCAGTGCAGTCCACCATTAAGGGAGAAGAATCGAAGAATCGAATCAAAAGAATCCTTGTATTTTAAATTTTGAATTTTCTAATGGTGCCGTAGGAGGGACTTGAACCCCCACGCGTTAGCACTAGATCCTAAGTCTAGCGTGTCTACCAATTCCACCACTACGGCATAAACGAGTTCAGTTAATATAAAGAAAAACTTTCGCTTCGACAAGAAAATTATGCAGCTTTTTTTCCACCCTTAGCTTTGGATAATCTTTCATTTTCTTTTTTGAGCTTTTTGATTTCATTTTCAAGACCAGTAACTTTCGTTTTCATCGAAATAGCCTTCTTCTTGAGCTCCGCAGACTCATTTTTAGCCTTAGTTAATTCTTGGTTCATGCTCTTAATGCTTCGCTCCAAGCGTTCTTCTTTTTTACTAGGCTCTTCATCAGACTTCTCGTCTGCTTTTTTAATTTTATCCACTGCTTTTTTGAGCTTTTGCTGTAGCTCCTCATTTTGTGCTTTAAGAAGGTCCACTTCTTTACTAGCACTATCTTCGGCTTTTGCAGCCTTAGCTTCAGCGACTTCCGCTAGCTTATCTGGATCTGCACTCTTAATAGGAACATCTTGGTTTTCCTTTTTAAGTTTTTCAATCATGGCCTGAAGTTTCTCATTTTGGGACTTTACTAAATTAACTTCTTTTTGAGCAGCTTCTAGATCTTTCGTTGCTTTTTGAACTGCAACTGAATCTGCCTTTTTCCCCATATCCAAATTTGCTTTGGCCGCTTGATCGAGCTTAGCGTTCAATCGTTTTATAGTATCTTGAAGCTTCACGTTCTGTGCTTTAGCTTGAACTAGCTCTCTATCTTCTGCACCTTTTACTGCACCAGCGCTAGCTGCAGCCTTTTTCAAACGCTCGTTCTGCGTTTGCAATAGTTTTAACTGTCCCTGAGTCTGTTTTAAGCTACCTTTATATTGGGCCAGAGCATTTTTTGCTTCCATCTCACCTTGTTTAGCGGAATTATACCTTTCTTCAATTGAGCGTAGAGATTTTGTATCAGTGTTAAGCTTGTTCTCCAATTGAGTTTTAAGTCTTTTAAGATTTCTATTTTCTTCTTCGATCAGGGCAATATTATTTTCTTTATTCCCGTTGTTTACAGCTTTTGCCATGTTCTCAAGTTTATTTTTATAAACTTCAGACATTCGGCTTGCATCTTCAGCTTGTTTTTGTGCTAGTTTCAAGTCTTGCTTCAATTGCACAGATTTATCATCGGCTAGCTTCTGCTGAAGCTCATTGACTTGACCCTTGATAGACTCTAACTCTTTTTCTTTTTTCCCCATGATATTGCGCATATCTTCTTTTGCGCGCTCAATGACCGAGTCCTTTGCCTTGAGAGCTTTTTCGGTTTTATTGATTTCACTTCTAAAGAGTTGTTCTTTCTTATGAGTCTCCATCTGGAGCTTCTTAATCTCAACTTCAGCTTGTTTAGCAAGATCACGAACTTTCTTTTCATTCTCCATAGCTTTGGCAATTTTCGCTCGCTCTTCTGGAGTAAGATCCCTACCACTCATAATGTCTTCGACAAGCTTTTCTCTTTCCCCTTCAGCTATGGCCGTCTTTGGAATTTCACCTTTTTCTTCTTTAGACTGCACAGTCTTTTCTGCTGCCGCCTCGATTCCTGCTTCATCAAGTTCGGCACCTGCTTCATCTTGAATACTTTTAAGCTTATCAGCAGTAGCTTCTGAGGCTTTTAATTTCACCTCCATCGCCTTCACTTTAAGTTCAAGCTGCTTTTTCTCATTCTCTGCCTGCTTAACTTTTTGCATGAGAATCTTTTCAGTCTTTTTATCTACGGTCGACTCATGGGATTGCTCCTCGCCATTTTCGTTCTTAACCTGTTGCTCTTGCTGCTCCTGTAGTTGCTTTTGCTTAACAACCTCTTTTTCTGCCTCTTTCAATGCCTGGCGACTGGACTCTTTGACCACCTCTTTCACAGCCTTTTGGTCCGTTGGTATGGCCTGAACAATCTGCTGAGTGAGTGTTTCTTCAGCCTGCATAATTCCCTGCTCAGTCATATCATTGATTTGAAAATTATTTTGAATAGCATCACTCATTGAATTTTTGACGATGGCCTGAAAATTTGAATCTTGCATCAACTGATCAGAAATCACCAAATATCCATTTTGCTCTGAAACCCCATCCATTCCAGCGATTCGTGTTTCCAAGCTTTCGCGAATTCTCATATTAAAAGCACTCTTTTGCGGAGTTGCCCCACTAGAGATAACCTTAAAAGGCTCTTTTTTATCTACGCTCTCAAGTGTACTTTTAAAACTCATAATGTTTTTTTCATCATCAAGGACACTGTTTACCACTGCTGGTAAATGAGTTGTTTTAAATTCATTTAAAAAATCATCTGAAAGGCTTGCTATATCTAGTCCTTTTCCAAATGCAAACTCTTCTAGAGCCTCATTCAACTTATCCGGGGCTGAACGGTGAACAAAAGCTTTAACTGTATCATCTAAACCACTAAGAAGATCATCATTATCAAGAGTATGTTTTACAAATTTATTAAATTCTTTCTTTCTATCTGCAGCCTTTAAACTTCTGAAATTAAAAGCACCTTTGTTATTACTATCTTCAAAAGAGCTAGAAAAACGAGCTGTAAACTCCCCCCGTTTATCATCTTGTGCACCTTTAATTAATTGAGCAAAATTATCTGCAGCTTCCTTCCCACCTTTTACTTTCGTTGCATACTCTGCTCCCGCAACATCCCCTCCAATAGAGATCATGCCCTCTTCTTCTGGAGCAAGACCTTTTATTTTCTGAGCTGCTTCTTTTTCAGCATGAGAACCTTTTATTTTTTCTACCGCTTCTTCATTTGCGACAAAACCAGTTCCGAATGGATCACTTTCAAATTCAGGTAGGTCTCCCCCCACGGCAATTGCATTCAATGTATTGCTAAAGTCCTGCTGTTGGTTCTGATTATCAAAACTGTCCTCAAATTCACTAGTAAGTGCAGAGGCAAAAGCCTCGGGGTCAGGAAACTTTCCTTGTGCCTGAAAGGCCATGTTAAGAGCGAATGCCTGAGCCTCCTCTGGAGTATCAAATTTTTCAGAGGCTATTTCAGCTATCTTTTTTGCTGTCTCTACAGGATCTGCAAATTCTCCAGGTGCTACTGCGAATGGATCACCAACATCTTCCATAAATGGACTATTTGATGCAAACATATCTGATAATTGAAACTCGACTGCTTTTTCAAAAACGGCCTGACTAACAGGGTCTTCAATTTTATCTTCAAGTTGCGCCTTTATCTCGGAAATGAATTCTTGCTTAGATTCTTCATCTGGAAATTTTTCACGAGCTTGAGCAATCTGTCCTAGGGCAAATGCTTGAACTTCCGGTGCTTGTTCAAAATGCTTTTGTGATTCTTCAACCAGATTAGCTGCAGCTTGCTTTGGAGCTACAAATTCAGGCATCGGAAGTACTTCTTCATCTTGAGGGATCAAGTTTTCTGAAGCAAATATATTTATTGCTGGTCCACCTTCACCTGTCGCTTTTGCTTCGAGAAGTTCTTTAAAAACTTCTTGCTGCTTTGGTGGCAAAGGATCACCTATTTCATCTGCTAATATATCTGCGAATTGTTTTGCTTGCTCAGGATCATCAAAATGCTCGTTTGCTTTTTGAGCCAACTGAATAGCAAACGCTTGAGCCTCTTGTGGACTGGCAAAGTTTTCTTCTGCAAATTGCACTGCTTGCTTCGCGGCTTTAATGGGGTCAGCAAATTCCCCAGGAGGAACAGCAAATGGATCGGAATCTGAGTCGAACTTCGGAGGAACAAACGTTTCAGGATCAACTGCAATATTGAACCCTTTTTCTTCTACCGATTGTTTACCTGCAAGGATTTCGTTAACTTGATCTGCTGTTATATTCTTCGTTAAATCTTCGGCTACATTTTCTGATATTTGTTTTTTAACTTTCTCAAGTTTTATTTCATCTTCTTGTAGCTCTTTTCTCGTCTCATCTCTAAGTGATAATGCTTCTTCCACCATGGGCTTCTTCTGCATCATCTCAATCATATAGTCTTCATCTGCTTTTTTCATACCAGCAGGAAGCTCTTCAATAGGAATGGCCTGCATAACTTGTCCAAAATCTTCGGCCGTCATTTCAGTGATATTTTTATCTGGAAAAATTTCTTGAAATTTGTTTTCAACTTTTGCTAGTACTTCTTCTCGAACCTCAGGATTTTCAAGAGGTGAATCATTAGGAGGGGTTGGGATTTCAAAAAAACCTCCAGGAAGATCTTGATCGGCAAGTTTATTTTGCTTATCGGCTAATTCTTTCTCTTGCTCAACTTGCGGAACAAAGTCTTTGAGTTTTTTGTCGACCTGAGCAATTAATTGTGAGGTAGTCTTAATATTATTAAAAGCTAAACCCTTAATTTTTTGATCTGCATTTTTACTGTAAAAAGCAGTCAAAACCACTTTCCCAGGCTTCTCGATATAACTCACATCTAAAAAGTCACAACTTTTTGCAGCAACACCGAGTAAGAACTGTAAAGGTTCATCATTTTCTACGTCACCAAAACAGTCCATCATAAATTCAGCAGTAAAGCTGTCAACCGCAGCATATATATTTATAGCTAAATGTTCTTCATTAAAAGCGTATTCAAATTCAAAAGGCACTTGTGCTTTGCCCGATTGTTTTAGGTAAGTTAGATAAAAAACAACATGATCAACAAAGCTTCTAAGTGAAACGATATTAAATCCAGCATCAAATGCTTCAGTAGAAAGTCGATCTAGCGACTGTCCCATATTCAGATGGTTTATCACATTGAATTTCTTAAAATTATCAAAAAGACTACTAAAACTCTCATCGAGGTGAATATTGCTGTTTTCTTGGATGAATTTCGTTAGCGCATATTTTCCAATCTCGGAGTCAGCAAATTCAGAGTTCATAAATAGCCTACCGCTATTTAGAAGGAATGTTTTAACTTGCTCTTTACGCCCTAAACAAATGATCCTAATACCACGTTCAACACAATTAAATTCTTTGGCTTTTTCTTTTGCTTGCTCAACAGAATCAACCAGTATCAAGTCAATCTTAGTATCAAGATTCACTTCATCTCTAGTCACAACCTCAACATCTGCCTTTTCAAAAAAGCCCTTCAGTTCCTCAGAGAGGTCTCCAAATGAATTGAGAAGAATTTTAGACTGTTGACTCATCTAAGCAGCTTCTCCTTTTTTCCCTAAGGCCCATGTCATACAATCCTCCCAATTGTGAATCATTTTCAAAATTGGAAGTAAGTAGCCATCTTCAATATTTTTTAAATTATCAAAATAATCTTTTACGATGAGCTTTCCATCTCCATGTTTAAAAACATGCTCCTTAAAAGGAACCAAATAGTCGCAAAAAATAAGTAATGTCTCTGCATCACTCATTGCGGAGTAACTATGTCCTTCAGGAAAACCTGAGCCATCTGTTTTTTCATGATGAAATTTTATAAAGTTTATGACCTCTGGGTAGGTAAAATGCTCTTCTTGTTCTTTGGCACGTTCATAACTGATGATTGGGTGATTCTTGAAAACTTGGACCTCTCCCTCAGAGCGACGGTATTTCTTCATTATTTCAATTCCGGTTCCCGGCTTATTTCTCTCAGCTTCACAAGCAAGAGACATGACAAAATTGAAATTTCCAAAATCGACAAGTCCGTAATCCATAATGAATGCGGTATTGTAGAGATCTTTTATAAACCAATAATCAAGATATCCATTTACTAAAGCGGCAATACTCGAAAGAGCACTTATCAATAATGCCCTTGTGTATAAAAGAGAACTCTCTTTTTGCACATGATCTAAAATATGAGGAGGATAAATATAGAACTCCTCAAAAGCAGCAATGACGAAAGTTAAAAAGCTTTTTTCATCAGTTAGCCAGTAGTCTTTCGCAATCTTTTCTAAAATAAAATCTCGTTGAAGTATTTTCTGACTTTCTGTTTTAGCTGTACGTAGCTCTCTCCAAGCACTCTTATAGTTATTTAAATCTTCATCATTGATAATATCTAACTGTTGTAAAGTAAGCATTCCCTTATCTAGGTAATGCGAAATAAAAGAAGGCTCAACAAAGTCTCCCGCTCGAAGAAGAGAGAGGTGATTGTCTCCAGGAAGAGTGTGAAAAAAATGGGCACGAGAAATCGTTTGTGTCTTAACTTCAGACAACGACACTTTTTTCAAGTCTTCTTTATTGAATTCAATTCCGTTAACTTTAACCGTCATTGATCTCCCTGCGGGTTTATATTCATTAACTTATCGGAATTGTTAAGCGGAAATTTAAAATATTGGGGACTAACGACTGGTTTTTTCGTATTATTTGTTTAATTTCGTACCCATTCCAAATTTCGAGAGGTTAAGATGATTGAATTAGTCGATATTGCTATAATTTTGGTTTACCTGATAGGAATTTTTTTCCTGGCCACTATTTCTGGAAGAAAACACTCTGGTAATGGTTTGGTTGAAGACCAATATTTAGCAGGTAAATCACTCACCTTTTATGAGTCTTTGGGCTCAATTATTGCGACGGAAGTTTCGGCACTCACCTTCTTAGGAATTCCCGCTTTTGCCTTTGGAAAAGATTTTAGTTTTGTTCAAATTTATTTTGGCGCGATTTTCGGAAGAATTATTATTGCCAAATTAATGTTACCGCTAGTTTATGACAAAGGAATAACCGTGTATTCGGTCATGGGAAAATTTGGAAATGAAAATGGTCAAAGGGCCATAGCTGGTTTTTATTCTCTGAACAAGTTTTTAGCAGTTGGTGTTCGTCTTTTCTCAGGTTCAATACTGGTAGCTCAATTTTTTAACCTCAATATTTACATCGCTGTGTTTATGATCTGTGTTGTAACATTTTTTTATACCTTAATCGGTGGACTCAAAGCGGTTGTTAGAACTGATATCGTACAAATGGCTTTATTTATATTTGGTGGAATTGTTGCCCATTACCTAATTCCTAACGTCGCCAATCAATCATGGAGTGAATTGATGGCAATTGCAGCAAGTGCTGGGAAAACACAGATTATTGATTTTTCTAACCCTGGCCTATTCTTGATCGGAGTAGCAGGAGGAATTCTTTTTGATATGGCCACTCATGGAGTAGATCAAGATTTCGTCCAAAGACTAACAGGAAACTCTTCTATGCGAAGTGCTCAAAAGGCCATCATCCTCTCAAGCTTCGTCTCCATAGCAGTTGGTCTTCTTTTTCTAGGAATCGGATCACTACTTTGGGCCTATTACCAGTCTCATGCTCACCCAGGAGTAGCAAACGACAAATTATTTGCTTATTTCATCACCAATCATTTTCCTGCCGGCATTCGAGGACTTATGGTTGCAGGTGTTCTTGCAGCAACAATGAGTACTTTGGACTCTACCATCAATGCATTAAGTTCGACTCTTTACAACGATATATTAAGGCATAAGACTGGTGACAAAGAGCAGATAACTAAACTTTATAAAAGAGATACGCTTCTTATAACTTTTGGGCTTATGATAATTGCTTTTATTGCTTCTCAGAGTGAAGGTTTGCTTGAATTTGGATTGAAAATAACCTCATGGACAGCTGGGTCGCTGCTTGCTGTTTTCTTTGCCACATTAGTTTTCAAGACTGCAAGGCTTAGTGTACTCAATGTTTTTGCTGGTTATATTCTGGGTGTGCTGGGTGTTTACATCAACACCTTTCATCTTAATTGGAACTGGAACTGGAATGTTTATTTCGGTTTTATACTGGCAAGTATTGGTCTTGTGATAGCAGAGAAGCTAGGTCACAAGACCAAAAATTAATATTTATTCTAATACTACGTATTCATCACCTGGATACCAATGAAGTGTTCCTTTGGCTGAATATGCTTCACCGGAGTTCATAAGAATTTTAATTGAACCTAAATTTACATGGTACATTCCACGCCCACTAGTTTGGATAACAATTTGAGCTTGGTCCATTTCAGTGTAACTTCCAACAACAGCAAAAAATGCTTCACGACAAATTGTGTCCTTGTTCATTCCTTGCGTAAGTTCAGAATCCGAAGAATAAACAGTACAGCTAGACTTAGCAAACGCCATAGAGCTTAAAGATAATAATGCAATTAGTACGATAGATTTCATAAGACGATCCCCATATTATTAATAGTGACCGTCTTATACCCAGTGTATTTCGAATTGTAATGTTAGGTTTGTATTAATTACCCTTATTGAAGGCCAGATTGCTCAGCTAGAAGCTCTTTTGGCATTCCCTTAGGAATTGCTTCAAGAAGTTTCTTCGTGTAATCCATCTTTGGTCTGAGGTAGACCTCATTTGCCTTATCCATTTCAACAAATTGACCTGAATTCATCACTGCAACCTCATCAGAGATGAAATTAACAACCGACAAATCATGAGAAATAAAGATATAGGTTAGGCCAAATTCTTCTTGAAGATCTAACAATAGGTTTAAAACCTGTGCCTGAACAGAAACATCTAAAGCCGATACAGATTCATCACAAATAATGAAATCTGGGCTTACCGCTAAAGCTCGAGCAATACAAATACGTTGTCTTTGTCCTCCTGAGAATTCGTGAGGATAACGAGACAGCTGCTCGGCTTTAAGACCAACTTTTTCCATTAACCAACGTGCTTTTTTCTCACGTTCCTCTTTAGTAGCTCCAATATTATGAAGAACCATTGGCTCCATAAGAATTTCACTAACAGTCATTCTTGGGTTTAGAGAGGAGTACGGATCTTGAAAAATGATCTGCATCTTTGATCTCATATCACGCATTTGTTTTTTATCTAATTTCGTGATCTCTACACCATCGTAAATAACTTGTCCCTTCGTTGGCTCTATCAGCCTCAGCAGTGAACGACCTAATGTCGTTTTACCACAACCTGATTCCCCAACGAGACCAAGGGTCATCCCTTTACGTAGTTTAAAAGAAACACCATTTACAGCTTTAAAATGGTCAACTGTTCGTCCGAAAATTCCACCCTTTATTGGAAAATGCACATGTAAGTCATTTACCTCAAGTAAAACTGGATTCTTTTCTTCATCCACTTTAAAAACTTTATCTACTTTTTTAGTTTTAGTTTGATCAACCGCAATTTCATTTCCAGCTTCATCCATAAAATCAGAGACAGTCAAAAGTCTTTCCGGATTTTTATCCAATGCTGGACGACAGGCAATCAAGCCTTTCGTGTATGGGTGTTGAGGTGCCATAAAAATATTCTTAGCGGTGTTTTGCTCAACAATATTTGAGCGATACATAACAACCACATCATCCGCGATATCAGCAATAACTCCGAGATCGTGAGTGATAAATAACATTCCCATTTTGTATTTATCCTGAAGTTCAAACATCAGGTCAATAACTTGTCTTTGAATTGTCACATCAAGAGCTGTCGTAGGCTCATCACAGATAAGTAGTTTCGGTTCACAGGCAATGGCCATGGCGATCATAACTCTTTGCTTTTGACCTCCAGACATCTCATGAGGATATTTTTGAGCAGAAGCTTTTGGATTAGGAATCCCAACTTGATCTAATAGTTCAACTGATTTTTCCCAGGCCTCTTTAGGGCTCATACCTTTATGAAGCATAAGAGATTCAGATATCTGATCCCCTACTTTGAAAACAGGGTTCAAAGAAGTCATTGGCTCTTGGAAAATCATCGCGATATCGTTACCACGAATTTTTCTCATCTCATCTTCTTGTAGTTTTAAAAGATCTTGCCCTTGAAAAATAATTTCACCACTGGAGATAATTCCTGGAGGATTTGGGATCAATTGCATCACCGCAAGAGAAGTTACAGACTTACCTGATCCAGACTCGCCAACAAGACCTACGGTCTTTCCAAGAGGAACATCAAAAGAAACATTATTAACTGCTCTTACAATTCCCTCTGGAGTGTTGAAGTCTACGTTTAGGTTTTTGATTTGTAATAAATCACTCATTATGATTTTCCTTTAAGCTTTGGATCAAGTGCATCTCTAAGAGCATCCCCAAGAATATTGAAAGCAAGTACAACTAGGAACATCGCAACCGTTGCTCCTGCTAATTGCCACCAAACACCTCTAGCAAGCTCTAGTTTTGCATCATCAATCATTGTCCCCCATGAAGGCTGACCAGAAACCCCAAGACCAATATAAGAAAGAATAACTTCCGACTTAATCGCCACTTGAAATTGAAGAGATGTATTGATGATTACAATATGAGTAACGTTTGGAAGAATATGCTTAAGTAGTTTTCTCGTGTGCCCAGCACCGATAGCGTCAGCAGCTTGTACATATTCTCTATTTTTGTGCTTCATGACTTCTCCTCTAATTAGACGACAAAGCCCAACCCAAGAAGTTAACCCAAGAGCAATATAAACAGTAGTGATACCTTTACCTAAGATAAAAGCAATACTCATTAATAGCATGATTCCTGGAATAGATGATACTGTGGTGTAAAACCAAACAATAACTTCATCCACTTTCCCACCGAAATAACCGGCAATTGCACCAAGACCAACTCCGATAGGAATTGCAATCAAAGAAGATACGAGACCAACACTCATCGCAATCTGTGTACCGTGAATGACTTTTGTAATAACTGATCTACCGAAGATATCAGTTCCGAGGATATAGTCCCAATTTTCAAATGGAGCCGCATAACTTGGACCGACTTCTTGGTTCCAATCGGCGGCTACGATACCAAGTGCCGATAATAATCCAATTAGTGCATAAAGACCGACAATGATAACCGATGCCACTGCAATCTTATCTCTTTTGAGTCTTTTCCAAGCATCATACCAAAGTGAGCTTTTTTTCTTAACTGGAGCTTGAGCTGTTACTTCGTTTACCAAAATTCCGTCCGCTGATGTAGTTTGTCCAAACATATCTATCCTATTGTAATTTCACTCGTGGATCAACAAGAGTGTAAAGAATATCCTGAATCAAAGTGAATATAATGTACGCAACTGCTGATAAAATGGTGATGGCCTTTAAAACAGGAAAGTCCGACGAATTCAGTGCTGTAATCGTCATTCCCCCTAGTCCTGGTATAGCAAAGAAACTCTCTAATAAAAGAGCTCCCAAAAGAAGAAACGGTAGTTGAACTACTGTATACGTTAAAATAGGAATCATTGCGTTTCTCAAAACATGCTTAAAAAGAATAACCTTCTCACTTAAGCCTTTTGCACGCGCCGTTCTTACATAGTCTTGATAAATTTCATCTAAGATAATAGTTCTGTAGAATCTAATATCAGGTCCTAAACTTAAAACGATCCAAATAATGATAGGAAGTGACACGTAGTAGAGAAAGTTAGGGAAGCCATATTCATAACCAGAGATTTCAAAAAGTCCCAATTGAAACGCGAGAACATTTTGGAAAACCAAGATGTATACAAGAGAAGAGATACTCATCATCGCGATACAAGTCACTCGAATAAAAAGATCAATCCCTTTACCTCTATAATATGCAACGATTACGGCAAAGATAATTGAAGTAAAAGTTGAGATGATAAAAGCAGGAATTGAAAGTGTTAATGAAGGGATCGCTCCTTGCATAATCATACTTGAAATTTGTTGTTTAGTTGACCAGCTTCTTCCAAAGTCAAAAGTGAAGGCTGACTTCACAACATCTAAGTACTGAGCAAAGAGTGATTTATTTAAACCAAGTTGCTCCCTTAATTCGGCCATTTGCTCAACCGAGGCATGTTTACCAAGAAGTAGTGCCGTTGGGTCACCTGCTACTACGTTGAATAGCAAAAAGATTAGTGCAC
Source organism: Bdellovibrionota bacterium (assembly GCA_036336775.1). Classification (GTDB taxonomy): domain Bacteria; phylum Bdellovibrionota; class Bacteriovoracia; order Bacteriovoracales; family Bacteriovoracaceae. Next base: position 60,326 of record JAYZFM010000053.1, on the reverse strand, counting down.
ACACCCCAAGCAATACCGGGATCAAGTAAAGTAATCTTCTGATTATATAATTAACACTTGAGTTCATTCTTTCTCCAAAAAACTAATTAGTTAGATGCCGTCTTTTTTTCAACATCTTTCTTCAATAGACCGCTTTCTAGCACCTCTTTTTTCTTTTTCATATCGACATCGTAATATTTAGCATGTCCATGATTGAAGGTAGAAAACTTGTAGTTTTTTAACCATGAGTGCTTCAATACAAAAGAAGTTCTATGAACACCAAGCAGTAGCGGCACTTCTTCAGCAACTCTCTGAGCTAATTTCGCATATTTAGCGGCTCTTTCTGGCCCTGGCTGCATATTTTTTGCAGTATCAAAATCTTTATTGAATTGAGCATCATTATAATTTCCACCATTAGGTCCTGGCGCAGAGTTAGGTCCATAAAGTAGTTGTAAGAAGTTTTCAGCATCAGGATAATCTCCTAACCATGCCATCCCAAACATTTGAGCTTGACGGCTTTTCACTTTTTGAGTCAGCTGAGGCCATGTGTTTGTGTTTACTTTGATCTTAATTCCAAGTTCTGCCATATTTTTTTGGAAGTACTCAGACATCTGACGACTAACAGTTGTCGCTGTGGTTTCATAAGAAATTTCAGGAAGACCTTCTCCGTTTTTATAACCAGCTTCATCTAGAAGTTTCTTCGCTTTTTCTAGGTCAAATTTCGCATATGGATTTTTATAGTTAGGATCAAATCCACCAATTCCTGGAGGTACAATTGTCTGAGCCAAAATCCCTCTTCCGTTATAGAAAAGAGTATTCGCTTCTGCACCATTATAAGCTAAGCTCATTGCTTGCTTTAATTTTACATTGTTTTTAAAAAGAGGATCATCATGATTAAAAGCAATATAAGTAATATCAAGATCTGGAGTGATTTCTAGATCAATACCCTTAGCTTTATACTCGTTAGTTAGTCCTTGGTCAGGAGTAACAACTTGATCAAAATTATCTTTTGGAATTTCAGAAAGATCTACATTTCCGTCTTGAAAAGAAAGAAATCTCGTAGAAGCTTCTGTTTGAATTTGAACTTTAATCTTATCAACTAATGGAAGTTTCTTTCCTGCGTATTTTGTAAGCCCAGCTGCAATATCTTGCTCACTTGCTCCCTCACTTGGATAGAAAACATCACGGTAATTAGGGTTTTTTACATATTCAATAGTATTTTGCTGAGCATACGGCTTTGTGATCTGAAACGCCCCAGTTCCAACAGGGTTATTTAGGAACTCTTCACCATACATATCAACTGCTTCATGAGGAACAGCAAATGTATAAACCATTGCTAGCGAATATAAGAATTGAGGATATTTTGAAGTAAGAGTAAATTGCAAGGTGTACTTGTCTAGAGCTTTTAAGCCTTCAACTTCTTCACTGTAATTAGCGTCTTTACCTTTGTATTTGTCTTTCCACTCGTTAAGACCTTTTACACGACCATCTAATAACCACCAACCAGTAGAGTTATTTTTAGAATCGGCCATTCTTTTTATTGAGTAAACAAAGTCACTAGCTACTAGCTCTCTACCTTTTCCGTTAGGAAAACATTTATTGTCATGGAACTTGATACCTGGCTTAATTTTAAAAGTATAAGTAAGACCATCATCAGAAACAGTTGGCATTGACTGCGCTAAGTTTGGTTTTAGTTCATAAGGCCTTTTTAAATAGTGGTATTCTAATAAGCCTTCATATACTCTCGCGATCTCTGCACTTGAATATGTATCTCCTGCATTTACTGGATCTAAACCTTTAACCTTAGCCGAAACAACGACATTTAAAACTTTTTCGTCAAAGTTTTGTTTTTTCGTACAACTCACGGCCAACACTGCAACCAACACTCCAAGTGTCCATAATTTCATAAAATTCTTCCTTTCTTTTTCTTATAAGAAATAGTCCTTAAATTTTGTATAAAAATGCTCTGGAAATGACAACTAGTGCAATTTGACACTAAATAAGACAATTTACTGGGGTTTTAGAGAGTTGGAGCGTTTAACTCAGTTTTTTTCAAAACATTTTCTCACAACTAGATCTAATTTATAAAAACTCTTCTTCGCTTCAAGATAGCTCAGCTGCATTAGACCAAAATGTCCTTGTGGGTCAAGCTTCTTGAATTCGCCTTTCAAATTCTTAGCTGAATTAATGGTTTTAAGCTCGTTTCGGTCTTTTTTCCATTGAAAATCACGTTTAGCTAACGCGATCCTTTGATCACGAATGGCTATAATCTCTTGAATCATCCCGCCGAGTCCTTGAATAAAGGTCTCTACTGACGCAGGGCTCACACCTTTATTTTCTTTTAGTATTTTATCCTCGAGACTCGTTTCGAGTTTTGTTTTTCCGTTTTCAGACCAATCTAGCGTGAAACTTTCTTGCGGTCTTAAGGGAAAATTTAAGGCTAGCATCCATCTCGCCTGCTCTTTATCGAGTACTGACTCATAGCTAAAGACATATTTACTATTACCAACTTGGAGTCTTCCCTTTCCCCTTGAGGACAAGCAGATATTTTGTAGGGATTGATCTAACTCGGAACTAAGCTTTTTAGTCTTAAATAAGGAGCAACTTGAAAGTAATAGGATGCATAGTAAGTACTTCATGAGGCTATCATTACCTGACAGCCTCAATTATACAACTAATCTTTGGTTATGAATGAGGCTGGAATACGATTCTGCTCCAGCTGCTGCAGGGCCTCTGTTAACTCTTGGCGTTCTTGATCTGTTTGAACAATCTTTAGGGCCTTAACAATCTACTCTTTAGCTTTATTAAACTCTTTCATTGATGAATAAATGATAGCCATATGTTTATTGATCGCTACATCATTTGGCTCTTTATTGACGGCATTTTGGATTTCTTTTAAGGCTTCTTTCAAATTTCCCGTCTTATAATAGTACCAACCTAGAGAGTCACGGATATATCCATCTTCAGGACTAAGATCTACCGCTTTCTTGATATAGCCGAAAGCCTCTTCTAACTTCTCCCCACGCTCTAGTAGCGAATAACCTAAGAAGTTCCAAGCATGGGCGTTTTGCGGCTCATATTCAATGATCTCTTCAACCAGTTCTGTCGCTTTTGCGTACTCTTGTTCTTTTTCAAAGAGTGAAGCGAGGTAGAAGCGATGTTCATTCTCAAAAGACTTTTCTTCGCGGACAACTTCTAACACATCAATTGCCTCATCATTATCTTGCAATCCTTCAAAGTAGACTGCTTTAACAATACTGAACTCTACTTTAAAAGGAGCGATCTCTTTTATTTTAGAGTCTATATAAGTGATGAATCTGTCGTGCTGCTCACCCTTTTCATTCTTTCTATAGAATTCGTCTTTGGCCAAAAGCGATAGCATTTGAGCTATTTGAAAAGAGCTATCTTGATAAAGCCCACTCGTTTCAGGAATCTTACCAAAGTAAACGATTGCGTCTTCATACTTAGTCACCTCTTGAAAGATAGAACCTAGGTAATACAGTATTTTGTCGTTATCAGGAGCAAAAACCAGTAATTCTTTAAAAGCCTTGATAGCTTTTTCAAATTGCTTTGTGTCCTTATATAGAATACCCAATTTTACTTTTAGATTTAAATTATCTGGCTCGTAATCACTAAGTCTTTCTGCATATTCAATAACTTCTTGATATTTGCCTTCACTAAAGAGTAATTGCACCGCGCGGGTTAGCACGATCGTGTCATTAGGATTTCTCTTTAAATGTCTCTTATATATAGCTAGTGCTTTAAGATTATCACCCTGCTCCTCAGTTATTACACCAAGGGCTATTACCGCTAAAGAAAAATTTGGTTCTCTTTTTAATGCCTTTTGAAAAAAGCCCTTAGCTGTCTTGTACTGCTCTTTCTCAACATAGATCTTTCCAATATAATAGTCGAAAATAGCCTTCGACTTATTTCGAGCAGAGCATTTCTTTAACAGATTAACGGCTGTCTTAATTTTATCTTCAACTGCATATGACTTAGCGAGAAATATACACGCTTCTTCGTTATGAGGATTTTTAGCTATGACACGTCGATAGATCCCTCTTGCGACATCAACATTACCTAGAGAACTATGGACTCCGGCCAAAACTAGCCCTACTTTTGGATCTTTTTTACCAGAAGCCTCAAAAAGCTCTGCCAATAGTTTTTCTGATTCTTCCAACTCTCCAGTTCGGATAAGGCTCACGGCATACTTCTGTTTTATGAAATGATCGTCTGGCACGAGATCTATTAAATGTTTAAAGATAATATTTGCGGTGTAATAGTCTCCCTCCATCAATGCTGCTGAAGCCTTGAGGTACATATCACTCGCAAGAAATTTTATTTTGTCCGGTCCAGCCTTCTTTGCTGCAATAGATAAATCTTGCAGACGTTTTGAAACCTTTTTAGCTGCCTTCTCATTAATCTCATTGATTTGTTCCTGCGTTAACTGCTGATTCGCTTGAGTGAGCTTCTGATCCTCTTGGACAGGATGCTGCGCACAAGAGAACGCTAGGAGAAATAAAAGGAAAAATTGTAATTTTGAGATAAATTTCATGTAACCTCTTGAAATTTCGAAGCAAACACTTCAATGAGTCGCCTAGTCCGCTATCGGAATACCCGCATAAAAACTGAGTTTTTATTGAGTTGTCGGTAAAATTTGTTCTAATGTTTGACGGATTAGCTAATGCATTGAGTAAAAAATACTTAATTTTGATTAAATTTAGGCCATGCTTAATTTTTTTGACTAATCGAGTTGACTTTTTTCCCAAAGGGCGTGTATGTAAGGGGCATTAAAAACGCCTGGTGCGGTAGCGTTATTTAGAAGCGCTACGACACTAACAGTTTGCAACTGAATTACCCGGATCGTTAAACCATTGAAGGGGAAGTTAAAAATAGGGGAAAACCAAAATGAAAGACGTTAGAATTATCAAAAGGTACCAAAACAGAAAACTCTATGACACGTTTCAATCTTGCTACGTAACATTAGAAGAAATCTCTCAAATCATTAGAGAAGGTAACGAAATCCAAGTTATCGATAATAAAACTAAAAACGACATTACATATATGACTCAACTTCAACTTCTTGCTGACCAAGAAAGAAAGTCTCTTAAGCCTGGTGATACTGAGCTTTTAAAGAGAGTTATCAGAGCGGAAGAGGGAACTCTAACTGGTTATATCAGAATGTTAGAAGCAAAGCTTAACCTTAACTACCCTACTTCAATTGCATCTGAGCCAGCAACTGAAGCAGCTCCAGAAGTAAAAGAAGAAACTTCAATGCCAGGTTTCATGAATTCTTCTTCTGTTAACCTTGGTAGTGTTGAAACTCCTTCAACTACTTTAAACTAATTTCAAACAAATCGACATTTATGCTAAACATAATTGTTAGACTCATGGTCCTTGCGACCATGAGTTTTTTTATTGATCAGACTGCGTTTTCTCAAGATGCTGTGAAAAAAGTTGTGGAAGATGCAAAAGCTGAGGTCAAAAGATCTGCTGCTCCCTCACAACGTGAGATAAATAAGCACAGTCTTGGAATCGGCTTAGGCCAAACTTTTCTTTTTGGTAATTTCGAAAAGAAAGGTGACAACAAAATTACGGCAGACCTGCTTTATAGCTATACTGCTAGCTACACATTTGACCTACTTATCAATGCTCATATCTCAACTCATGAGTACCGCGAAAAAGCTGTATTCTTGCGTGGATACGCTTTCAGTATCAAAGCTAGGTCTTATGAATTCGACTCATTTTCACCTTTTCTTCTTGGTGGGCTTGGTTTTTACATGCCTCAAATTAGAAATAGTGCCGGTGAAACTTCTGAAGCTAAATACACTTTTGGTGTGAACTTCGGAGGTGGAGTAGATCTAAGACTAAATAGTAAAGTTGTAACTGGAGTACTTGCACAATATCACCACCCTTTTGATATTAAGCAAGACGAAACCGAGACAGTAAGAGGATCTTATTTTAAACTTTTACTAACGGTGATGTATCTGTTTTGATACTCCTTAATGAGCTTTAAAAGACTTTATATATTTACAGGAAAGGGAGGAGTTGGAAAAACAACTCTCTCCCTAGCCTTCACTAAAACACTCAAAAATAAAAATAAAAAAGTAAAATTAACCTACTTCAAAACAAGTAAGCTCGAAGAACAAACAATTCAATACCAAGAAGTCTCTGACAAAGCTAAACAATTAGGAGTTGAGACCCTCGGTTTAGACTTAATGGACTCTGCAGAAGCCTATATTGGTAAAAAGCTTGGCTCAAAAACAATCGCACATTGGGTTGTAAAAACACCTTTTTTTAAATCACTAATCAATATGATTCCAGGATTCAACTACCTTATTTTTATGGGGCAGGTTTTGGAATTTTTAAAAGCAGATCCTGATTTAATCTTGGTTCTGGACTCCCCTTCTTCTGGTCACGCTTTAACCATGTTTGAAGCTACAAAAAATTTCAATCAGATTTTTCAGAAAGGTTCTCTGTATGATGACACAACTGAAATGCTTAACATGCTAAAAAGCCCTGAGTTCGTGCAATTGAATTTAGTAACGCTACCAGCTCCCCTTCCACTTCAAGAGTCTCAAGACTTCATAAAACAAGTAAAGGCCATCGAAAATTTTGAGATAAAGCTTATTTGCAATTATTCCTTTCAAAATTTTAAAGAGTTGGAGCTGCCTAACAGCCTGCAAACAAAGCTTAAAAACGAGTTAGAAGCACTTGCAAAGAACGAAGTTCAAATTGACCAATTTATCCCATTTTCACTGGCACTGAATGTCGATGACTTAACCAAAGAACTTTTACCTTCGATGGAAAGTTTAGTATAAGTTCAAATAATGGACTCAAAGCAATTTGAAATATTTAGTGGAACTGGTGGAGTGGGAAAAACCACTCTTGCAACGGCAAGAGCACTCGCTTTAGCCGATGGCGGGAAAAAGGTATTGTTAATCACAATTGACCCAGCGAAGCGCCTAAAAGACCTCTTGGGACTATCCGATGCAAGTTCAGGAGACACATGTCCAGTAGAGTTTGAATTTGAAGGTTCAAGTATCAAGCTTGATGCTCTTTTAATGAATCCTGAAAGGACTTTCTCTAAGATAGCTCAAAGAACTAATCAAAGTGATATCCTACAAAATAGAATTCTAAAAATTTTAACCAGACCCTACGGTGGTCTTAATGAGATTCTCTCAGTTGTTGAACTTCAATACCAAAATGAGTCTGGTAAATATGATTCAATTGTACTTGATACCCCTCCAGGGAGTCACTTCTTAGACTTTCTCGACAGCATCGAAAGAATACGTGTCTTTTTTGACCAAAGCTTTATCGATATTTTCACTTATCTTGGAAAGAAAGTTGAATCTAATACCGGAATGAATTTTGGAAAAAGAATGGTCACAATGGTCGTTTCAGGTGGAGTGAAAAAGCTTCTCGGCTATTTAGGTAAAGTGACAGGCGACAAATTCGTCGATGATTTCATCGAAGCTGTCCTGCATATATACAGCACTAAAGAAGCTTTTCTTGGTGCACTTGAGTTACAAAAAGTTCTTCGCAATCCACTTAAAACTGACTGGTTTTTAGTAACGAGTGTTGAACAAAACAAACTTAAAGAAGCTCTTGAAATTAAATCGCATGCGAAAGATTTATTTACGAATGAGAGTTCAATAGCTCTAAACAAATGTGTAAATGATGACCTTCTTGAATGGCAACCTGCTGCTGGTTCAAAAGAAGCGGAATTAAAAAAGGCATTGCTCAATCGCGAGAACCAATTAAAGGCAGGTCTTGAGGGCCAATTTAAAAATATTTTAAGCTTTCCTGAGGTGTTAAGTATAGATCCAAAAGAGCATCTCATAAAACTAACGAAGACTTGGAAAAAAGTGAGGATATAATGGAAAAATTTAAGAACACTAACATCATCTCAGCGATTGGAAATACTCCTATCATTCGCTTGAGCTCAATTGATAAAGAAGTTGAGTCTGAAATCTACGTAAAACTAGAGTACCTAAATCCAGGGGGATCAATTAAAGATCGTATGGGTGTCTATATGGCGGAAAAAGCGGTTGAAAAAGGTGATATTAAACCAGGCGGAACTTTTATTGAATGTACTTCAGGAAACACAGGTGTAGGAATTGCTCTTTATGCAAACACTCATGGCTACAACTGTATTTTTGTTATGGCGGATAAACAATCTAAAGAGAAGATTGATAATCTAAAAGCATTTGGAGCTAAAGTTGTTGTATGCCCGACGAATGTAGAACCTGAAGATCCAAGAAGTTACTACTCAGTAGCAGCATCTCTAAAAACGATGCCTAACTCTTTTCATGTGAATCAATATGAGAATATCTATAATAGTGAGTGCCACTATCAACAAACTGGACCTGAGATTTTTGAGCAGACTGAAGGAAAGTTTGATGTGTTTATGGCCGCAGTAGGAACTGGTGGAACAATCTCTGGAATTGGAAAATATTTGAAAGAGAAAATGGACGATGTAAAGATCGTCGGTGTTGACTGCAAGGGATCAATCCTTGCGCACTATAAAGAAACTGGAGAAATGGGTGAAGCTCATTCATATGTGCTTGAAGGAATTGGAGAAGATTTTCTTCCTGGAAATTTTCACTTCGATGTAATTGATGATTTTGTAGTTGTCGAAGATGAAGAGTCATTCCAAATGACTAGACGCCTGGTTCTTGAAGAGGGTGTATACGCTGGTGGATCATGTGGAGCTGCAGTTTTAGGAGCTCTTAAATATGCTAAGACCTTAAAGGAACCTAAAAAAATTCTTTTAGTACTTCACGATGGTGGATCAAAGTACGCTTCTAAAATCTACAATAACGAGTGGATGAAGGAAAAAGGTTATCAAGTTGATATGTCACAAGATGCGACAGATAAAGCAATATTAGAAATTATTAAAGAAAACGGAAAATTAGCATGAAGATGAAAAACGTTAAATTCTCGACAAAAGCCATTCACGCAGGTGGACACCCTGATAAAGAAACAGGAGCCGTTATGCCTCCTATTTATCAAACTTCGACTTATATTCAGAAAAGTCCTGGCAAGCATCAAGGATATGAATACACAAGATCTCATAATCCGACGAGGACAAGACTAGAAGAGAACTTAGCTGCGCTTGAAAACGCAAAGTATGCACTTACGACTTCATCAGGTCTAGCTATGACTTCTCTTATTATGCATATGTTACCTGAAGGTTCACATATTATTTGTGGTGATGATGTTTATGGTGGAACGTACCGACTTTTTACCACTGTGTTTCAGAATAAGCACAAATTTGAATTTATCGATACAACAGACTACAAATTAGTAGAAAAGAAACTGAAGGAAAAACCAGCGATTATATGGTTGGAAACTCCAACAAACCCAACATTAAAGATCACTGATATCGCAAAAGTTGCGAAAATGGCGAAAGCAAATAAGGTTGATGTCTATGTAGATAATACCTTTATGAGTCCATACTTCCAAAACCCACTTGATCTTGGAGCGGATGTAGTCGTTCATTCCATGACTAAATATATTAACGGTCATTCAGATGTTGTGGGTGGCGCGATGATGACTAATAGTAAGAAAATCTACGATGCCCTTTGGGTACTTCAAAACTCTATTGGACCAAGTTCTTCTCCATTTGATTCATGGTTAGTGCTAAGAGGTATAAAAACACTTGCCATCAGAATGAAAACCCACGAAGAAAATGCGAAAAAGATCGCTAAATATCTCGAGGGACACGCAAAGGTTGAGAAGGTTGTATACCCAGGTCTTAAAAGCCATCCTCAACATGCAATTGCCAAAAGACAAATGTCAGGCTTTGGTGGAATGATTACTTTCTATCTAAAAGGTGGATTAAAAGAATCAAAGCGTTTCTTAGAAAAAGTAAAGATTTTTGCTCTTGCAGAAAGTCTTGGAGGAGTAGAATCTCTAATCGAACACCCGGCGATTATGACTCACGCTTCAGTGCCTAAAAAAATTCGTGAAGAAATCGGGATTCACGACAACCTAATTAGACTAAGTGTTGGTATCGAAGATGTAGAAGATCTTATTGCAGATATCGAACAAGCTTTTTAATTAAAACTTTTTTTCAATACTCTCAGCTGGGGCCGGCTTAAAACTTGGCCCTGCCTGAGGTTTTTCACCAATCATATCATCTGCTGTTTTTTCAAAAGTTTCTTCATTTCTTTCTTCTGTCCGATTAGCATCTGACTGCACATTAAGATGTTGAGTGTCCTGTGTGCTGTTACTTGAATCAGGAATCGCGCATGATTCATTTTCGTCTGCAAATATATCAACGCTCTCAGAGTATTTTGAAAATAGAAATCCCTTCGCCAAATATTTTTTCAAAAGTAAATTTACACAATAAGTTTGTCCATGTGCAGAGTTCAAATCCTCTCGGTCACCTTCTGCGAAAATTAAACCGTGATCTTGGATAATCCCATCCAGCTCCTGCCAATAGCGACAGTAATCAGACTTGTTAGTTTCACAGATTTTTCCTTCTCGCTTATAAACAGACTGACTTCCCTTGCTCGTAATTTTCATATGAATAGGTTCACGGCACAGATCAATATCCCAAACTGTTTCGAGAATTTTTTTATATGTCACTTTAATATGGCAGTGACTCTTTTCAATTTTAAGATCATTTTTAATTAGGCCAAAGAATTTTCCTTGGTGAGAAATTTCTGTTTTATATTCAGCATCTAGACAAGACCTTGAATCAAAGCCCTGTGCAAATACCTGCGAACTCAATAAGAGAGCTACGAAACTAAACTTTAAGAAATACATTATCTACAACCTCTAAAATAATTGCTGAAGCATCTTGAGGCAAAAAGCCTGAAGATTTATCTTTTTTTAGCTTGAAGAACACTTCATCTAAAACATCTAATGCCTTAACGTCTTCATTTTCTAATAACTCTGAAAGATCTGGTTTTTCACTTAAGGTTGACCAATTTTTCACAAAACCAGGCGAGTTAAAAAGCAGTCTTTCACCTTTAGTGAGGGTGTATTCAAATTTTGCACGTTCTAGGTCTTGATCAAAGTATGATCCAATCTCAGAGCCATGCTCCGAATTTGAGCTAAGAATTTGAAATTCTCCCAATTGATATCCAGACATTTTCATTGTCGCGAGATCGAGTTCAAAAGTGAGAAGTTGAGTGACAATACTTTTCTTTTTTGAGCGATTGAGATTTTCAATTTCAGCTCTAATTTTTAAAATAAGATCAAGCTGTGCAGTCGAATTGATTTCTTCTTGCATTTTAAGCTCGCTAAAATGCTGCAAGATACTACTAGAAGCTAGGTAGGAGGAGCTATTGGACATTAGCATGAAGATCTTCTCATTCTTGGAAAAGATATCAAAAAATTCTCCCCCCATGTTTTCACCAGCTGCATACTTACTATAAACATTTAAGCCTTTAAAGTTCTCTAATCTTTTAGGAGCTTTTTGTTCATAGGCTTTTTTCACTCTAAGAAGTTGATTCTCTACTCCTCCCATGACTTCATTCATTTCATAGGAAAGAGAAATCAGCTGAGACTTTAAAATATTTGTCCCTTTAACTTTGTCTTCAAGGTAAAGAATCTGATTTGTTAGCAACTCTTCTGGCGTAGATCGATCTATAACACTTATTAAGTTACTTAGATAAAATTGAAGAGGAGCCTCACTACTTTTAAAGACAATTAATGCCTCTACTCCTTGAAGTTTCGCTCTTTGAAATTTTGAAAGCTGGTGATAAACAGTATCTTGAATCATTACAAGTTCTGTTTCCAAACCTTGAGACAATTCAAAAGTTACAAGGTCTACTCTAACAAAACCAATGCCTTCTGAGTTATGGTTATTTAACCAGTCTATTAATTGAGAATTTTCGTCTATTACGATCAAAATATTATCCTTATATTAAACACTTAAGAACATTTTAATTATTCTACTGTTTATTTTATTTGAAAACAACCGAAGGGTAAGGCAGGGAAATTAATTATGAGTAACGTTTTAAAATTCACGACAAGATCTATTTATCAATTACCTGAGCTCTTCGATAAAGTTAAATCTCACGACGATATATCGGCTGAGTTCGCTCTTAAAGGTTTATTAAAAGCACTTGATACTAGAGACAATTATACTTTCAACCATTCAAAAAGAGTTTGTTACTACTCGCTCCTTTTGGGACTAGAAGAAGGTATGTCGGATAGAGAATTATACGAATTGCAAATTGCAGCGTTATTTCATGATATTGGAAAAATCGGTGTCCCTGATGCGGTTTTAAATAAACCTACTAGGCTTACGGAAATTGAGTTTAGAATGATGCAAAAGCATCCTTTAAAATCTTTTGAAATCCTATCAGAATTTGAAACGCTTGAATCAGTGGCTTCATTCGCTCTTCATCATCACGAAAGATATGACGGACGTGGATACCCAGACTCACTTAAAGAGACAAAAATACCATTAGCATCGAGAATTATTTTTATTGCGGATACTTTTGACTCGATGACTTCTGATCGAGTTTACCGAAACGCATTCCCTCAAGATATTGCTTTCAATGAGCTAATTGAATTTGCCGGTTCTCAATTTGATCCGGGTCTAGTAGATAAATTCGTCGATCTTATGCGAAATCATGAAGGTGAGCACGATTTCTTCGTACCACTGCTTGAACCCATCAAAAAATTGGCGAAAGCTGCGGCTTAATTGCAAAAATTCGTGTCACTGATTGTATCTATCTTCTCTTGCTGAACAGTAGCACAGTCGATCTCGTTTCCTAGTTTTGCAAATGGATAGCATTCAGTTTCTACTCCCTGCTGTTTATTCCAACTGAAGTTTCCACGACATTGCTTGTAACTATCATCACTCACACAGGCCCAGTGCTCATCTGCACAATTATAAACTAGCCCTCTTCCGATATTATCGTAACTAGGAGCAGAGGTTGGTTTTACGTCTTCCAGAAGTTCCTGTTCTTTTCTTTCCTCTTTAAGCTTTACTTCAAGATCTTTTAGCAACTGCTTAGTAATCTCATTTGTTGCCTGAGGCTCAACGATATTTTGTGGAAGGATCTGCTCCTCTCCATTTTCAGATCTAAAATCTCCCGAAGTATTTCCACCTGGAAGCTCATATTCTTCTGTGTTGGAGTTCTCTCCCAGATCTTCACCACCAGAATTTTCATTCATCATTTGAGAAAGTTCCTCTTCTCGCCTTCTTTGCTCAGCCGCCATTTTCTCTTCCAGCTCTCTTTGCTTAGCAATTTCTTCTAGCGCATCATCCACACTAGGTTCCGCTTCGCCTACAGGTTCGGCGACAGGCTCAGGATTAGGCTCTGCGATCGGCTCAGGTTCAACAAATGGATCAGGTTCTGCAACCGGTTCAGGCTCCACAACCGGTTCAGGCTCCACAACCGGTTCAGGCTCCACAACCGGTTCAGGTTCCACAACCGGTTCAGGTTCCACAACCGGTTCAGGCTCAGTAATCGGATCGGGCTCGGCCACAGGTTTCGGCGGTTGTTTCTCGCGGCTTGGAGGATCAGGTAAAACTGGAAAGTCATCGTCTGCCGGCATAAATTCATCAACCACCAAATAAATCACTCCAATAACAACCAGCCCATAGATTAAGGACTTTCGAGTGACTTTAAATTGGCGCTTCTTAGCACTACCTAAATTATCTAAATCGATATCTGGTTCATTTATTTGAGTCAATTCTTCATAGGTCGGGCCACCCGAGAGAGTTATGTCCTCATCTACATTTTTATTTTTTCCAAGGATTTTACCCAAAGCAGGAAGTTTATCCTGAATAGTATGAGACAGAGTTTTATCATTTGAGGCAGCTTTCGGTGAAGCTGGGTCTTTCTTTAACCCCGCGCCACCAATTTTGAAAATCTGCGTGGCTTTTTCCATAATAGTGGTTTTGGATTCATCTCCATCACCCTTTTTACCAAAGCCTGCAATAAAATCTTGAAACTTATCTTTAATTGAACCACCACTTTGTGGTGACTCATATTCGTCTTCATCCTCTAATTCTTCTGAGTCGAATTCAAATTCTTCATCATCATCAATATATTCATCGTTACCGGCCTGAGTTTCATCGGCAATTTGTCTCTCGATATTTTCTTCATGTGAAAGATCAGCAGATAACTCAGCTGTTTCAAGAGGTGTATTTAAATCTGTGCCAAGGTCGGCACCAAGATCATCATCCAGATCATCTCCGACTCCAGCTTCTAGATCCATTTCCAAATCGTCATCTAGAGATAAATCATCATCCAGACTGAGATCGTCATCTAGCGAGAGATCTCCCTCAAGATCTAAACTTAAATCATCTAAATCATCTTTATTTTGATTTGAAATATTATACTCCTAACTTAGCCTCTAATTTCATGATACTATAATATTATAGACGGTTTTTACTTGGAGTAAAACTGAATCGGAGTCATATTTTGGACCCTAATACTACTGAGCTTAAATTTAAGTATAACTTGAAATTTTCACCTCCTCTTTTAGAAGAAAACTATATCAGCTTAGAGAAGTGGCGGATTATTTTTTATAGAATGGGGATGATCGGCAAAAACAAGACTACTGCAGTCAGCTATGGTGATCTTGCCAAGAGAATTTTAGTTGGTGAAAACGAATTCATCATTACGGGCCTTGATACCGGTGAATTTGCCAACCTAGATGGCACGCAATATACCAGAGTAACAAAGTGTGATTTGAGGAAAAAAACGATTGAAGGAATTGGCCCCATTGCTCCATCCAAAGATACCCATATTCATTTTTTACTTTTTAAGAGCTGCCCTCAAATTAACTTTATTTTTCATATCGTTCATGAACCTCTCTTTGAACACGTGATTAAAAATGAAAATAATATTTTAGTCGATCCTTTCAATAGAGACTTTGAAGCAGCTGAGATATCAATTGCCAATACGATTCAAGATCGAAGTTCAGGAATTCTGGCGCTAAAAGAGCTTCCCAACAATTTAATCAGTTTCGGACCTTCTGCTGAAATTGCAGGAAAACTTATACTGGATACTCTCCGTGAATCAAGAAATTAAATTTTCTAATCTTTCTAAATCCGTTAAGTCCTGAGCCGCAATAAGAAAACACTTAAATTTATGATCATCAGGAGAAAGTGCAATTATTTTCTTGTCTGATTTCTCATACAGTTTTTCGTAGTCAGAGACTTGGACCTTGTAATTGCCAAAAACAAATTTAACCAATTTTTCGTGGGGAAAAAGTTTTTCTTTAAGTCTACTTGCTGTATACCCCATGGTTTTTCGACAATTAACTTCGGATAGGAAATAAATTTTTTCAGTCTTATTTTCTTGATAGATAAAAGAATCTATTGAGAGAACACCTCTATAGTCTTCCAACCAACTACTTAAAAGAGCCGTTTTAAGATTAAAATCTTGTTTTTGCTCAACCGTTAAAAATGGAGTCCCCTCTTGAATTAATGTTCCCCTATATTGATAATTTTCAGTGACAATATTTTGATAGAAAGACTGTAATTCACCATCGAACCATAAAGTTGAAAAATCCAAGATACGGTTTAGCTTTTTCTCTTTAGTTAGGGTTTCTCCCCTCTTTAGGAAAGGAATTATTTTATCTTTGTCTTGAAATTCATAATGTCCCATTCCACTCAAAGACTTTGGATATTTATATAGATGTCCAGGTTGAATTTCCATCTCATCATGAATGAGTCCAAAATCAACGGGACCCAAACCATACTTTGCAGCGAAAGATAAGGTCTGAGATTTATCCTGTAATTTTCTCTTTAAAGTTAGTTGTGAGAAATCACCACACCATGGTTTTACTTCGGAGTCATCTGCACTGTACTTAAAAGGCTCGTGGGTAAATTTAAAATACCAACGCTGATACTCTTTCGTATAATCTTTCGTTGTATGAATAGTGAGGCTGGGCTCAACCCAATTAACTAAATACTCAAACTCTTGAGTTTTTTTCGTTGATTTCAATTGTTGAGAATTTTGAAAAAGTTGCCATTCGAAGTCAGCATTAAAAATTACTGTTTCCATTCTCTCCTACTCGTCACGCTAAAATCATCTTTATACTGCTCAATTGCTTCTAGAAAGTTTTCATCAAGTCCTGCTTTTTCCCTAGGAATTCGTTCAAAAACTTTGCCCTTCGCCCGTGCAGGTGTCATCGGCCATGGGAGGTTTTCTTGATAGTAATTCCACAGATCTTTATCTTCTCTCCACTTGTTCATATAACGAACACCAAAACCGACATGAGAAATTTCATCTTTCAAGACTTCTGCTAGAACGTCGGCAATATCCTCTTCTCCTAAATCTCTAAATATCTTCTCGTAATAGGCTGCAAAGTCGAGGTTGGCGGCTTCGAATGTTAAGGCCATCAAGGCAGTGTATTGCGCAGGAGTTTCAAGCTTACTCATATATGACCAGAAAAAATCATTGAGTGCAAAGTCACCAAATTCATATCCAAGTTTGTTTAACTCACGAATATAAAGTTTTAGATGCTTCTGTTCATCCTTGATAGTAGAAATAATTCCTCGCTTAAAGCGAATCAATTCTTCAGTGTCATGAGGATACAGCAGTAAAGCTGCCGCCATCATTTCACAAGCAAGAAGCTCATGATTGGCAAAACTATGAAGTGCTATGGCCTTCTTTTCTTTAAGATGAAAATGTCCCCTAGGAAATTTAATATTTTCAGTCGAAATTGCAATTCGATCACACCTAACCGGAGCTTTCGGTAAAGTAAAACCTGAATCGAATTCGTCAAAAACAATGCGAGAAGGATCAACCAATTTGTCTGATAGTTCCCCTTTCATTAGAATTTGAGTAGCAAAATCACTTAAGTTCATGAAATTCTGTATACAACATTCGAAAAGAGATGAAAATTATATAAATATTTTACCTTAATTACCGATAAGTTTCCTATGAGAATCATCAATTTTTTAATACTTACGGCACTTATGATCTTATCGATATCTGCAATTGCGGATGAAAGAAAGGGTTATATAAATCTCAACTCTTTTCTAGATCCTAGAGCAGACCTTCATAATGATATTGCTTATATCCAACTAGCTCCGCAATATGAGGAAAATCCTGATATCAATCGAGCTGTCACTATAGAATACTTTTTCGGTGAATATACCGGAGACGATGAATCTCTGGAAAAATTAGAGCAAATCAGACAAATCATAGCTGATGATAAAGCTCATAATCCATTTGCAAAAAATACTGTAATAGCAGTTGGTCCTGATAAGAATGAGCTGCTTGATAATCCTGATCTCGAACGAATCATGAAAAAATTGGAACTTGGTCGAAGAAAAGTCCATATTCAAGATCTTCCAGAAGAAACGGCACTAACCGCAAGCTTAGATAAAAGTGGAAAACGCTATCCATCCTCTCTGGTAAGCGGACGAACTTTTTGGACATTTGTGCGCTTTGCAAGTACGACCGCAGGAACCTTTGGTGCCTTATATTTTATGCAAGGAGTCTCCGCTCCAGTGGCATCGGCTGTAGCACTGGTTCCTGGGTTATTATCAGGAGCAATTATCTATCACTCTAATCGCTTTGGAGAAATTTTAACTAATGGAAAATGGTCAAATTATCTTATGGAATCAGATAGCTTTTTCGCTAAAAACTTAAGAAAATCTTTTAAAATTACAGCAGGTGGCCTTCAGAAGTTTATGAGTAAAATGAAGCGAGGTGTATCGGATAAATTTCCTAGACTAGTTGAAAAGTACCCTAATATCTTTAATGATACTGCGCCAGTAAAGCCTGGCCCTCAAGCTTTAAAGAATTTAATGACAAAACTCCAACAGGCGGAAGAGTATTTCAAATGGTATATCACTGAAGTGGCATTCACCGGAATAGGAATAAAGCTTCCTCAAGCACTCGCTGGAATCTCAACGTTTGGAACCGTACTTGGTACCGCAGGAGAAGTACTTTTTAGCTCTCTAAAAGGAATGGCAGCACAAGGCCCAGGTGATATTGCAATACAAGTTAGAAAATACCAAAAAGTTGCAGAGCTAAAAGAAAATATTAACGCAGGCAAAATTAAGGTTGATAACTCTGAAGCTTTATTGGAAGAGATAGAAAAAGTACTCGCCAAAACGGGTAAATACGAACATTACACTATTCATGATGGCTCGCATAAATTATTAGTTAAAATTGAGAACTGGTCGAGATCTCGAGCTACTTTGTTAAGTTTTTTCGCCATTACTGGTGTCGGTATGGACATTGCAGGTATTCCTCTAGCAACCCCTCTGTTAATTTCAGTCGGTGTTGGTGGGTTTGGATATTATGGTGCTGTTCAAGGTTGGTTCAAACCAAGAGAAATTTTGGAAAAAGCTAAGGATTATTTCGATAGACTCAGAAGAGGCGAAGTTAAATTTAGCCTGCAATTTTTAAAAACGAGGTTTTGTGCTGCACCTTTTAGAATGAAGACTGTCTAGCCGCGCTTAAAAGCATCTGCCTTATTTCTTTTAGATTTACGCTTTTTATTGGAAGATTTAAAGTTTCCTCCACCCGAGCGCTCACTAGATTTACCACCTGAACGACCACCTGAGCGACCGCCTGAATTACCTCCAGATCGTCCACCCGACTTACCACTTGATCTACCACCAGGTCTAGAACCTGCTGCTCTATATGTTCTCGGACCTCTTCTTCTACGCTCAGAAAAACAGCTCTCGCATATATTAAATTGAAAATCATCACTTAGTTTCTTTCCACATGACGAACATTTTTTAGATACTTTCTCGGAAAGAAGTTGATTCAATTTTTCAATCGCTTGAGACTTATTGTCTAAAAGCTTATCCATATCAAAAGCAAAATAATTATAATCAAAATGTCGTGCTAGCCATTGATAAAGTTCAGTACATTTAATCGCTGTTTCAAGATAATCAATATCATCAGAATCAGCATCAATATCTTCATTAAGAATATTTCTTCTACCAACATAGTGGTTGAGAATCCACACATAGTATTGAACATGCTCAATCAGACCTTGATTTACTGGAGCGCAGGCAAAGCCAAAAATCTCAGCATCGGTAAGCAAATTCATCGGGTCAGCACCCTCGACCATTTCAGCTAATTCAATCATTTCTTTTAGATCAACACAGTAAAATGGCTTTTCAAAAGTCATGGTGTTAAAAAGCTGTAAAAACTCAGAAAGTGAGAGAGTCTCGAGATTATTTTCTTTAAGCGCAATATTAACCGAGCGAAAGATATCTAAGTCAGGCCCCACCATCGCAAGCGTCTTCTGCTTAAGCTCAGCACTTAAAGCCGACTCAAGTCTTGGCAGTGCTTCATCAACTTTTTGAAGAGCAGTTACCTCACCTTCAGGGAAGCGTTGGTATCTACCTGCACGACCTGAGATTTGTTTTAGCTCGGAGTTTGTTAGTGGAAATTCTTTGTTATCAAAGTGCTTAGCGATCGCAGAAAATACAATTCTTTTAATAGGAAGGTTCATCCCCATCGCAATGGCATCAGTTGCCACCATGATATCAGTTTCGCCCTCATCAAATTTTCTTGCCTGCTCACGCCTAACTTCTGGACTCAATCTTCCATAAACAATCGAGACTTTGAAATTCAAATTCTCAAGATCTCTTTTGTATTTCAAGGCATTTCGCCTAGAAAAAACAATCAAGGCGTCATGCTTTTGCATATCAACCAAACGGATTTGCCTTGGCATGACTTTGAGCTTTGTCATTCGTGTATATTGCTTAACCTCTAGGGTATCGCCTGTTAGGGATAAAATTTGCTCTACGAGCTCATACACAGAGTGATCCCCACATAAGTGTATTTCATCTGCATTCATATTAACGAGTGCTCTAGTCCAAGCCCACCCTCTCTGCGGATCAGTGATCATTTGAATTTCATCAATGACGACACAGTCGAACTCTTCATGCAGTTTGGCCATCTCAATGGTCGAAGAAAAGTGCTGAGCTCCTTCAATTTCGACAACTTCCTCACCGGTTAAAAGAGTTGTCTTTACACCTTTATCATTGAGAGTATCGTAAAGCTCAGAAGCCAATAGTCGTAGCGGAGCAAGGTATGAACCTCTTTTGGCTGCCGCCAGTGCCTCTATTGCATTATAAGTTTTTCCTGAATTTGTAGGCCCCATATGATAGATCACACGACGCTTTTTTCGCCTCGCTTCGGAGTGAATCCAGAACTGCCCTAAGTATTCTCTTAGAATAGTCGCAGAAATATCTTTTCTTTTTAGGGCCACAACAGAACGCAGAAGTCTTAAAAAATCCTTCTTTAAGGCTTGAGGCGCACGCCATAAACCAACATTTAATTGGCTAAAAAATCGGTCATATTCAGCCTCAGTAATCATATCAGCGGGATGACCTTGCTCGGTTAAAATTCCAGCAAAAAAACTTTTTAAGCGCTCTATGTAAGTGCGACCAATTTCAGAATTTGGTCCTAATTTCGTTTTAAAATAATTTTTAAGATCAGAATCAAGTTTGTTAAGCGAGCTTCTTTTCAGTCTATAGCGTACTTTTTGAAGATTCTTTTCCTGATTCTTTTTCACTTTAGAGATGAAATCACTGAGATAATAGATATCCTTCTCCAAAAGAAGATCTTCTAATTTATCAATTGCCGCATCGATAGCAGCAATTTCATTATCATAAACATGATCACGAACCTTTGCCCGGTAGTCAGCAATACATTTGAGGCATTGGCATTTTAGCTGATTCTGTTTAATTTCAAGATTAAAGTTATGTAAGATCTCAGCTTGAGATTCATTATGATTTTCTTTAATAAGTTCAAGCCATTCGTGATGAGCTTTTTGATAATCTAGCAATAATGCTTGGTCTAAATACTGTTCCGCAACTAAAGGGTATTCTCCCTGTTCAGGAAAGAGAAAGTCCTCGCGAAATAGGACTTCTATAATATTCTCTCTTCTTAATGAATGAGAAAGTTTTCCGAATCGTTTTTCGAAGATGTGCTCAAGGGATGGATATTCGTTTAATAATTTTTGGGATTCAGTGAGGATGTATTTGAGGGTCTCAAGGAGTATTTTGGACTCATCAAGAGAGCGAAGATTATCCTCTTCATCAGTGAATATACTTTTAGCAAATATATTACGAGATGCGCTTAAGTTCTCTTCGATCTCTTGAAATAAGTCCTCTATTTTCAGTCTATTTTCCCATTTCTACTAAGAATGCAACACCAAGTCTTGCAAACTTTTCTGCATGGTCAGCAGTACCAGCTGATCCAGGTGCATCAATTGTATCGTTAGCTGTATGGATTTTACCGTTGATATCTCCCATTGTCGACTCAAATGGCATACTTGCAGGATATCCAGCGTTGTGCCAAGAAGCGTGGTCTGAACATCCGTATCCACATTTTGAGTATCCCCAAGAAACATCAGTCATATAAGTATCAATTAAATTACCCATAAACTTTGTTTGAGCTTCATTAGTATAATCAGTCATGAAAACGATATCTAAGTTGTCTGTACCTTTGTGGTTAGTCATATCAAATTGAACTACACCAACAACTTTCTTTCCATCTTGCTTATATTGATTTGCGATAGCTTTTGAACCTAAAAGCCCTACTTCTTCAGCTGCATAGGCCATGAATTTTACAGTTCTTTCTGGCTTGTACCCTGAATCCATCATAACTCTAATGACTTCAGTGATTGTCGAGATCCCAGAAGCGTTATCATCAGCACCTGGTGCTCTAGCTCTCTCTCTTCCCCAGAAACCTGCAATAGAATCAGCGTGTCCACCGATAACAATGATTTCATCTGCTTTAGAAGCTCCTTCAACTGTCATTACAATTGATGGTTGCGGCCATCTGTCATGTTGAAAATATTCAACCTTAACGTCAGATCTTGTCCCTGCTAGTTTTTCCCAAGTAGCTTTTACGTAAGCTTGAGAATCTACACCAGTTTGTGCTTTATAATATCTGTTTTTGAATGAAGAAAGTTTTAAGATCATTTCTCTGATGCTGAACTCGTTAACTTTTGAAATCATTCTTTCTACAGTTTCACCTTCAGAAATAGAGTAATTAAAAAAGTCTAAGCTTTTCGCTTTTAAACGATCTTGAGAATTATCTAAAACTCCAAGAGCTTCATCTAGAGAATCATGAACAATGAATCCCCCACAGCGATTAAATTTTTCGTGCATAAGTTCTGAAAGTTCAAGCACGTCTTTTTCATTTACTCTAAGAACAGAGATTCCATCCTGAGTTGCAAATTGCTTAGTTTGTAGTGACTTCTGAGCAGAACCTACTGCATCAGATCCAATTGTAATGTAGAAGTCTTTGGCCATTGCCACAGAACTTACTAGTACTAGAGAAATCATCCATAATTTTTTCATACATTTATCCTTTGACTTAGCTTAGTAGATCACATCCATAACCCCCTGAAAACAAACATCATCTAACAAGTTTAATTCTGAGTTTTGTGACCGATAAGGTATTTATGAACCAACAAATCTACCAGCTTATTGATAAACTATTACGTAATAGTGACTCAAAGACAACTCTTTTGGCACTTGAGAAAATTTTTAATACGGGAATACCGTTTAACATCCCTCACAAATTCAAATTTGTAGAACTATCTCACCAAAAAACTTTGCTAAAACTGCCTTTTATACTCAAGAATAAGAACCACCTTGGAGGCTTACATGCCTGTGCAGTAGCGACACTTGGAGAATATCCAGCTGGCTTAAGCCTAATAAAAAAATTTGGAGCTTCCAGGTATCGCTTAATTATGAAGCGCCTCCAGGCAGAGTATTTTAAGCAGGCCACCACTGGCGTATACGGGGAAGTGATTATTGATCATCAAGAGCTTGATCAACTTGGTCAAAAATTAAAAACAGATGATTCAGCAGAAATCATCATGACCACGAATATTCTCAACGAAGACGAAGAAGTCATCGCCGTAGTACAAACTACCTGGCAATTAAAAAACTGGAAGAAGGTCTCATTTAAGAAGTAAATATGTTAGCGCGGCTAATATATAGGCCATGACTAATGTATATCCCATAAAGATAAGAGGATATTTATAGCCACCTGTCTCGCGCTTCAATACTCCAAAAGTAGAAATACATTGAGGAGCGAACACAAACCAAATCAGAAGCGACATCAAAGTTGCCAGCGAGTATTGTGCATTCAGAATCGAGGAAAGATCCTTTAAAAATCCTTCGTCTTCAGAATCATCTCCATCAACGGCATAAACCGTTCCCATGGCAGAAACCATAACCTCTCTAGCAGCAAAACTAGGAATTAACGCTGTCGTTAGCTTCCAATCGTATCCAAGAGGACGGAAAATCGGTTCAAACGTTTTTCCAATAGTCGCTGCATAGCTATAATGAATAGCAGGCTTATCTGCGTTCCCAGGAGCGCCAGGGAAAGTTACAAGTCCCCAAATGATAACACTTAAAATGAATATTACAGTCCCAGCTTTTTTAACAAAGATCCACCCCTTCATAAGTGCCTGAGTGAAAACTTTTTTCACATTAGGCATTCTGTATGCAGGAAGCTCCATTAATAAATGGGCTGGGGAAGTCGGAAGATAAGTTTTTTTAGCAATGAATGCGATTGCAAAGGCAGATACAATTCCTAGGCTATAAAGACCAAACAAAGTTAATGCCTGTAAGCCAAACGGCCCAAATGACTTATCTTCAGGGATCATAACCGCTATCAAAAGAGTATATACCGGAAGCCTAGCCGAACAGGTTGTTAAAGGAGAAACAAGCATTGTTAAAAGTCGCTGACGATGATCCTCAATAATCCTTGCAGACATAATCCCAGGTATCGCGCATGCATGGGAGGAGAGCATTGGTACAACTGCCTTACCTGGAAGCCCCATTTTTCGCATAAAATAGTCTAAACTAAAGGCAACTCGTCCCAAATATCCAAAATCCTCTAAGAAATAAATAATTAAAAACAAGAAAACAATATGCGGAAGAAATACAAGAATACCTCCAACCCCAGCGATTATTCCATCTACAATCAAACTTTTTAAATATCCGTCTGGAAGAGTTGATGAAACGAGATTTCCTAAACCTTCAAATCCAAATTCAATCCATCCCATAAAAGGATCAGACCAACTAAAAAGAAGTTGAAACATAGTTAAGAGAGTTAAAAAAAGAATCAAAGGTCCAAGCCAGGGATGAAGAAAAATTTTATCCAGTCTTTCAGTTAAACCATCTGGAGCAATTTTAGAAAGGGTTATATCATCCACGATCTTTTGAACTTCTGATAATTTATTTTTCACGTATTCAGGTTGTTTAATTTGTGTTTGAAAATCTTTTGGAACATCAATATTTTTTTTCTCATCTTCCAATTTCTCAGAAAGTGAATCAACTAAGTTCTGAATCCCCTCACCTGTAGTAGCTGATAGAGGGAATATTTTTACACCACCTAAATGATAAGAGAGTTTCGCTAAATCAAGCTTTTGACCTCTTTTATTAGAGAGATCAATCATATTTAGAGCGAGCACAAACCTTTGCCCAATTTCTTTAAGCTGAAGAGCTAGGTATATTGATTTTTTCAAATTGGTTGCGTCCATGACGAGCACAAATAAATCAGCTTTCTCTTCATTGGCCTTATCAAAGATATAATCTCTCGTTACCTTCTCATCTAAAGAAGCCGCATCAAGAGTATATACACCAGGTAGATCCACCACCTGAAGTTCTGTATTCTTTAGCGCGCCTAATTTTTTCTCAGTAGTAATACCAGGAAAATTAGCAATTCGCTGGCGTGAATTTGTCAGGGTATTAAACAGTGACGACTTTCCAGAATTTGGAAGTCCAACTAAGGCAATTAAACTCATGCTGAAACCTCAGTGATACGCAGAAATTTTGCGTGATCTCTAGATATCATAATTTGCGAACCATCAACTTCTACTAGTATAGGATCTTTAAAAATAGGGGCCCATCTCTTAACTCGGACTTCAACCCCTGGACAAAATCCAAAATGCACTAGCCTCGCTTGAAGATATTCATCTTCCAGCTCAAGGGCTTCTATAGTATAGGAAATATTTTTCTTCGCTTTATCTAATGTCATAATGTTTGATATACAAAACTTTTTTGAGTGATATCAAACATTACCAGTAAAGTCCATGATACGCATTAGCTTTGTGTTAATTCTGGATGCGACTCGCAGCATCATTATTCTGAGATAATTGCGATTTCGTACCCTCAAATAAATGCTTTAAGCTAGAAATAATCATGGCCTCGTTCTTTTCTACTTTTTGCGAACTCACCTGTACTGATTTTTGCATTGTTTTCAACTCAGACTGCGCAAAATGAATCTGTTCAGCCTCATATTCAGTAGCGCTAGTTTCCACAAGATTTTTACCGCTTGAGAGGACCATATCCGCCTTACTAAGAGAGATTTCTAATTGTGAAAGTTTCTTTTCTAAATCCACAAACGAATCTTTTAGTTTTTGTAGAGTTTCATTCGAGCCTTTATTTTTCATCGCACTTAGTGAGCGATTCAAATTCTCACTCAATTGCTGCTTCAGTCGCTTGATTTCCTGCTTCTGCTCTCCGTATTGAGGTACTGAATGATATACTTCTTCTACAAATTTTCTCAGGCTATCAACGCGGTTACGACTATTAGAAAGGGCATTTACATTGGCATTTATGACTTCTAGGCCTTTTCTTACCAGTCTGTCATACTCACGAGACTCACTTGATAATCCAATGACATTCTCTTTAAAAACTTTAAGGTCTTGAATACTTCCTTTGCCAGTTTCGAGGTTAAGAATCAACTTCTCTTTAACGAATTCAAGGTCGCCTTCAAGTCTTTCAACCTCAGCCGACATGATCTCGATCTGATCAATTAGTGAACTCTTCTCGGTTTCAATTTTTTCATGATTATCAACAAATAGTTGATACACGTCTTTGATTCCGGCCACCATAAAGTCGTATTTAGTCTCTTCATTTACCGCAAAACTACCTTCTTTTAAGCGTTTTAGGTTCGTCTTAATTGGGTTAATTAAGCTCTGTGCTTGATCTTTAATTGTTTGCTCTAAACTTCTTAGGTCATAGAAAAATAATTGAATTCTACGCTGTCCTTGATACTCAACTGGAGAGACAAACATTTCATATGGCCTAGCTGTCAGATCATCAGAAGGCTTAACTTGGATTTGATAAATCCCAGCAACTCCATGTTTAAGCGCTTCAATCACAGGATCTTCCTCACCGAGATTAGTAAGCTTGCTTAGAAAGTCCCAAGTCATATAGTCTTTTTTCATTTCATCTTCATCGATCATCCAGTCTTCACAGAAAAACTTATTACTCCAAATAACTTGTAGGTTCTCATCCAAAAGAATTGAGGATAACGGAAGAGCCTCCTGGAAGATTGCCCCCATACTCATTCTTTTGTTCACATAACGTGACATCTTTTCACAGTAGTCTTGAAAATCTTGAGAACTCCCACTAAACACAACCGATTTATCAGCTTCAATAATTCTCTCACTAACGAGAACTTCAATATCCTTTTCAAGCTTTTTCTGTTCTTTACGATTTATCCAACTGCTATAAGGGATACTGATACCAAGCAGAACCATTGCAAGAGCGAACAGCCCACCAAGACCGATAATAAAGAATTTTCCAATTTGCTCAACTTTAAGTTTTTGCAGAGTAAGCTCAGGACTTACCGTCCTCATCCATGTTTCTAAGGCAGACTCAGCGTCTACGTGTAGCTGCTTAAAGAAATCTAGCTCATCTATGTATTTTTTGAGCATAGTCATTTCAATTTGAAGGTTTTTAATACGTGATACGATTTCCGATTTATCTTTTCTCTCAAGAACAGATCCCTCAGTAATGCGAATCATGGATTGAAAGTCACGATCAACATCCTTAATCACATTTTCAATATTGCTCAGCTTAACTCCCGAACGAGTTACAGAATATACCCTCTCACTCATACGAGTTAAGGTTTTCCAACGATTCTCTCTTACAAAATCATAAAACTTATCCATCTTAGTATTAAAGACATTTAGTACTTGATTCGTTTTTTGAAATGAAAGCAAATTCGTGGTTGAAGTTTTTAGTTTTTGAAATTCAGCTTTGAGTTTTTCAAACTCTTCTGTTTTTATTTGTAAATCAACCTTAGAGAACTCTTTTTCTATTTCTTTGATTTTTTCTAAGGCAAGTTTATAGTCTTCAATCTCAACCAGTTCTTTGACTCTATTGATCTCCGGCTTAGCTTCATGCTTCTCCAGAATATAACTAACTTGGTGTAAATTTTTAGCGCGACTACCATCTAAAAAACCTAGCTGCCAAAAATAAGCTAATGTTCCTAGAATGGCCGTTCCCATGATGGCCAATGTAATTTGGTAAAATCCAATAATTTTTGAATTGTATGTTCGAATCATCCTAACCTCGAGCGACTTCCTTGTTCTTAACTAAAATTATCTAATAAATTTCAATGGGTTGTAAAGCAAAGGCCGCTATCAAAGCGGCCTTATATTTCTACCATAATTTGGATTTTAAAATCTAGACTGCAATATCTTCGTGAGAGTCAAAATCATTCTTTAATTTTGCTTTCAACTTCATAATTGCCTGCGTATGTAATTGAGAAACTCTTGACTCTGTTACGTCTAAAACTTGACCAATTTCTTTAAGATTAAGATCTTCGAAATAGTAAAGTGAAAGAACTAGCCTTTGCTTCTCAGGAAGAGACTTAATTCCATCTTTAATAATATTTTGAGCTCTCTTGTAGTTTACTGCTGAAAATGGGTTTGAAGAACGTCTATGCTCTAAAAGCCCCATCATTAACTTTTTATCCCCACGACTAAAAGTTGCTGAGTCATCAATATTTAAAAGAGAAACTGATTTAGACTTGTTAAGCATCTCATGGAAATCTTCCATAGAACACTCAAGTTCAGCACACATCTCTTCATCCGTTGCTGGACGACCAAGGTCTCTTTCTAGTTTTGCATATGTCTTTTCTAGGTGCTTAGTTTTTTCTCTCACTGAACGTGGAACCCAGTCTTGAGATCTTAATTCATCAAGAATTGAACCTCTAATTCTAAATTCTGCATACGTCTTGAACTTATTATCTCTACTAGGATCAAACTTTTGGATTGCATCCATAAGTCCAATAACCCCACATGAGATTAAATCATCTAATTCTATATTGGCCGGTAAACGAGCCGCTATCTTCTGAGCGATAAAGCGCACTAACGGTGCATATTCTACAATGATCTCATCTTTAACTTTTGGATCCATTGTGCATCTGTAATCTTTAAGGTTCTTTAATTTAGCGGTGAGTGATGACATTGAGCTTCTCCTTAAGCATGGGGGTTTTTAATGAACTTCTTGTTCACGAACTTCACTCTTTTTTTCGGTCAACCGCTGGACCACTTGAAGAAAATTTTGGTGCAGGTTATTTTTGCCGCTACCTAAAAATTCTGTATCAAAAGCTCCTGTAGGAACGTTTAAACGCCTTACCCCTCCTAAAATATGGGTACGACAACCTAAATAATTCTCTACTGTTTCACTCAATGTTTTTACGACTTTAGAAAACTGTTGTTTCTGAGTCACCATATTAACAAGTAAATGATTTTCTTTGATTCCAAACTTCATGCTCAACACCTTAATAAGTGAATAGCTATCAGTA
This sequence comes from Bdellovibrionota bacterium, assembly GCA_036336775.1. Taxonomy (GTDB): domain Bacteria; phylum Bdellovibrionota; class Bacteriovoracia; order Bacteriovoracales; family Bacteriovoracaceae. The sequence continues at coordinate 31,812 of JAYZFM010000053.1, read as the reverse complement.
ATAGAAGACTTATCAGGAGTAACGACTACCACTCTTTTATCACTATAGGCATTAAGAGTCAGGGACTGCTTGGTAAGTCCTGCAGGACAATCGATTAGAACATAATCATATTCTTTTGCATGTTCATTAAGAATATCGATAATCACTTCTTCTAATCTAAACTCTGCATCAAATAGATCAAGACATCCGTTTGAAGCAGACAAAAGATGAAAATTACCGTCTTTGTATAAACAATCTTCAAATACTCTTTCAGCAGAAACTAGCGAGTAGAAAGTATTATTGAGAGGTAGACCTAGTTTGATAGCTGTGTTGGATAGATTGTAGTCAGTATCAATTAGCAAAACTTTTTTATTTTGTTTGGCCAGTTCTCTTCCAATTTTAAGCGAAATTGATGTTTTACCAACTCCCCCTTTACCACCAGTAATGGAGATAATTTGAGTTTCAGTTGATTCTGAACTTAAAATTTGACTGCTGATCTGATTGTGAGAATTGAATGAGCTAAGCCATTCACTAGTTCTATCCATAAACTTCCTGTCCTACGTACACGACCAACATCCTGTCAGTCGGTTAATTTATTTATAACTGAAACATTCCAGCTAAAAGTCTTTCTGCAGTTGCCGACTCGATATCATCAGGAACGACTGCTCCTGTGCTATAAAACATCAAAGGCAACTCTGCATGTGCTTGATGCACATTTAAAAGCGATCCAAAACTTAAACATTGATCGATATGTGTTATTGTAACACCATTGGCGAATGACTTGAACTTGGAAAGAATTTTTCGGTTGTAGATTTCCGAATGAATCCCCGACAGAGTGACAAGAAATTCGATTTGATCAAATGAACGTCTTAGAGTTTCGATAAATTTGCGAGCTTCGTTTTCTTCTTTAAAGTCTAGTCTTAGATCAAGAATAATTGACTTCCCTTCATCCTTAGCCTTACGAGCTTCGGCCATAAGATGAGAAAGAGTTTGAACCTCAGTGATGGCCAATTTGAAAATTCTCGAAGTAAATTCTGATTTACCTTGATCAATTTCTCTTTGGCGAAATCTAATAATTTGAACATTATCTTGTAGTACTGCCAGCTTTAAGGCCATACTGGCCTGTCCACAAGTACTTTCAGAAATTAGTGCTGTCACTGGCTGTTTAGCTTCTGCCTTTGAAAAATAAGGCATTCCAACATGAATAATTTCATTTAACTCTCTTAAAGCGAATTCATAAATTGAGTCTGAGTCATTTAAGTCATCCGGAGACATTTCAAAATTTGCTTTACGAATAATCTTTTGAACAAGCCCCTCTTCAAGCTCTAAAGAACGAAGAGTCGTTCTTAACTCGCGAAGCCCTTGAGGCTCCTCATATTTACCACTCTGAGCTTCTGAAAGTTTTTCAGTTAACTCAAAAAGCTTTTTTTCAAGCAATTCGATTTGATGTTTTTGACTTTTAATCTCACCACCTAGAGCCGCAGAAACTTCGTTTACACGCTTTTTCTCAAACTCAATCTCACGGTGAAGGTCTTCATCGTAATAATTATCTGATGCTGAAGTAGCTTCGTACACTGGCTGAACAGGAGCAACTCTTTGCTCTCTTCGAGGCTGTTGAGGATCTGGCTTAGCAACAGGCTGCTGCCTAACAAATTGATCAAAACTTTGTCTTGGAGCCTCATCTTCTTCATCTGGAGTAGTTAAAAAATCATCCAGTGAATTTTGAAGTTTCTTAGAAGCTTTTGAAACTGTATTTACCACTTTATTTAAACCAAGTGCCCCATATCCGCCGTTTCCACCCTGAGCTGAACCATTATAGTTATTGATAGCTTCATTAACTTCATTAGCTGGAGCGCTGTAAAAATCACCTCTCTGTTCATCATTTAAGACGCGATCTACTTTAGCTTTTTTAGTATAGTTTTGTTCTGAAATAGCAGCAGTGATCTCGATTCGCTTATTTTTAAAAGCACCCTTCAAACCTTTATTTGTCACAGTTTTAAGAATGATAGCATCAGGACCAAGCTCTCTTTTAACAGCCTTAAGCGTCTCGTCTAATGTGTCTCCTTCGAATTTTCTAACAAACATGGGTTACATCCTTACTGTACCAAGTGATCTAATATTTATTTCCGGGCTCAATTCGTTATGACTTACAACGATTAAGTTCGGGATAAACTTTTCAGTTAAACGCTTGAAGTGCCTTCTGACAACTGGAGAACAAAGTACAATCATCTTTTCTCCCATTTCAGTTGCTTCTTCAATTCGCTCATTTAAACTTGCTAGAATTGTTTGAGTGATTTTTGGATCAAGAGATAACTCTTGCCCTTTTTCAGTTTGAATAATGTTTTGAGCTAATGACTCTTCTATTCCTCTATCTAGTGTAAATAGTGGAATATCTCCCTGATCACTCTTCACTTTTTCCGTAATAGTCCTGTATAAGCCTTCTCTCGCTAATTCCGTTAACGTATCAGCATCCTTTATCATTGTACCATGCTCAGCTAATGATTCAAGAATCGTACGCAAATCTCTTATTGGAATTCCTTCTCTAAGTAAATTTTGCAGGACTTTCAACACACTGCCAAGAGACAATATTTCAGGAACTAAATCATCTACCAATTTAGGATAATCTTGTTTAAATGTATCAAGTATTCCCACCAATTCCTGACGTCCAAACATCTCGTGAAGATTAGACTTTAAGATTTCAGTGATATGGGTTGCGATAACAGTTGATAAGTCGACTACAGTATATCCATTGTATTGAGCATCGTCTTTGAGTTCTTCGTTGATCCAAACAGCATCTAAACCAAACACAGGTTCTCTCGCTTCAATTCCGTCAATCGGCTCAATAACAGTTCCCGGGTCCATAGCTAGATAGTGATCTGGCATCAAGTCTGCTTCAGCAACTTTAATTCCTTTGATTTTTAGAGTATATCCACCCGGTTTAAGTTCTAAATTATCTTTGATTCGAATTGATGGAATAATAAGACCCCAATCTGAAACAAATTGTTTTCTAATATGACTGATTCTCTCAAGAAGATCTCCATCTTGTTCTGAATCTACGATATTAACTAATCCATAACCAACTTCAAGTTCAACAAGTTCAAGTCCAAGTAGATCTTCAAGGTTATCATCATTAGCTTTTTTCTCTTCAATCGCCTCTTGCTTCTCTTTTAGTGCGGTGGCTTCTTTGTTTTTATCCATTCTGTAAGCACCAAAAGCTAAGCCTCCACCGACAAGCAAGAATTGAAACATTGGAAAACCAGGAATAATGGCAAAAGATGCGACAACTCCACCAGTCATATAAAGTGCTTTTGGATTTACACTAAACTGCTTACCAATTTGTTCACTTAGTCCATCATCATTTGTATTTCGAGTAGCGATAATACCGGCAGCAGTAGAAATAACAATCGCCGGAATTTGAGCAATCAAACCATCACCCACGGTTAGAAGAGTAAAGACTTCTGTCGCTTGAGAAAAACTCATATTAGACTGAGCGACACCAATAATTATCCCACCAATGATATTGATTGCAGTAATAAGAATACCTGCGATCGCATCACCTTTAACGAATTTACTGGCACCATCCATAGACCCATAAAAGTCAGCTTCAGCACCAACTTCAGCTCTTCTTTTCTTTGCGGTCGCTTCATCAATTAAACCCGCATTAAGGTCAGCATCAATGGCCATTTGCTTACCAGGCATTGCATCTAAGGTGAATCGTGCAGCAACTTCAGCAACCCTACCAGCACCTTTCGTGATAACGATAAAGTTGATGATTACAAAAATGATAAACATGATTATACCAACAGCGAAATTACCACCAACGATATACTCACCAAAGGCGCGGATAATTTCCCCTGCAGCACTTGAACCTTCCGCCCCCCCACGACCGAGAATGTTTTTAGTCGAGGCTACGTTTAATGAAAGTCTAAAAAGTGTAATAACAAGAAGTACCGATGGAAAAGTTGAGAAGTCCAATGGTCTCTTAATGTAGATCGAAAGAAATAAAATTATAACTGATGCTGCAATACTGATTGCGATTAGTAAGTCCATCATCGCAGGTGGAACTGGAACAATCATAACTGCCAAAACCGCAACTAAGGTGGCGGCTACATACATATCAGGGCTGTTGGCAAAATCTTTGAAGTTTTTAAACATTTGTCATCCTTAACTTAATGCTTTTACTTTTCTTTTTACTCGGTAAACGAAAGCTAGTATCTCTGCTACTGCTTTATATAAAGATCTGGGCACTCCTTCCCCGACTTTAACTGTTTTATAAAGAGCTCTTGCTAGAGGAACATTTTCAACGATTGGGATGTTGTGTTCCTTCGCGATTTCTCTAATTCTCATTGCAAGGTGATCTTGCCCCTTCCCGATAACCTGGGGAGCAATCATGGTATCTCTATCATACCTGATAACGATGCTAATATGTGTCGGGTTTGTAACAATTACATCCGCTTTTGGGATGTCCGACATCATTCTATTTTGAGACATTTCACGCTGAATGGCACGAATCTTTTGCTTAACTTCTGGATTTCCGTCTTTTTCTTTGGATTCTTCCTTAACCTGTTGTTTTGTCATTCTAAGTTTTTCCATATACAGGTATTTTTCCCAGAAAAAATCCATGATCGCGACAACAAGCAAACCGATCAAAATGGCACCAGCTAGTTTAAAAGCAAAAAGTTTTCCATAGCTAAAAGCTTGAGCTGCTTCAGTATGCAAAAATCCTACAAAGCTAGTAATATTGGCCTGAATAATATTATAAGTAATGGCCAGAACAATAGAGAATTTAAAAAGCCCCTTAATAACTTCACCAAGAGATTTTTTGGAAAAGATTCTTTTAAAACCACTGGCCGGACTAATTCTTTCCAACTTCAATTGTAGAACATCTGGAGCATAGATAAATCCCACTTGAGATACTTGAGAAACAAAACCAAGAATAAAGGAGGTTCCAAATATTGGTGCCACACTTTTACCAATACTATAAAAAGACTCACGAAGAATTTGCTTTCCCATCTCTTGGTCAGCAAAAGCTCTCGTTAGATCAAGACCGTAAAGCCATGCAATATAGTCTGACATGACTTCAAAAATATAGAGACTAGAAAGCACTAGTACTGAAAAAGCACCTGCTAAAATCAAAACCGAATTGAGCTCTTTAGAAGAAGCTACATCTCCCTTCCTTCTGGCATCGTCTATCCGATACTGGGAAGGCTCTTCGGTTTTTTCGCCACTGTCTGAATCGTCAGCCATTTTCTATCCTATATTACGAACTGGAACCACTCGCCCAGTCTGTCTACATACATTTTGTAAGCTACGTGAAATAATTCTTCCGACACTGCATAAAAAACTGACAGTCCAATCCCAATATTCACGACAAAACTTACCATTAAGATATTCATTTGAGGGATGGTTCTTGCGACAATCCCCATCACCATATTTAAAATTAAATTCGTAAACATAAGTGGTGTTGCGAGTAAAAAAGCTGCCGAAAAAACACCTTTAAAAAAGTCATGATAAAACACATGGATATTTGTAAAGTTCCCGAGACTATTAATACTGATGCTAAAGAATGAATTGACCACTCCTTTAAACATTGGAAGAAGAGCACCCGAAGTTAAAATAGTAATTAAAACCGTCCATTGAATCATTTTTTCAAATGGACCTATTTGAGAGCCAGCAGTTGGGTCGAAATATGTCACAGAAGCAAATCCTACTTGTTGAGTCATGATCGTACCAGCAGCTACAAATAGCGACATAATTGTTTTAACTAAGTAACCAATAAATAGACCTACAATCGTATTAAAAATTGTAAGGTACCAAAAATTTTCCACACCAAATTGAACAACTTGTTGAACCATTGTCGCTTCAACGATAGGAAAAAAAGCGTAGCTAATGATCATTGTTGTTAATGACTTAACTAGAAAAGGAACTCCCGTATTATCAAAAAGCGGAAGTTGAAAAAGAATCGCTGCCCATCTCGTAAACACGAGCCAGAAGGCTATGAAAACGGGATAGTCATTGATTCCAACAGAGATCATCTATTCATTACCAATTTAGGAATATTTACATATAACTCATGAGTAAATGAAGTCATTGTCTCCATCATCCATGGGCTCATAAAAACTAATGCCATAACAATTACTAAGATTTTTGGGATAAAAGATAATGTCTGCTCATTAATTTGTGTAACTGCTTGAAAAAGAGAAACCAAAATACCCACAACTAATGCCCCTAAAAGCATCGGAGCTGCCAGCATTAAAGCTACCTTTATGGCCTGATTGGTGACTTCAACTACAAATCCATTATCCATAAAATATCCTTAGTTAAACGATCTTAAGATCGAACCTGTTACTAATTGCCATCCATCGACCAGTACAAAAAGAAGTAGCTTAAACGGCATTGAAATAATTACCGGAGGTAACATCATCATCCCCATCGCCATCAGGACTGAAGCTACAACCATATCTAGTACTAGAAATGGAATATATAATAGAAAGCCTATTTGAAAAGCTGTCTTCAATTCAGAGATAATAAACGCTGGAATTAAAAAATGAATTGGAACATCATCGATATTGCTTGGAGCAGTTGTTCCAGTTACGTCATAGAATAGTCCGATATCTGCTTTTCTCACTTGCTTAGACATAAAACCACGAAGTTCAAACTCAATAGTTGATAGGGCCTGAGTTGTGGTTATTGATTTTGCCATCAATGGATCAATCGCTTTATCGTAAATATTTTTTCCTGTTGGCATCATAACAAACAAAGAAAGAAACATCGCGAATCCAATCAGTAATTGGTTCGGTGGCATACTCTGAGTACCGATTGCTTGCCTAACGAAAGCAAGGACAACAATGATACGAGTGAAAGAAGTACATAAAATAATAATCGCTGGCGCTAAAGTTAAAACAGTGAAGAGAACCATAACTTGCATGGTATCTACCAAATTTGTTCCTTGCCCAAAATTGACACTTAAACCAGGAAGGCTCATCCCTTGTCCTGTTGCTTGAGCAAAAACTCCTCCAGAGAGGGTCAATGAGAAAAATGTTGTCAGCGTTTTAATTAGTCCAGTCATGTTTTCCTTATTGAAGAGACTTGAGTCCCTTAACCTTTTCTTTAATTTGATCAGAAAATTTAATTCTATCTTTCACTTGGCTATAGCTTGATAAAGAAGACTCTTTATTAGATTGAGTGATATCTTCCTTAATTTTAATCTTGGAATCATTCACAGGGTCTGTATCTGCGAAATCAAGGTTTGAATCAAAGTTTGTTCCTACTAAAGTTTTTTCTTCATCCTTCAGTAGTCCCGCGACATCCCTAATCTCAGAGATAGGATGAATACCTGATTCAGTATTACTAACCAAGAAAACTTGGTTGTGAGCTTTAATGAGCATTAAGCTTTTCTTTGGCGCTAGGTAGTGCTGATTAAGTACCATGATTTTTTCCGTACTTCCTAAAAATCCAAGTTTACCTTTTTTAAGAAAACCTTTTTTCATTAGGCTTACAACTCCATAAAAAAGCATTAAAACTAACCCGAGAAAAGCTGCGAATTTCCCACCGTACTTAAGAAGAGAGATCTCTTCCCCGTTGAATGTTTTTACTGAAGATTGTTTTGTACTTACTTTGTCGGTTGCCGTAGCAGTTGTCGTTTCTGCTTTATTGGCCACTGCAGGTGTAGGCTTAATAATCTTAGGTTGCTCTTTTTTCTCAATATCAAGAAGATTGTCTAAATACGCCTTATTAAGAAACTCTTTCTTTACCACTTCTTTTTTGGGAACAATAGACCCTCTTTTTGGAGCTTTTGCGATGGCCTTCTGTACCCTAGGAAAAGTTAATTCGATATGCTTGTCTTCAAGTTTAAGAGTTACAAAATCACGTTTAGCTTCAATATTGAATGGTAACATAGCTTTGATTTTTGTTTCAGTTGCTGTCGTTTGATACGCTCTAACTTGAGTGTCTTTTAAATTAGATGAAAAACTTACTGATTTTTCCATATTCTGCTTAACTTTAGAATCAGGAACAATAACTTGGATAACATCTCCCATAACTTTCAACTCAGGGATTCCTCTTAAACTTCCAGTGAAGTTAACAGTAATCTTTCCTTGCTTCGCCGTTTTATCGAAACTCAATTTTGTCAGAGTTACGTTGGCTAATGCCGCTTGAGTTGTTAGTAATAAACAGAATAAAAATTTCATAAATTCCTCACCTTACTTTAAGGTTTCAATTCTCTCTAATGGGCTGATAATATCAGTTAAACGCACACCAAACTTTTCGTTTACGACAACAACCTCACCTCTTGCAACTAGCTTCCCGTTAACTAGAACCTCTAATGGCTCCCCTGCTAGTTTATCAAGTTCCAAAACAGAACCTTGACCAAGTTGAAGTAGGTCTTTAATCACAACCTGAGCTCTTCCTAACTCGACACTCACTTTAAGTGGGATATCAAGAATGAAATCAAGGTTTTGAACCTTTAGCTTGTTAAGTGCTTCATCACCTGTTTTGATTTGATCTGCTAAGCTTGAGATCGCATCTTTTTGATCTTGGTTAATTGCTGTTACATTGTTTTCTGTGTTCTCTTCCATGATTTACCCTCTTAAAAATCCTGTAATCTTTTAGTAATTTGAACGGCTTTGTTCCCTTTGTACTCTCCAGCTAAGCATTGAAGCTTTTTAACTCCTTCTACTTCGATGAAAAGTTCACCTGAAACTTCCTGACTTAGGGGAATGATATCTCCTACCTGCAACCCTACGAGGTCACCAACTGTCATTGTTGTGTCACCAAGCTTAACCACCGCACTGGCTTCAGAAGCATTAACATGCTCGTGCATTGCTTGAGTCCATAGACTGTCCACAACATCATTTTCAGATTGATAACTTGAACTTAGTTTTTGTTTAATTGGCTCTATGGTTGAATATGGAATAACAACCATGATGGTTCCAGAAGCTGATTCAAATTCAACTTCAAATGTTGTCGTAATAATAACATCACTTGGTGGAACAACACCTACGAACTGTGGGTTGATTTCAGTCCTTACATATTGAGCATCAATTTTATGAACTGGTTGCCACGCTTCCTCAAGGTCACTAATGGCCATATCCATTACTCTCTTCATAAAAGAAAGTTCAATTGACGTGAATTCTTTTCCTTCAATTTTTGTAAACGGTCTGTCCGTTCCACCAAAATATGAATCGATGATGGCGTAAGCAAGCTTTGATTCGAAAACTAAAAGAGCTGGGCCTCTCAGTTCATTGAAACGCATGATCGCCATACAACTTGGAATTGGAAGGGTGTTTACAAACTCTCCAAACTTTAAAAGATCAGTTGAGATCATTGAGATCGTCGAGATCTTTCTCAAACTGTTTGAAAGTGAAACTCTAAATTGCCTTATGAATCTTTCATAGATGATTTCCAGAATAGGCATTCGCCCACGGATAACCCTATCTTGATTGGTCAGATCATAAGGCTGGATATTCTCCGACTCATCATCATCAAAATCATCATCAAGTTCATTATCCGCATCTACATCAGCGTCATCATTTACCGCGCTTAATAGTGCATCAACTTCGTCTTGACTTAATACTTGTGCCATCTTGAGTCCCCTCCTGGAACGTTAACTCGAAAACTTCCTGTTTAAGAGTGTTAGTTTATTTGAAAACCAACGTAAAAAATGTCTTCAACTTTTCCATCAATAAGGAAAGAGTTGATAGCAGATTTAATTTCCTGCTTTAGATATAATTTCCCATCTCTCTTTAAGATATCCTCAGGTCTCTTACTATTGAGGATACTAATTATTGTGTCTCTAATTTGAGGTTTTCTCGCTTCAACTTCTGAAACCTCTGATTTTTCACTCAATTTTAAAACAGCATTTAAACGTACATATCTTCTAGGACCATCACCTTGTGCTAAATTCACTGTGAACGTCGCTAAATCAACTAATGTCTCTTTTGCTGGAGAATTAGTTGGCTGTTGTTCTGCTAATACTGCTGGATCTTGTCCCATTTCTTTTAAAAGCTTAGTTAGGTCAGGTCTTTTCGCTTCCATTTCCATGAAACGGTATTGAAAAAAAGCAACTGTCCCTAGCCCAGCTAGGTTCAAAATCAGCAATAATGCTACTAAAGGGTTTTTCTGACTAGGCGCTTTTGCTGGCTTTCCACCTTCTTCAGCACCAGTTTCTGCGTTGTCTTCGTCGGCCATGAGTACTCCTGTTGTTGGCCCCTGAGGAAATCCTTTCCACAGGCTATGTCAAAATTATAGCGCCCTAAGACATCGAAAGCAAGAGAGCATAATGACACTTGGTAATTTTTGCCTAAAAAAAGCTGACAACGACCATATATTCGTCAAGAAATTGACGGGACGTTTTAAAGGAGGCAAATCTTGCCTATTAAATAGACCACCATGATCAAGCAAAACAAACTCGATAGCCCAAAAGTTCTCATTCTTTTTCTGATATTGTTATTTCCAAGATGGATAACTGAGTGAAATAGCCGGACTAAGACAAAAAGCCAGGCCAGTATAATAAATACTAGGTCAGTTTGTCTGGTCATAAAAATAAAGGCCACAATGGCATAAAATAAAGTTGGCATCTCAAAGAGGTTAGTAAAATGCCTGCCAGCAGCCACAGTTTTATCACTGAGATTGTTCTCTTTATTGTAGGTGCTGAAATACTTCATTTTCACTTCACCACTCTTTAGAGAAGCAACTCTTCGCCTAAACATGATGATCATGGCCACAAAAGGAAATAGCATCTGAGTTAGCGCTGATAGAATGAGGTATTTATCTTGAGGTGTGATCATTTTTTCTCCAAAAAAAAAGGAGGTCAAAGACCTCCTCGTTATTCTTAAATCCCAAAGGGAAATTAGAACATTTCTTTCCAAGCTTTTCCTGGACGGAATTTAGGAAGAGTCTTAGCTTTGATTTTGATTTTTTCACCAGTAGCTGGGTTAACACCAGTTCTAGCTGCTCTTCTTGTTTTTGTGAATGTTCCAAATCCTACTAAAGAAACATCGTCACCTTTCTTAACTGCTTTTTTAACAGTATCAAGCATAGTAGTGATGAACTGGTCTGCATCTTTTTTTGTTAGGTGGTTTAATTCTTTTGAATTGATAATCGCTTCAACTAATTCTTTTCTGTTCATGGAAATCTCCTGAAGGTCAGTGTTAATAATACTATAGGAAAATTGTGTAATTGTTTTTTGATCTTGGCAAATTTTTTTTACGAAAAAAAATTATTTTTTTTTAAAACTTGCCATCGTATTTTTTTTGCTTAAAATCTGCGCGGACATAAAAAAAGCCCTCTCTGGGAGGGCTTTTCGAAGATTATCGTAAAAAATTATTAAATGTTAATCTTTCCACGCTTCTTAAGTTCTTCAACAATTCCCTCAAAATGCTCAGCTGGGTAAGCACCTTTTACTGGAATTCCATTTAAAAGGAAGCCCGGAGTACCTTGGAAACCAAATTTCTTTGCTTCATCCAAGTCTTGCTGAATTCTTTTATTCACAACTTCAGAGTCAAGGTCACTTTCAAGCTTCTTCATGTCAGCACCAGTCTTTTTTGCAATAGCTCTGAAAAATTTCTCACCTTGTTTAATCTTAGAGAAATTATCAAAAAGCTCATCATGAAATTTGATGGCCTTATCATCACCTTGAAGTCTTAGAGCTTCATAATATTTTGCAGCTGGCATTGCATTTGGGTGAAAAGATAAAGGAAGATGCTTATAAACGAATCTAATATTCCCTTTATACTTATCTAAAAGTTGAGTTACAGTTTGGTAACCTCTTGAACAAAACGGACATTCAAAATCAGAATATTCAATTAGTGTCAGTTGAGCGTCTTTATTTCCACGAATGATTTCGTTATCTCTAATCATTGGCTCAAGTGGTTTTTTAAAACTATCTTCATAGGCTTGTTTCTCTGCCTCTTCTTGTTTTTTTCTTTGAGAGCTTTGGGCAACTTTAACTGCCTCATTTAAAGCCCCAATAAATTCTTCTGGGTTTTCCTTAATCGCATCTGTAATGAGCTCAGGATTCTTCTTTAGAAGTTCTCCAATTGTAGCTTTATCGGCCATACAGCCAACCAGCATCGTCCCCATCATTAATAAACCTAGTACACGTTTCATACAATATCCTTTTTGTTTTCCGTTGTTCTCTTTTATCGGTTTTAATTTACTTTAATTGTGTCAAATCAAAGTCAACTCTTGGTTATTTATTTTCATTATTTTCACATAATCTTTCAATATAATCCAAATATTTATTGAAGGCCCTACCATGAGGACGAATTTGTGCGTAACCAATAAGGTGTACTCTTGCTTTTCGATTTCCTTTCATAAAAGACCTCATCGTCGAAAAGAAAGCAAAGATAGCACCTGATACTTTTCCATACAGGTGATAAGCCAGAGTCAAATAAGAACCTATGATTAGTACGATCGACATCCAAATAACAGATTCAAAAATATAGGCTTGATTCTCCAGAAAATATCGAACCGAAGTTTCACCGACATCAAGCTTCATTGTATTTAGAGTAATCGCGACCAATTGAGCTCTAAATTCTGTGGTTATATAAACCATGGTGAAACCAGTGAGCAATGTGAAAATTAAAATCAAAAGCATGAAGTGAAAAAAGAAAACTCTTTCAAAACTTGGTCCGTGTATTCGTGAAAAATTTGGAGGAATTGTCGCCTCCTTAAAAGATTTGGCTTCTTTGCACTCATCAATATAACGAAAGAAAAACTCACTAAATCGAGTCAGCAATTTATAGTCAGAAAATAGATCTGGATTATACTCAGCACTCTCCCCTTCGGTGCATTTCAAACTATAATTTCCAATAAGCTCAAAAGGACGAAGTAGTATTTTCCCGAAATAAACTCCCGCAAAGAAGACAAGTACAACTATGAGACAAGCATAAGGAATATTATCTACCAAAACAGATAAAAGACTCTCCGTGAGCGCTTCCCTTAAATCCGCTGAATGTCCTATCCCATTAGACTCAAAATAAACACTATTTACGGATGCCACGACCCAAACAACGTAGTAAACCAGAATGGCCACGACCACAAAAATACCAACAAACTTAAACCCTGTGGCCAAAAGAAAGCGACTATCTTCGTTCTTAAAGAGCTTTTTTCTATTAAATTCTATTTTCACATCTTTAATTTTAAGGGTTTATCGATTTTAAAAGAAGCAGGCAAAAATTGGGTAAGTTTTACACACTCGCCCAACTTTTATTGCAGCAAGTCATAAAATAAGTTAAAACTAAATCACTGAGACGAAACAACGTCGAAGTACTCTCTCCCTCTCTCAATTGCGCAAGACTAACCTCTTGCGCTTTTTTTTTGTCTAAAATAAGGGAATATCTCGCTTAGGTGACTCTTGATAGAATTTTAAAATACCGTCTGCAATTCCTTGAGCGTAATCATTTAAATATCGACTTGATTGCACTTTAAATATCTCTTTAGGGTTGGACATGAATCCGGCTTCAATAAGTACTCCTGGTCTCTTAGAAAGAGCCAACACATAGAAGAGTCCCGGTTTAATCCCTCTATCTTTTCTTTTATGCCTCTTCATTTTTTGGGCAAGACGACCGTGAATAAGACCCGCTAATTTTTTAGATGACTTAACAGTCTTGCCGATCACAAGATCGATGAGAATCTGATTGATAACTTTATCCTCTCCTGTAGTATCGCTATTTTCAATTGATTCCACTTTTTTAATTGCTTTCTCATCATGGTTATCTAAATAATAAGTTTCGAATCCGTGATAATCAGGTTCCGTGGCAGAATTAAAATGGATGGATATAAATAAATCTGCTTTAACAGTATCGGCCATATTAGCCCTGTCATCCAGACTCACAGTTCGATCTACGCTTCTTGTGAGGTACACTGAAAATTTATCCATCAGCTTTTTTTGAACGTATTTTGCAAGCTTTAAAGTGAGGTCTTTCTCATAGATTTTTTGTTTGTACTTTTTCCCCTTCTTATCGAGCTTGATAATAGTAGACACTGCCCCCAACTCCTTGCCTCCATGGCCTGGATCAATAAGAATGACAAATGCATGAGCATTCACATTCCAGAGAAATGTTACTATCAATAAGAATACTTTCATTTTACCTAATATAATTTTGTTAGTTTAAAGCTTGGGAAGTAATGATTCAATATTTGCTTGTAATCAAAACCACGAAGAGCAAGTTCTTTTGCCCCAAACTGACATAGTCCTACACCGTGACCAAAACCGGAACCTGAGATCTCAACACTATGTCCTTTATCTTTAATAAAATAATTATTCGATGGAAGTTTCTTTCTTCCCATAGTTGCTCTTAATCTCGATTTTTTTAATGAGAAGAAATTATCCTTTTCATAAAATCTAAAGGCACTATTACCTCTATTGTCCGGCATAAAACTTAGCTTACTATTTCTTTTTGCCATCGTTTTATTTTCATACTGACTTAAAGCCTGACCGATGTATCCAGATAGATTGGGTTTTTTAAGTTCTATTTTCCAATCTTTTGTCCCATGCTTGTGACAAAAAGGACAGTTTACTGACTCATATCCTTTAATAGGATTACTCCAGACTTGATCCGGTCTAAGAGTTTTTCCACCACACTTAGAATGAAAGAAGATTGGTAATGATTTACCATCATCCATCGTCAGGACTTCTCCAGAAGTTTCTTGTGTCGCTTTAAAAGTTGAGTAGGTTGCATCAAAGAAGTTACCATTTACTTGGTGCTTTTCAGAATTCTCTATATCGTAGTGAGCATTGTAGCCCTTATCTTTAGAGACTTGTTTTGTTTTAATTTTATAATACGCATAAGATCTAGCTGCTACAGCTTGAGCCTTCAATGCTTCCAGAGGCCAGTTTGAACTCATTTCTTTTGGCAGTAATGTAGCAAGATAGTCTTCAAGTGGCATTTCGTTAATTAAGTCACAGCCATCTCTTTTCTCTGAAGTAATAATGTGGAGGGTTCCTCGGTATTTATCTTCATGCCAATTTAATAACCCCGTAAGTGAGAGAACAGAAGCAAGCTTAGTCGGTTTTTTAGGAAGAATAGTTTTCGCTTTTGGATCACATTTAAAATTAAGTGAGCGACGTCCATTATAAGACTTTGCATCTTCTTGAAAAAATAATTGGCTTTCTAAGTCAACCCCTGATACAAAAACGTTTTTAAGTGATTTTCCGATCAAGACGTTGATCGTTGGTGCTTTTGAAAAAGCACTAGCGCTAAGTAAAAATATCATTCCTTGAAAAATTAGCTTCAAATCCCATCCTTGGACTCTCTAGCTATTATTCTAATACAATTTCAAAGATTTACAAAAGCTTTAATTGCTCCATGACTTTTTGCATATCAGTCCAAGCGGTTTTTTTCATGTTTGGAGCTGTACTCAGTAACTTAGGAGAGAATAAAGGCATCAACTGGCCTGTATAATCCCCCTGTTGAACATCAAAAAATTGCCCATGAATATTTTTCAATCGGCTCTCAGTATCCAGTAAAAACTGAGTTGGAGCAGCTCCGAGGGTTATCATAAATTTAGGTTGATAATAGAGAATTTCTTGAGCAATTTTATCAGTTGTCTTATCACTTATATCCGTAAGAAACCAGCTCTCCCCTAATTGCATCGCACCTACCATTCTAGAGAATAAGCTTGCAACATGTGATTTGAAAAACAGTTCAAAAATATTCTGAGCTTCTGTTTCCCCTTCCGCTTGATCAGTAATAAACAAAACGTCACAATTCTCCATCAAGCCTTGCTTCGTTTTTAAAATCTTTACCCCGTGAGCTGAAAACTGTTCAGACCAACTCATTTCGAAATCAAGATCAGTGAAGGCAGATAAAGTAGCCTCACTAAAGTTACGCGCTATCCGATCTTTTTTCTTTAAGGAGCCTCCAGGAAATTGGAATTCTTCACGCTTAGTTAGCTTTTCGTCTCCAAACTGATAAAGAGAGTCAAGCATTTTGGTTTTCTCAGTGATCAGATTTACATCTTTATTTTCTTCAAATTTTTCTGCAGGTTTCTCTTCAGGTTTTTTCACTTCTTCCGAGCTTAATTCCTTCATGTCCACCTCAGGCACTGAAATAGCGCTCTGAGAGGAGCAATAGCTCCATGAAGTTGAGAATAAAGGATGAGCTGGCTCTGAGGCACGCAGACCACGCAGAGCGTCTTTATAGCGGTTTTCCATGCCCTTATTTACCTAAATAGATACTAATTTCCTAGTCTTAATTTTTATGGAGCTTAATTTAAGCCAAGATGCCCTCCCCCGATAAGTTATTTATCGGGAGGCAACTGCATGTCTAAGGAAATGGATTTTAAATTTGAGAAGTTTGAAGAGTACTGGGGAACAGTTGAGAATGTTCAAAAAATAATGGGACATTGTCGTATATGTGGATCAAAACTCTTATTAAGTCATCTACCAGATTATAAGAACTTAATTGTTCAAGAAACAGCTCGTTGTATCGACTGTGGAGAAGGTAATCGTAAGGTGATTCACGTCTTAAATTAATTTTTTAAAGCATGCAAATACTCATAAATTGAGTTTGCATGCTTTAATTCTACATCTAAGCAATCTTTTAGTTCTTCTACATTAAATTCAGATAATTCATCTAAAGTGTAACTATTATTTTTAAGGATTTTTTTCCTCACTTCACTGCCAATACCTTTAACTTCATCAACCCATGATTTCATCACGCGCTTTTTTTCGGCATTATGATGGAGCCTTCGAGAAAATCGGTGAGCTTCATCTCGCATAAAAACAACTGTTCGAAGAAGAGGTGGACACTTTGATAATATAAAAGGATTTGATCTGCCTTTGATCACTAGCCTCTCATCACTTGATTGTACTTTTGAAGATCTAAAACCTCCCACTGATTTTAAATCCCTTGCCTTGGCGATTCCAACGACTGGTATATCGATATCTAATTCTTCCAAAACTTTTGAAACGGTATTAACCTGTGCAACTCCCCCATCCACGATAAACACATCAGGTAAGTTTCCATATTTTAAACGTCTTCTAAAAACTTCATCCATCATGGCAAAATCGTTATTACCCTCAGGTCTTTCTTCGAGATGATAATGCCTATACTGCGCTCGATCTGGTTTTCCTTCAAAGAATACAATTTGCGCTGCAGTTGGAGATTTACCCTGCCAAATAGCGATGTCGTAACACTCAAGCGTCTTAGGTCTATCTTTCATTTTTAACAGATCTTTTAACTTATTCAGACCAACATATACTGAAGCTTGATTTTTAATCCTAACTTTTTGTGATTGCTCGGCATGCTCTCTCGTTGCTCTAAGCAGAGCTTCATATTTTTTAGTTTCACCAAACACTCTTAACTTTAAACCTTCACCTTGATCTTGGATGAGAGCTTCTTCCAATTGTTTTGCTGCTGAAGTTGGAAGCATCGTTATTATTTTCGAAGGGAGAACTTCACTGTTTTGTCCATAGTATTGCAAGATGGCCAGAGTCACTTCACTCTCCACTTGATCGAGAAGATCATCCATTAAAAAGTGAAAATTCTTTTGCCCTAATAAATTCCCTTGGCGGATAAGATAGATACTAATATCGATTTCTTGCTCGCCAATATAATAAGCAATCACATCAACATTAGAATCACTGAGCGACTCTACATTTTGTTCAAAAGATTTTTCAGCAAAATTTGTGAGCTCTTCAATATGATCTCTTAGTTGAGCTGCAAATTCGAACATCTCCTCCTCTGCCAGCAACATCATTTTATCGGTTAGAAGACTTATGGAATTTTCTACTTTCTTTTTTGATTTGAAAAAATCAATCGCCGCATTTAAATCGGCTTTATACTCGTCTTGAGAAATCTTTTCTACACATGGAGCGGTACACTGATTCATCTGATACAAAATACACGGAGTTTTTCTTGTTCTGAACTCATGGATGGAGCAATCTCTTAAAGCAAAAGATTTAGTGAGGATTCTTAAAATTTGGGAAACATTATAGCCTTGAGGAAAAGGACCAAATAATTCAAGGCCTCGCTTTTTCTTCGGTCGGCGCAGATAAAGCAGTCTTGGATAATCTTCATTCCAATCTACACCAAGATAGGGATAAGACTTATCATCTTTGAGGCGAATATTGTATTTCGGTCTATGCTCTTTAATCAGATTATTTTCTAAAACATAAGACTCTGCGTCTGAATTGGTGATGATAAACTCAAAATTTTTAATATGAGAAACTAGGATTTGAGTTTTTGGATTTTTATCTGAGTTATTAAAATAACTCGTCACACGGTTTTTGAGATTCTTGGCCTTACCGACGTATAAGATTTCACCTAGTTTGCCCTGCATTAAGTAGCAACCGGGTGATTTAGGAAGCGTATTAGCCTTTTTTAGAAGGTCTTCACGATTAAGCTTTACGATATCACTAGACTTGCCGTAAGCCTTGGAATTCGCTAGAATATCTGTGGTTTTATTTTCTTGCAAAGTCAATTACCCCTCATGGGAGTATAGCTCATATGTTGAGTATCGGACAAGATTTGCGAAGCCGACCATAAATATCTAAAGGAAGTTTAAAATGACAGCTTATTCAGCAGGTAAAGAAGTTCTCTCTTACTGTGGGAAATGTAAATTACCACTCGGTCATACGATCGTTTCGATGAAGGACACACATACAATTGGAAAGGTTAAGTGTAATACTTGCCAGGCAATGCATATGTATAAAGATCCTGCGACTAAAAGTAAAAAAGTAAAATCATCAACGACAACAAGAACAAGAAAGAAAAAATCAATCTCAGTAAACGACCTTTGGACGGAAGAGATGGGGAAAGTTACTGGTAAATCAGTGAAATATACTATTAGAGAAACTTTTGAGGTGGGAGATATCCTTGATCACAAAAGCTTTGGACCTGGTATTGTTCAAAACCTTGTTGATGATAAAATTGAAGTTTTATTCCAACACGAAATTAAATTATTAGTTCACGGAAAATAAAAAAGGGAGCCTTGGAGCTCCCTTTTTTTTTGCTATTATTAAATCTTAAAATCCATATTGAAAACTTCCACCTAGGCCATACCCTGCAGATATAGAGAAACCTGCATTTCCTGGTGCGTACGGAGCATATCCATATCCAGAACCGCCACCATAGCTAGCAGCATTGTAAGCCGCTTGCCCAGCTTGATTTTGAAGTGCTATTTGTTGGTTCATACCACCAACTTGAAATGCTTGCGCATTTGCGTTTTGAGCATTTTGAACTGAGTACCAACCATTGCCGTTTGCACTGTTATTACCCCAACCGCTATTTCCGTTACCCCAGCCGTTGTTTCCACCCCAGCCTCCGGTGTTACCCCAGTAAGATCCACCATTGTTTGGATAGTTTACACCACCCCACGCAGTAGCTCCGCCCCAAGGTGCAGTTGTAGCATTATTACCCCAGCCCCAGCCAGCGTTTCCACCCCAGCCTCCGCCGACGCTTCCGCCCCAACCAGCGCTTCCGCCCCAGCCACCTTGACCTGGACATGGTGCTCTCACACACGCAATTGGACTATAAGCTGCGTTTCCGCCCCAGCCTCCGCCAATGCTTCCACCCCAGCCTCCGCCGACGTTTCCGCCCCAGCCTCCGCCATAACTAGGATATCCAGCATAACCACCAGTATTCACCCCACCACCGAAACTAATTCCACCAGCAGGTAATCCTAGTAAAGTATTTAGGTTCAGGTTTCCTTGTACTCCGAAGCCACCATATGGGCTATAACCATAACCAGCGTATGGAGAACCAAAGCCACCAGTCACATTTAAATAAGGATTAAATCCACCGCCTGGTCCGTACATCGCGGCCATAAAGCCAGGAGTATATCCAGCTCCGTACCAACCGTTACCGTATCCACCATAAGGTGTTCCAAACTGACCTGTCATCCCACCAAAACTATTTAATTGATAACCATTACAATTTGGAGGTGTAACTGTTCTATCCGGATGTTCATTCGCTGAAATATAACTGTAAGTATCTTGAACATAACTGGTTTGCATGATCTGACATTGTTCAAAACCAGTAGCCGCAGCGTTTGCCCAGGCTCTATTTGAGTCTCTATAAGCATTTGCTTGCGCTCTCACTCCAAGATATCCAAAAAGAGGTGGTGCCAATGCACCTGTAATTTCGGCGACCCCTTGTAAAATTCCTGCTGTTCCTGAACTTCTTGAAGTCCTTGTCGTCACTCTGAAACCACAGTGAGCACAATCGATATCACCATCGATTTCAATCTTTCCAGACTTTCTTAGTCTTCTTAGACATGCTTCATCGCTTTCAGAGGCAGAACATCTAAAACGATCACCGCTTACGTATATATAAGAGCCGTTTCTATATATTCTTCCATTTCCTCGGCCATCAATATCACCATCGATATCAAGATAAATTCTTCCATCTAGGTCTCCATCACCAACTCTAGTCACTCCAACATAACGTCTGGTTCCATCATCAGCTTCACCATCGAATTCAAAAGTAATTCTACCTGAACGGTCTACTCCGTGAATTTTGGCACATTCTCTTGGGTCAGATGTATTAGCACAAGCATACCAACTACCATCGACTTTAATTCGGATTCCACCACCGCCACTAACACTTCCAGAGCCTGAGCCCTGATCCTGATCTTGCTCTCTTTCACGAGAAGTTCTAAAAGTATCAGAAACACAAACCTTGTCCTTAGCTACAACTGCCGCCGCACGGCTAATTCCATTTTCCTCTAAATATGCTTCGAACTCTTGTATAGAATTAAAATTGACGTTAGAAACACCAGCAGTGGCGAGATAACAGAGAACCTCATCACAAGTTTCATAGGTAATAAGAACGTCATCACCGTCTTTTCGCTCGTTGACCTTCTTTTTCTCATAGATATTATTTACTATCTTTTGTCCATTTCGACTTTCACAGGCCCTAAAAAGTGCTGCAACATCATCTTGCCCCTCACTCGAAACCTTCTCAGTCTTAGCATAGGAGCTCGTCACTCCCGCAGCCAGCGCTGTAAAAACGAAAAAATAATGAATTCCCTTAAACATAGTATTACCCTTTGAGGTTCACAGTCATAATCATTATAGACTATTAAACAAAAGCCTTTGAGTCGGAAAAATTCGCCTCCATGGATTATCGGTCGGTTTAAGAGAAAACTTTAAAGGATTTGATATAAATATCTGAAAACACAAAAAAAGCCCTCTTAAAAAGAGGGCCATCTATTTGATATTTCTTATTTTAATTAAGCTTGTTGTACGTTCTCAGATCTAGGATTGAACTTTCTCATCGCCGCAACGATAAATTCAATCAAATCTTCATCCGAACTATAAACATCATCAACTAAGTCACAGTTCAAAAGAAAATCTTTAACTCTATTACCAACATTGAAAAGTGACTCAACCATGTAAAGCCCACCAAGATTTTCACCTTGGAAAGATTTAATAATTTCTTTTCTAGCATGGTTGAACATTTCTGATTCAGTTATATCATCAGGAACTTCTTCTAATCCAAACTTCTCTTCTACTTCCTCAATCGCTTGATCTCTGATGTCTTCATCAGTTGAAAAAGACACCCCCAACTCTGTTGCAAGTGCATCAATCAATTCAGCTCTCTTATCCGCAGCATACTCAACAATTTCTGCTTGCTTAAGGTGATTAATTGTATGGGTCGCCAGTGTGATTAACGTATTGAAATCTGTTCTCATATTTTAGGATCCTTAGCTATTTTCCCAATAGTCTACACTACTAAAACTCGTTAACTCAAGAATTTTTCCGGTAAAATTTGCGGATAACTTGCCCAAAAAGTTCCCTTTCCCCGAGAGCAGCGCAAAAGCCGAAGTAGCACGTCGCAATAACTGCAAAATACAAACTTAAGATTGAGCAGCGAATCAAGAGGCTTTGATCGAAAAAATTAAAACCTGTTTTGAGTACTTTCAGAGCAACAAAGCAAACGATGGCTGAGAAAATGATTTTAAAAACTCTAAAATTCAAATAGAAGCTCCAAGGAGTTTTCAAGTCAGTCTTCAGGATCACAGCTTGAGCACCAGCATTTAACAGCATAGATAAGCTAGTTCCAACCGCCAAAATCTTAAAGCCATATTCAGGCACTAAAAGAACTGAAAAAACAATATTAAAAACTATCCCTGCTATCGAACAATAAACTGGTATTTTTTGGCGATCGATGGCGTAAAACGTCGGAACAAAAATTTTATACAAAGAATAGAAAGGAAGACCTATCGCGTACCACCTCAAAGCAATCGCGGTCATTTGCGTTGAGTTTTGATCAAACTTACCTCTTTGGAAAATAATATTTATAATTTCATCACTACAAACAATTAAAGCAACCATTGCGGGCAACACTAAATAGAGGGATAGAAAATAACTTCCTTGCAAATACCCTTTTGCTTTTTCCGGATCATTTTCCTTCCACGCATTTGAAAAATGAACAAGGTTAGAATTCCCAATAGACACACTTAGAATTCCTACCGGTAACTGAAACAATCTAAAGGCATAACTAAGCCAGGAGACGGCGCCTATAACAGTGCTCGAAGCGAGTATTGTATTCACAATCAAATTAATCTGAGTAGCTGCAAATCCCACTAGACCGGGTCCAAGCTTCATCATAACTTTCTTTGATGCTGGCGTAAAAATACCATCAAGCTTGATTGGTCCATAACCTCGCTTAAAAATCAAAGGCACTTGTACCAATGATTGTACGACTCCCCCAATTACTACTCCCAAGGCCACAGAAAGAATTGGATTTAAATTTCTCTCACTAAAGAAATGAGTGAAACCTAAAATACTTGCAATCATTGTGATGTTAAAAAATGCGGGCGCTAAAGAAGGGACAAAAAATACTTTTAATGAATTTAGCACTCCCATAAAAAGGGCTGCGAGTGAAATCAAAAATAGAAAGGGTGACATAATTCGAGTCAAAAGAACCGTGATATCAAACTTCTCTGGGTTCTCAACAAAAGTCGGAGCAAACAACGCAATAATCTCTGGTGCGAAAATAAAAATGAGAACCGTAAAACTGAACGTTATCACTCCTAAAATGATAAAGAGTGACCATAGAAGTTTTCTTGCTCTGTCTTTACTCTCAAGATTAGCTTCTACGAAAGCAGGCACAAAAGCTGCGGAAAAAGCCCCTTCCGCAAAGAGATCCCTTAGAAGATTAGGAATTCTGTAGGCAACTAAAAAGGCATCAGTAAAACCTGACGCTCCAAAATAGAAAGCGATAACCTGCTCTCTAACAAGACCCAATATTCGACTTAAGAAGGTTGCGACCGCCATTTTTAGGGAGGCCAAAAATACATTTATGCTCATATGTTAAATCTATTCTACTCAATACTGACCTAAAACACTATTGAAACAAAGCGTAGGGGCAATATCGGGGCAAAACGCCCCACTACCCCACCCAGAGGGAGTTTAGCAATATCAATAGGTTTACCCAACATGTTATACATGGGGGCAAATTGAGCCTTTTACTTCTAACATTCTCTTAAACATAGGCCAGAAACTGTTAGGTAAAAGTTCGTGCGGCCCCTCTAGAACGTGGATATGATGACTGAGCAGGAAGCGGTTAAATAGGTCCGCTGCAGGAATAGCTTAGGGACGAGCTAAGGACCTATCTAAAATTTGAGGCAAGGAGGCACATATGTATTTAGCAGTTTGTGTAGAACCCAACAAGCACCCAGAAAAAACTCAAGACTACAAGATTTGGTATCTTGAACTCGACACTAAAGGAAGAGTGATGAGCATTGGGGTTAAAACAAGGGAAGAGTTAGTAAAGAGTGTCCTTACTAATTTTCAAAAAACCGGTGACACAAAATGGAGATGTTTCAAAAAAGAAAGTGAAAGCTCATCTAAAATAGAAGTTTTTGACTTCATTGGAATGAACTCATTTGAGAATACTCACTTTGGAAACTTACCAACATTATCTGAATTTCAAGCAACTCTTGATGCTCTAGAAGCAAATTTCGAAATGCGATCTATAGCCTAGCGAGAGTTTCCTATTTTAAACGTTTTGCCTCCTGGAGACAGGGGGCTTTTTTTTATCTATACTTCAGGCATGAAAAAAATTATTGCCATCATCCTTGTGCTTGTCGCTACCATTATTGTTTATTGGCCTAAAAACTATACTTCACCAACAATTGAGATAAATACAGAACAAAGAATTTCATATGTTCATGAAGAGTTTCTATCAGTCTCTCTTGATACCGCTCAAGTGGTAGGCAGTTTTTTTTGGGATAAAGAAGGAGAGATGATTGGCGGTCGTGGCAAAAACAAACTTCCTGAACTAGATCTGTCTAATAACACTCTTATTGAGCGGGCTAAACTTCTTGCTCCAGCCTATCTTAGAATTGGTGGTTCTGAGGCAGATGCAGTTTATTATAATATCCAAGGTAGTAAAAAACCTGAAAAATTTGATTCAGAGTTTACCGCGAAAAAACTTTTTGAGGTTAATGAGTTCTCAAAAAAAACAGGACTCAAGGTATTCTTTACTCTGAATCATGGTCCTCCTACTTGGAAAGAGAATAAATGGAACACTGATAACCTAGATGAGCTTCTTGCTTTTTTAAGAGTGAATAATTTCAATTGGAAATTTGAACTTGGAAATGAAGTGTTTGCTTACTGGGCGATCTTTGGAAGAGATTTTCAACCCACAGAAAATGAATACGCAAAAAATTACTTACGGGCGAAGAAACTTATTTCTTCATATCATCTTAAATCAAGACTCGCAGGTCCAGCTTCAGCCTATTGGCCAGTTATCGGAGAACCGCTAGGATTCTATTTTGGTTCAATGGAGAACTTAATTCCAGAATTAAAAAACGAACTCGATATTATAACTTGGCATTACTACCCTACCCAGTCATTTCGTTGTCCGGTTGCAATAAGAAGAATGGATACAGATGATCTTATCACCCCAAAGTATTTAGATGAAGTCAGTGTTTGGGCGAAAGAGTTGAAACATGCACGAGACAAGTTTGCTCCTAAAAGTGAATTATGGCTGGGTGAAACTGGTTCCGCTCAATGTGGAGGAGAGCCTGGGGTTTCTGATCAATACATCAATGCACTCTGGTGGATAGATCAACTAGGACAACTCGCCAAACTCGATCATAAAGTGGTGATCAGGCAAAATTTAATTGGAGCCGACTATGCACTTCTCAATGCTGATGGGACACCGAGGCCAGATTACTACGCTAGTCTTCTTTGGAAAAAATATATGGGACAAAATGTGTTAAAAGTTAATTTTGATAACGAAGACTCACCTCTTCGCTTTTATTCCCATTGCTCACGCTTTGGTAATGGAGCTGTACTGCTTGCTCTCAATCTCACAAACGAGAAACAAGACTTTACCTTAAAAGGATTTGAAGGAGAAAAATACTTTGATGTCCTTTCTCCAAGAAATGGTCTTTATAGTCAGGAAATATTATTTAATGGTAAACCTGTTCTTGAACCAACTGAAGTTATGGGCACTAGTTGGCAGAGCCAATTAGAAAATGAGTTCAATCTACCAGCACACAGTATGATGTTTATTCAAATTCCAGGTAAGTTTAAAGGATGTTAGTTTTTTAGACAGTGATTAAGAATAGACTCCTATTAATTCTGTAAGTCCCTGTTAACACCGTCAGGATTTGGCATATTCTTTGCTCCTTTAATAAAAAAAATTAAGGAGAGAGATATGAGGAACTTGCTATTTATTTTAGCTATTACCTTTTCATTTACTGCTTTTGCAAAAGAACGCAAAACAATTCATTTTAACTCCCGTGGAGTTGTGAGTGGAGCTCCTAGCGCAAATATCGAAATTGGTGAGAAGACTTCAACTAGAACTGCATTTTATGTCGGAGCTTTGATCCCAAGTGGCCAGGCTCTTGAAAATGACTTTGATATTGAGCTCAGGCAACAAAGGGCGTATTTTCGTTTTAGCTTTTTTCAAAATGGGGCCTTTCAAAACGGTTACCATGCTGGCGGTTTTGTAGACTATACCGTTGCCGATATTCAGATTAAAGACGAAGATATCGAAGATAAAATTTCAGGCGTCGGAGCTGGTCTTTTGGCGGGCTATATGTGGAGTTTCCAAGACTTAACTTTGGGTTCAACTATTGCTTTAAAAGCCTCAAGTTATGATACAAAAAAAGAATATAAAACCAGTACTTCAACAGCTTCGTTTAATCTTCCTCATCACGAGGGTACAAGTGTTTCATTTGATCTGGGATACAGGTTTTAGGACAAGTTGATTTTTGGTATTTCTATGAGATTAGCATAATGAACCGGCTCTGCCAAAGCGTTTATTTTTTGGTTTTATTTCAGTAACTTTGGGCGTATGTTGAGACAGTTTGGTACAAAAACTGGGAGACACAGGCATGACAAGTTTGGCTATTATCGGCGCTCAATGGGGTGACGAAGGCAAAGGTAAAATTACTGATTTATTAGGACAAAAAGCGGATTATGTTGTTCGTTTTCAAGGCGGAAATAATGCTGGCCACACCATTATAGTTGGTGACAATAAAATCGTCCTTCATCAAATTCCGTCGGGAATCCTTCACGAGAACTGCACCTCAATTATTGCTCATGGGGTTGTCTTTGAACCAGAGGCTTTTTTTGAAGAGCTGGAAAAAGTTAAAAGCCAAATTACAGTAAACTCTGATCGACTAAAAATTTCTTTAAATGCTACAGTGATTACTCGCTATCATAAAATCCTTGATGCCAACCGTGAAGGTTCAACTAGCAATAAAATTGGTACGACGGGAAAAGGAATTGGTCCTGCTTACGAAGATAAAATTGGTAGACGTGCTATAAAAATCAAAGACCTTTTTTGCAAGGAAACCCTAACAAAAAAACTTTCTATTGCCCTTGAAGAGAAAGAATTACTTTTTAAAAGTTTATATAAAGTCGACTACCCAACAGTAGCAGAAGAAGTTGAAAGACTTTATAAATACGGTGAGGTTTTAAAACCATTTGTTGCGGATACTTTCTCTCTAATAGATAAGGCTACCCAAGAGAATGCTAAAATTTTATACGAAGGAGCTCAAGGAGTTCTTTTAGATATCGATTACGGTTCTTACCCATATGTGACTTCAAGTTCAACAGGAGCGGCTGGAATTTATACCGGAGCAGGAGTAACTAACGGTGTTGTGACTGAGAAACTTGGTATTGTAAAAGCTTATACGACTCGTGTTGGAGAAGGCCCCATGCCAACAGAAATCGCTGAAGAAATTGGCGATAGGATTCAAAGCATTGGAGCTGAGTTTGGAGCAACTACAGGGCGAAGAAGAAGATGTGGCTGGCTGGATCTTCCGATTCTAAAATATTCGGTCAAAGCTTCAAGTTTAACGTCTATAGCTCTCACAAAAGTCGATGTTCTTTCAGGTCTGGAAGAATTAAAAGTTTGTTACGCTTACGAAATCGATGGAAGAGAATACGACTGCGCCTACCCTGGACTAGATTTATCTAAGGCCACTCCACTTTATAAATCACTTCCTCCTTTCAAGGATGATTTTAATAAAGCCGGAGAATACGCCAAAGAACTTAACGACTATATTAGTTTAATTGAAGAAAACTTAGGTATTCCAGTTGGTATTGTGGCCTATGGACCTGAGCGATCTCAGATTCACTTTAGAAAAGAATACTTTCTCTAAAATCTGAAAGCTGCTGATGACCTAAAAAAATTAAATACTAAATATTCAGATGATTCGTGAGAAGGCTCTTTTTGAGCCTTCTTTATTTTCAATATTATCTCATCGAGTTTTGTTGTATCTTCAGGCAGTCCGCTGACAATTTCTTTTATTTCAGTAGCCGCTTGGCCGAAATATAAAAAGCCTGGCCTTGAAACCAATGCGTATGAATTCGTCACAACTTCTGCTGTCTCTTTAAGAGATGCTATTAAAGCCAGTTCGTGTTTATTTTCTCTGGAGATATTTTCTTTTGCATATTCTTTTAATTCTGGAGACTGAGAAGAAAAAATATAAAAAGAATCTACGCCTGCAAAGTCCCAGCCCCAACTGACTCGTTTAACCTTAACCCCTTGGCAAACAGTATTTTTAGCATCATCAGACTGGCTGGTAATGTTCTTTTCAAGAGTTCCCCAAATGCTGACTTCGCTACTTTTAAGCTTACAGGTATAGAGGCATTTAAATTTAACAATTTTGGGATATGGATCGGAGAAGGTATTGCTAAGATACCTTTTAGAATCAGGATCAGCAGTGCAAGTTCCATAATCTGATGCTTGTGCGATTTTTAAAGAGGAAATAAATAAAGCGGCGATTATAAGAGCTTTTTTCATGAGCTCGACCTATCATGAGATGGCCAGTTACACCTATAGGGTATGTAAAATTTTTGACTACGGTTACTTAGTAACTATCTTCAGCAAAAAGTCCTTAGAATTATTCGAAAAAAACTTCCCCAAATTTTTTTCACAAGTTTTTGCCAGCTACTATCAACTTCCCTTAAGGGGACATTCGCCCCACCTATCATCTCTGCAGCGGCTTAATAATTTCTTAAGAACCGTAGTCAAAAATTTCTTGCAGCGAGTTATAACTGAGTTTTCAATTTAGCACAATCACAAAACCATATAATGGTTATTTTTTTCAGGGTATAAGTGACTGAAATAACTACGAAATTATACCGTTCAGAATATTATTGTCTTCAGTGTTAATCTTCACTTTACGGATCTGATTGGTAAGGTCTTCGTTGGACTTAACTCTTACTCGAAGATAGTTCGAAGTAAGCCCTACAAAGTAGCCCTGCTTCTCTCGCTCAAATAAGACCTCTGATGAGCTATTAAGCTGAAGCCTGCGAAAATCTGCAAGTTTCTTTTCCCCTAGATCAATCAAAGCACGGACACGCTTTTTCTTTAAATCACCTTGGATATGATTTTCAGATCGCGCTGCAGTCGTGTTTTTTCTTTTTGTATAAGGAAAGACATGAAAATGCGTGATCGGAAGTTCAGTAACAAAATCTATTGTCTCTTGAAACTCCTCATCAGTTTCCCCTGGATAACCAGCGATGATATCTGCACCGATTGAAGCATCTGGGAAATATTCTTTTACAAGAGCGATAACACCTCGGTATTGAAAAGTGTCATACTTTCTTCTCATGCTAGATAAAATTCGATCTGAACCAGATTGAAGAGGTATATGAAAGTGGTCTTGATACTTACCAGAGTTCTTTAAAACTTCAAGTAGTTCTCTAGTCATTGTGTTTGGCTCAACAGAAGAAAGTCGAAGGCGCTCAAGGCCCTCGACTTCTATGATCCCTTGTACTAAATCAACTAACCTCTCCCCCGAAGTTGATTCATACTCCCCAATATTTACCCCCGTGAGAACAATTTCTTTAAAACCACGAGACACCAAATTCTTGGCCTCTTCAATAGCTTTTGCCACAGTTATTGTTCGGGATCTACCACGGGCAAAAGGGATAATACAAAATGAGCAAACATAATTACAGCCATCCTGAATCTTTAAAAATGCGCGTGTGTGGTTATCAGATTCAGTGGTAGCTGCTCCCCAAAATTCATTGGTCTTATCTATATGAACTAAGTTTTGATCTTCATCTTGAAGGTAATCAAATACTTTATGTTTTTCATGTGTCCCTAAAATAAGATCCACTCCTTGCATGGCCTTAATTTTTTCTGCTTCCATTTGAGCATAACATCCGGCCACAACAACCTTTCCTTCGGGAGAAGCTTTCTGTGCCTTACGAATTTGATTCCTACAAGTGGAGTCAGCTCCGTCTGTGACTGTACAGGTATTTAGAAAAGTCACATCAACAGATTCGCCAAAAGGTTTAACGGTGTAACCACGATCAACAAAGCCTTGAGCGATAGAGCCTGTCTCAGACATATTAAGTCTGCAACCAAGAGTGTGAAAGGATACTGTTTTATTTTCGGACATAGCCGTGAAAACTAAAAGTTATTGAGCTATTTGGCAAGTAAACCGAAGGCCAAAAGATAATTTTTACAAATTCATTTTTTTTTAAAATAATTGTTTTCTTTTGTTGACTTATTTGAAGAGAAACCTTAAATTAAGTCTCACGTTTTGGAGACATGGTCGCGTAGCTCAGTTGGTTAGAGCATCTCCCTTTTAAGGAGAGGGTCCTGTGTTCGAGTCACAGCGCGATCACCATCTTCGTAAAACGTAATAGACGACAAGAAAATGCTCCGTTCGTCTAGCCCGGTCTAGGACATCGCCTTTTCACGGCGGTAACAGGGGTTCGAATCCCCTACGGAGTACCAAGTTTATATTAAAAAGCCCTGCAAATGCGGGGCTTTTTTTTGCCTGAAATTTAAATAATTCGAACTACCAAATCGAAATCAAAATTACTGAATACAACAGTATCAGGCTTGAAAATAGAGTCGTTAGGCAAATATGGGATGTACTCGGTCGATAGTGGGTAAATTCTCTAAACAAAGACTACTTAAGTAGATACAAAACTCATTTTTATCAAAAACAACTTCACCTTAATCATAATCGGTTGTTTTTAGTATAGCATTACTTAAATTTTAATATGGCTCTCCATTCGTTTTATAAAAAACGTGCTTGTTATTATTTTTTAGGGTCTAAATTACCTACTCAAATAAATTAGTTTTAAACGATAGTTTTCAAACTTTTTAAAACCATAGGCTGCTCTTTGAATAAGCTTTGCTTTTCTGTTAAAGCCTTCGGTTTTTCCGTTTGTAACTCTTCGTTTGAAGTAATTCAGTATCTCTTGACGCCAATCCATTAGCGTTCTTCTTAGTGATTTTAATCCGTCCATTTTTAGAGATGCAATAAAGTCTGTAATTCTGGTCAGAGCTTTAGAGGCTCTTTTGATACCTCTGATCTGATACAGATTATGAATCATCTCTTTGACTCTGTAGTATGCTTCAAGTTCTCGGTGACGATCAAAAACATACATCAAACTTCTCTGCTCATGAAAGTGGAGCCTCTTTCCATTTTTAAGAAGAAGTTTTCTTAATGGATTCTTTCTTGATTTTTGAATATAGGACTTTGGATCTTTCATAAGTTCGAGTCTCTTCATGTTTACAGCATGATTAGCAAGTCTTATCAGGTGAAACTTATCTGCAATAATAATTGCGTTCGGGAAAAAACTTTTTGCAAAAGATCTCATTGAGGGAGAAAAGTCACAAATGACGTTCTTTACATTTTCTCTTCCTGGGATTGAACGCAAATTTTTGTCAGCCCAATAATCAGCTCCATAGCGACCGTAAACAACTTCTCGAATCCTTGAGCGATTATAGTCAACAAACACGGATGCAAACTCTTTATATCCGTATTTTTTGTTTCTAATGAAAGAGTGTTCATCAATTCCAATCGTCTTTCCCCAAGGGTTTTGGAGCTTTTTTACCTCTAATTCTGCATGTTGATAGTAAGCTGTATAAACAAGCCAGCTTGAACAGCGACATTTATCTTGGACTCTCTTCAGATCAGCAAAGTTTGTAGCGCACCAAAGAACATGTTTTCTAAAACGTACAGTTGAACGGTAACCTTTAATGATTCCTTGAACTGGTTCCGTGAATGGTTTTTTACAATTTTTACAAAAGAATCTTCGCTTGGTGATTTTAAGGTAAACCATCTTATCTCGAATGGGAGTGTCTTTTATTGAGACCTCTCTTTTGTCATACAAAGTTGTAGATAAAGTGGCACACTTAGGACAAACTTCGGCGCTAGAAGTCTTTTTACAATGAAATCTCAGAGTATTTTTGTACTGATTGGATTCTTTAGTAAATTCTAGTTCAGGTAGTGATAAAAAGTTGCTAATCTTACTGTTAAGCATGAGTTCTCCTTTCAAATAAAATTTCTTTTAGCGAATTTATTTTATCAGAAAATGAACTTGTGCTTACTTTAGTGAATTAGTTTAGAAACAGTGCTTCCCACTACGAACCGAGAAGAGCC
>JAYZFM010000052.1:0-90393 GCA_036336775.1 Bdellovibrionota bacterium | reverse complement strand
ATCTCGAACCTAGAAGTTAAGTCCTGTTGCGGCGAAGGTAGTGCTCGGGGGACTGAGTGTGAGAATAGCAAGATGCACCCATTATATATTTAAAAGCTCTGAGTAATCAGAGCTTTTTTTTTGCCTAAAAATCAAGCTGGTTCTCAATCTTGTGCGCACTCGTTCGGAAAAGTCTAATTTACAGTTGATCAGGGCATTAAAAAACTCAAAGTTACTGTCATTTAAGAATATTAAATCTAATTCTGTTAAAATATTCCTGTGTATAAGCACTTCCATAAATTTATATTCTTATTTCAGCTAATTGTTTTTAGTTCGAATTTGTATGCAGGTAAAAAACTTTTTACTTACGGTAAAAGTTTCGAAGGACGTTTGTTAGTCGCTGGAAAAGTATCTAACGATAAGCATATTGGAAGAATAAAAAAACTAGTTTTATTTGAAGGTGCCCATGGCAATGAGTATTTTGGTATCCTTACTAAAGTTTTAGGTAAATCGGAATTAGCAACTTATCTAAAAGCTAAGCTAGATAAGTTAGATTTTAGTGCAGAAATAGTTTTTTATCCAAAAATCAATCCTGATGGAATCGTCTATAAGAGAAGATTTACTAGTTTGGGTCGTGATTTAAATCGAGACTTTTCAGATAAGCTTTTAGTGAATCAAGAAGCTAGCCTTTTAGTTACAAGTCTTAGTAATCATGTTGCAAATTTTTCAGGAAGTGTGCTGGCTGTAGACTATCACTGTTGTGGGAATAGGCTACTTCCAAATAAAAAAATGAATGATATTTTAACTCAGAAGTCAGTAGCCTATGCACAACAAGCGATTAATATGGCGGTTGATAGTTCATCTGCTAGTGAGCTATTTGGCCAAGAGTTTACAGGGACTTTAAAAGACTATATGTCTGATAAATATTCTGTTCCTACTTTTACTTTTGAGCTACCAAATGAAGAGATTACTAATCAGATCGTTAAAAAACATATTGATTGGTGGATGTTGCTTCTCTCAAAAGTTATGGACTAATCTACAAATTTACTAAAACCCCTCTACATGAAAACTAATATTCTCGATGTTAGCTTTAATCAATTCGAATTAATGCTAATTTCGAACAATGCAACATGTAGAAGGAGTATTTATGAGTACTAAAAGTAAAAAGGTAATTTCAGGATTAGCGATTTCTTGTTTCGTAGCGCTATCAGCTAACGCTGAAGATATGAAAACAAAGGCTAAAACAGTTACTTCAGAGCCACCAAAAGCAACTATGGAAAATGTTAACGGCCCAGGAGCCGCAAGTTCTGCAGATAGAACTCACGCCATGGCTGACAGTAAAAAAGCAGTAGATGGTGGAAATATTCCGGCAAGAGTTATTCAAGATGCTGAAAGAGCGCTTTCTAATAAGGGATTTAAGATTTCGAATATCGATGGAAAATTTGATAGTGAAACAGAAGTTGCGATCAAAAAATTTCAAAAAGATAATGATCTAGTGCAAACAGGTCGTCTTAATTCAGAAACATTAGATGAACTAGACGTAGACTATGACGACGCACTTGAGGCTCGTAATGAGAGACAAGAATACTCTGAGTAATAGAAAGTAAGTTTAAAATCTAATTAAAGGAGTCAAAAATGGAAAAGATTGATAAATCAGAAGTAAAAGATTTAATTAAAGGTGAAAGATCAGCAGTCGAAACATATCGCCAAGTATTTGAAAAATATGGAACTGATAGCACATTAGATGAGCTTAGAGGTTTTTCTGCAGATCATAAAGCAGCCGTGAGAGAACTACTTAGTCATGGAGAGAGCCTGCAGACAGATACACCAGACTCGAGTGGAGCCTGGGGAAGCTGGGCAGGCTTAGTGACTGGAGTTGCTAAAACATTTGGTGAAAAAGCTGCACTTAAAGCCCTTAAAGAGGGCGAAGAGCATGGATTGAAGCAGTACGAGAGCGCTTTAGATAAAAATATTCCAGAAAATCTAAAAAGCCAGATTCGTTCAACTTTCATTCCAAACCAAAAGACCCATATTCAGACTATTGATAATTTAATGAGTCGAGTTTAATTTATAGGCCCTCAATTGAGGGCCCTTTTTAAATAATCCTTGAAATAGCGCCGCTTTATTTTAAAACTATATTCAATGGATAAAATTATAAACAATCTAGATAAACTTGATTCGAGCAAGCATTTCTGTATGGCTCCATGGGTGCATCTATATATCTTACCAAATTTAAACACTTTACCTTGCTGTGTTTCACCTCACGAAGATTCTTTCGGTTCTCTTAAAGAGGGAAATATTCAAAGCACTTGGAACTCTCAGAAATTTAAAGAAACACGACTTTCTATGTTGAACGATCAGCCAGTAGCGAACTGTAACTATTGTTACACTCTGGAAGAGAGTGGAATTTCTTCTATGCGAAAGCAGTTTAATGAAAACTATCGAGATAATTTTGAAATTGTTAAGAACACCGAAGGAGATGGAGGTGTTAAGGATCTAAAGCTAAGGTACTTAGACTTCAGATTTTCTAATAGATGCAATTTTAAGTGTAGGGGATGTTCGCCTACTTTGAGTACCTCTTGGTATGATGATCATCAAAAATTATGGGATTTTAAGTCAGAAGAACAAAAACTTGTTAATGATATTGCTGAAAACCCTCAAATTAAAACAGAATTATTTGAGCAGCTTAAAAATGTGAAAACTGCCTACTTTGCTGGGGGTGAGCCATTGATGATGCAAGAACATTACGATTGTTTAGATTATCTAATTGAGCATAATTTGGTGGATGTTTCTTTGAGTTATAGTACAAATTTAAGTGTGCTGCGTTTCAAAAAGTACGATTTAATCGATTTATGGAGAAAGTTTAAGTCTGTTCAATTGATAGTTAGCCTAGATGAAATAGGGGAAAGAGGAGAATATTTTCGGTCTGGTCTTGAATGGACAAAGTTTGTTGAAAATTTGTCCCAAATTAAAGAGCAGCTGCCTCATGCGAAAATTTTAATTAATTGCACAGTTAGTCTCTTTAATATCAATAGGCTAGCCGAAATTCATGAATACTTATTCAGTAATAAATTCATTGATGAGAAAGGTTTTGTCCTAAATACTCTTGTTACACCTGAATGTTATCGAATGCAGGTATTACCTTTGAATATAAAAAAGAAAGTTCGATTTAAATTATTAATGTATTTAAAGAATTTACCTCGACTTTTTCCTGAGGTGGACTGGGGATACTTATCGATTGCAATCTCAAATCAAATAAAATTTATGATGAAGGAAGATCATAGTGATCTTTTGAAAGAATTTAAAGATCGAACCATTAAGTTGGATCAAATACGGGGCGAAGATTTTCAGAAAGTATTTCCAGACTTAGCTCCCTTACTTGAGTAAAATACTTCGAGAGCTAACACAAGTTGCTAAAGTCTTGTAGGGCATTTAAAATTTTAATATGTTACGAAAAATTTTAACCATAGAACTTGTGTCCTTATCCCTATTATCTCTTTTTTGTGTAGCGCATTTTTTGCTAGCAGATGCACTTCCGGATCACTCATTCTCGATATCGAGTTCAAGTGATAGTTATTTTGCACTCACTTATTATCTATCTTCTTTCATTGCAGAACTAGCTTACTATATCGGTCCATGGTTATTGATTCCAACGTTACTATACCTTGCTGTATACAAATTTATTTTAATTCGTAGAGAGAGAAAAACGGATGCTTTTGTAGCTGCGTGCTTGGTTATCACATTTTATTTTTTAACTTTTATGGTTGCTCCTCAATATTTGGGACGAGGTTTAAATCTTATTTCGCAAAAATATATTACTGCATATATTTCCTTTTTTTCATTCTTAGGAATGGTTGTTTTGGTTAGTTATCTAACGCTAAGAGGTGCATTTTTTGTATTGTTAAAACGTATACAAATCCGACTTGAAACATTTGGTTTAAAAATATTACAGAAAGCTCACCGAGTTAAGCTGATCGGTTATCAACCACCAAGACTGATGGGAGGAGTTCGTTCGAAAATTACCAATATGAAAGTTAAGCTTGAGATGATTTTTAAGAAGCCTCAAAACACAATTGGTTCTCCAGCTAGTGATGAATATGAGGAATACGAAGTTGTTGAGGAAGTACTAGCAGATACAACTCAAGGTGTTGGTGATAGCGAAGTTGAGAATGAAAATGCTGAAGTTGTAGCAAGTGGAGTTGAAGAGCAAGAAGAATTTCTTCCGAGTTTTGAAAATGAAGTTAAGGAAATTGTCGGCGAAGATGGCCAGACTAAAAAAGTGGTTAAGAAGAAGAGAAAAATTAAAACACGATTCTTTGACTCTAAAGAGCTTATCGACTGTATTGCTCAAAATAGTAGTCATACAAATGGCGATGGACCTAGTTCTAAATATTTCGAAACTATCACGGATGCAATTGAAACCAAGCTTGGCGAATTTAAGGTCGATGGAAAAATTATCAATATTCTTAAAGGGCCAGTTGTTGACACTTTCGAATTAGAGCTTGGTTCTGGGGTTAAAGTTTCAAAGGTTACGGGATTGAGTGATGATATTGGACTTGCTCTAAATGGTGCACCTATTAGACTTGTGTATCCTATGCGAGGTAAATCAACAATTGGTATTGAAGTGCCAAGAAATCCTAGGGATTATATTCTGCTTGATGAAGTTCTTAAATCAAAAGCATTCAATGATTCTCAACAAAGACTACCTATTGCTATGGGGAAAGATGCTTTTGGTGCAGTAAAAGTTGTAGACCTTGCGGGAATGCCACATATGCTCGTTGCCGGTGCAACAGGTGCTGGTAAGTCGGTATTTGTTAACACATTGTTAGTATCTTTAATTATTAAAAAATCACCTCAAGATCTAAAATTGATTCTGATCGATCCAAAGCAGTTAGAATTGGCCCTGTTTGCAAACCTTCCACACCTGATGTTACCGGTACTAACACAACCAAAAAATTCGGCAGTGGCATTGTTGTGGGCAGTAGAGGAGATGGAGCGAAGATACACCATACTGCGTGAGATGGGGGTTAAGAATATTGAAGGCTTTAATAAGAAAATTGCTACTTGCGACGAATCAATATTGTTTAAAATAAATGAATACTATGCTGATCACCATGAGGGTTACAAACTTCCATACATTGTTATTGTAATTGATGAGTTTGCAGACTTGATTCTTTCAAAGATGGGGAAAGAAATTGAAACAAACGTAAATAGACTGGCAGCCAAGGCTAGAGCTGCTGGGATTCATTTGGTAGTTGCAACACAAAGACCTTCTACAGATGTTGTTACCGGTATTATTAAAGCAAATTTCCCGACCAGAGTTTCATTCAGAGTTTCTACTGGACACGATAGTAAAACTATTTTGGATCAGTATGGATCTGAGAAACTTTTAGGGAAAGGAGATATGCTTTATAAACATGGAGTTGATCTATTGAGACTTCACTCTTCTTTTGTTGATGAAAGTGAAATTGAAGGAATGATTCAAAAACTGGAAACGCTTCCACAGGTTTTTGATGAAAACGCAGTAGATTTTCTGGAAAACGGTGGAGAGGAGATGGATGACTCAGATACAGTGGCCGCAAGTTTTACTTCAGGCACCTCCGATGACCCGATGTATCAACAAGCGCTTGAAGTTGTGATGGAAGCAGGGAGTGCATCGGCTTCAATGCTGCAGCGCCGTCTGCGAGTTGGCTATAATCGAGCTGCAAATATCGTTGAGGAAATGGAGCGTAACGGGGTGGTAGGGCCTGCGCAAGGCTCCAAGCCAAGAAAAGTCATTAAGGCAGGCTAGGCAAAAAGCTTAAACCCTTGCCATAGATAGGCAGTATATGTTAAAAATGCTGCCATTACGCATAAGCGTCAGATTAACAATAATCGCTTCACTTGGATGGTCCTCTTTTGGGGCTGAGGCGATTCGAATTAACCACCAAGGAGACATTCATGGCTAATTCTTTAGAACTAAAAGACCTATTAGAGGCTGGAGCACACTTCGGTCATCAAACTCACAAATGGAACCCGAAAATGAAACCATACGTATATGGTGAAAGAAACGGTGTTTACGTAATCGATCTAGAACAAACAATTCCTATGGCTAAAAAAGCTTATGATTTTATCAAGAGCACTGCTGCTAGTGGTAAGTCAGTTCTTTTTGTTGGTACAAAAAGACAAGCATCAAGTGTTGTTAGAGACGCTGCTGATAACTGTGGAGCTTTTCACGTTACTTCAAGATGGCTAGGTGGAATGTTAACTAACTATAAAACTATCGCTCAATCAATTGATAAACTTAGAAAAGTTGAAAAAATGAAAGAGACTGGTGATTTCAAACTTCTTACAAAAAAAGAACAATCTAAAGTTGAAAAAGAAGTATCTAAGTTAGAGAAAAACTTAGGTGGAATCAAGAACATGAGAAAGCTTCCAGGAGCTATTTTTGTTGTTGATCCTAACAATGAAAGAATTGCAGTTAAAGAAGCAAACTTACTTGGTATTCCTGTAGTTGCAATTACAGATACAAACTGTGATCCAGAAGGTGTTGATTTTATCGTTCCAGGTAATGATGATGCAATCAAGTCTATTACTCTTTTTACAAGCTATTTCGGAAATGCAGTTGCTGAAGGAAGCTCAGGAGTGAAGAGAGAAGCTGGTGATGTTAGAGACGTAAATCTTGAAAAAGAAATTCTTGATAAATACGCGAAAGATCCAGAACTAAAGTTAGAAGAATAAAATTAACCCTATATAGAGATAAGGATTTTAAAATGTCATTTACAGCAAAAGACGTAAAAGAATTAAGAGAAAAAACTGGTGCCGGAATGATGGACTGTAAGAAAGCTCTTACAGAGAATAACGGTGATATTAATGCTGCAGTAGATTTTTTAAGACAAAAAGGTTTGGCCGCAGCTGCTAAAAAAGCTACAAGAGTTGCTGCTGAAGGTTTAATTGGTGCTGTTGTTGAAGGTAACGTTGGTGCCGTTGTTGAAATCAACTGTGAAACTGACTTTGTTGCGAAAAACGACGACTTCAAAAACTTTGTAACCAAAGTCGCAAATCATTTAGTTACTTCTTCTGCATCTGATGTTGCAGCTCTTAAAGAAGAAAAAATGGGTGACAGAACAGTTCAAGAAGTTGTTCAAGAGCTTACTCTTAAAATTGGTGAGAAAATCGATATTAGAAGATTTGATAAAAGAACAATCAGTGGTGAAGGAAGAATTGGATCTTATGTTCACTCTGGAAAAATTGGTGTTCTGGTAGAAGTTACTGCTGACTCAGCTGCAACTGCAGGTAAAGATGAGTTCAAAGCACTTGTAAGTGACCTTTGCTTACACGTAGCTGCTGCTGATCCAAAGTTTTTAACT
This sequence comes from Bdellovibrionota bacterium, assembly GCA_036336775.1. Lineage (GTDB taxonomy): Bacteria > Bdellovibrionota > Bacteriovoracia > Bacteriovoracales > Bacteriovoracaceae. Next base: position 83,065 of record JAYZFM010000052.1, on the reverse strand, counting down.
TCTGATGATATCGACCAAGATTTTAAAGATAGAGAAGCAAAAGTTTACGAAGCTCAATTAAAAGAGCAAGGTAAGCCAGACAATATGATTCCAAATATTGTTAAAGGGAAATTAAATAAGCTTGCTACTGAAGTTTGTTTAATGGATCAAAAATTTGTTAAAGATCCAGACATGTCTATCAGTAAGCTAATTGCTGATGTTGAGTCTAAGACTGGTGGTAAGATTACTGTGGTTGGATTTAACAAAATGAATCTAGGTGAGGGGATCGAGAAAAAAGAAGATAACCTTGCTGAAGAAGTCGCAAAAATGACACAAGCCTAAGTTATAGAAAGGGGGCCTCGGCCCTCTTTTTTCGTATTAGGGAGCCTGATGAAATACAAAAGAATTCTACTTAAACTTTCCGGAGAAGCCTTAGCGGGAGATCGTTCTTTCGGAATTGATAACGATATGATTGAAAAAATCGCATCTGAAATTTCTGATATACATAATTTGGGAGTTGAGATTGCGGTTGTTGTTGGGGCAGGAAATATCCACCGTGGTGTTTCTGGAGCAACGACAGGGATGGACCGTTCAACTTCTGATTATATGGGGATGATTGCTACGGTTATAAATTGTTTGGCCTTGCAAGACACACTTGAAAGAAAAGGCGTTTATACAAGAGTGTTATCTGCAATTGAAATGAAAGAAGTTGCGGAAAATTATATTAGAAGACGAGCCATGAGGCATCTTGAGAAAAAGAGAGTAGTGATCTTTGCTGCTGGTACTGGAAATCCTTATTTTACAACAGATACTACTGCTGCTTTGAGGGCTAATGAAATCAATGCTGATGTAATTATGAAGGCTACTAAGGTGGATGGTGTTTACGATAAAGATCCAGCTCAACACAATGATGCCGTTAAGTATGATCAAATTTCCTACATTGATGTACTAAGCCAGGGGTTAAAAGTTATGGACTCAACGGCGATTAGTCTTTGTATGGATAACAATATGGATATTATCGTTTTTGATATGTTTGAAAGCGGAAATATTAATAAAGTCGTTCAAGGTGAAAAAATTGGGACTTTAGTGACTAGTAAAAATTCATAGGGGAAAGTTATGATTGATAACATTAAAAATATTTTAGAAGATTCAATGACAAAATCTGTTAAGTCGCTTCAAACTCAACTAGTTAAAGTTAGAACTGGTAGAGCGAGTGCTGCGGTTTTGGATGGTGTAAATGTAGATTATTATGGAAGTCCAACGCCTCTTAAGCAAGTTGGTCAGATCTCAACTCCTGAAGCACGTTTATTACAAATTCAGCCATTTGATAAATCAATCATTAGTGAAATCGAGAAATCAATTATCAATGCTAATCTAGGTTTAAATCCTTCCAATGATGGAAATTTTATTAGAATTCAGTTTCCGGCTTTGACTGAAGACAAGAGGAAAGATCTTGTTAAGCAAGTAAAGAAGATGGGCGAGGATGCTAAGATTGCTATTAGGAATGTAAGACGTGATCAAAATGATAACGTTAAAAAAGCTGAGAAAGCTAAAGAAATTACAGAAGATGATGTAAAAAAATTCCTAGATGAAATCCAAAAGATTACTGATAAATACATCGCAGATGTAGATAAAGTAATTGAGGCTAAGGAAAAAGAACTGCTTACTGTTTAATTTATGCAGCACTCGATTAAAAACGTCGCAATCATTATGGACGGCAATGGCCGCTGGGCACAGGAGAGGGGAAGACCTCGTGTGTGGGGCCATGTTCGAGGTGCACAGACTGTAAGATCAGTCGTGACCAAAGCATGCGAGATGAATCTTCGCTCGCTGACACTTTATGCATTTTCAACTGAGAATTGGACGAGACCTCGTGACGAGGTCTCTACACTTTTTAAGTTGCTTAAAAAATTCTTGAGGAAAGAACGAAAGTTAATTCTCGAAAATAATATTAAATTCAGAGTTATTGGGAACTATTCTGTTTTAGATTCAGAAATTGTCTCTTTAATAGAAGATCTTCAAGACGATACAAAAGATGCTAAAGGATTAATGTTAAATTTAGCGGTTAATTATGGTGGTAGGGCAGAAATTATAGATGCGGTTAACTCTTTTCTAAAATCAAATCAAACTAAAGAAATAACTGAGGAAGATTTTGTTAAGCACTTATATAACCCTGAATTAAATGAAATTGATCTGCTTATTCGTACGGCCGGAGATATTAGAGTTTCTAATTTTCTACTGTGGCAAATTAGTTACGCTGAATTATTTTTCAGCCAGCTGAAATGGCCAGATTTTTCTGCTGGTGAGTTTGAGAGAATTATTTCCCATACTGGGACTAGAGATAGGCGATTTGGGTCTCTTGAAAATTACTCTGCTGAAAAGAGCATGGGCCCTCAAGGGATAAAAGGGAAGTTAAACTAATGACAAATACTCAGCAAAGAATCGTGTCGGCTGTAGCCTTATTAGCATTATTTTTAATATGCATGTTGCTTGGAAAAATGGGCATGTTATTTCTGGTAGGATTTACTGGCTTAATATTGGTTGATGAGATCAATCATTCAATGCTTAAAATATCACGATCTCATTTTAGTTATTACGTTGCAGTTGCAAGTTATCTTGCAGGATATGTGTTTTTTAATTTTATTGATGAATTCAATGTTTATGAAGCACTCATTTTGAATGCTGGAATGACATTGAGTTCTGTTCTAGTTCTTTATCTCTTCATGGAAAAAATGGAATCAAAGTTTTTTGTTAATATGATGAGAAAGAATGCTTATTTAACAGGTTTATATGTATTGATTCCTATTCTATGTTTTTCCGTCTTAATTCATCAGAAGCACTGGATGATCTATTTGTTTTTAATCCTAGTATTAAACTCAAGTGTTGATATTGGAGCTTGGTTTTTTGGAAAGAACTTTGGTGAGAAAAAGCTCTGGCCAAAAATAAGTCCAAATAAAACACGGTTTGGACTTCTAGGTGGTGTGAGTTCCTCAGTTGTTTTGTCGGGTATTTTTATCTACCTGGCGTTTGGTAATTTGAACTTTCCCATATTCTTTTCATTGATCGCTTTGGGGCTCTTGGCTCAAATAGGCGATTTAATTGAGTCAAAAATAAAGCGTCAACTAGAGGTAAAAGATAGTTCTAACTTGATTCCCGGACATGGTGGAATTTATGATAGAATAGATTCGCTGGTCTTTATAGCGCCTTTTTTCGCGGTTATGGTCAGAGATTTGCTCTAGAGCTAACTTTGTAACATCTAGCTTTTGAGTATTTAAATTTTTTTAAAGGAGCAGATGTGATTTCTGGTATTTTAATATTTTTTCTTTTTTTAGGTCCACTCGTTTTCTTTCATGAGTTGGGACATTTTTTCTTTGCAAGACTTGCGGGAGTGAGAGTTGAAACTTTTTCAATAGGTTTTGGTCCCAAATTATTTAAATGGAAAAGAGGTGATACGACTTACGCTTTTTCGTTAATTCCTCTTGGTGGGTACGTGAAGATGTTTGGAGATGATCCACTTTCTACTGAAGAGTTATCGGACGAGGAAAAGAAAGTTGCGTACACACATAAGAGTAAGTGGGCAAGGTTTTGGATTGTATTTGGTGGGCCATTAGCAAACTTTGTATTGGCATTTGCTTTGTATTTCTTTTTGGCCATGGGGGGAGAAAAAGTTCCTGAGCCAAAACTAGGTGTTATCAATGCTGACTCTCAGTTTTACTCAGTTGGGGTTAGAACTGGTGATGTACTAGCGAAAATCAATGGAAAAGATATTTTTAATTTTGATGATGTGAATATTGCTGATTCAAAAGTAAATTCAATAACAGTTAATAGATCAGGTGAAACAGTAGAATTAAAATCTGATTTCACGACTGAAGAATTTCAAAAAGAATTGATGGGCTCGGTGACTCAACTGAAAGCTCCGCTTTTTGCTGATAAAAACGGAAATGTTTTTGTTGTGCAAACTCCAGAGGGAAAAATTACTTCATTAGAGGAAGTAAGAGCATATGAAAATGAAACGAATTTTAAGCTAACGGAAGTTGATCATAATATTAGCGGCTTAGGAGTTTGGGATCCTGAAAATCGACCATTAAAATATGGAGAGTCTACTGAAGTTACAACAAAAGGTAGTGAGCTTCTTGAAGTCTTAAAACAAGAGAAAGGTCTTTATCCAGTTGAGCTTATGATTAATAATGTTTCTCTCGGTTCAGCTGCAGGTGAGGCTGAACTTAAAAAAGGTGACTTGATCGTAGCTGTAGATGGAGTTGATATCAATTCTTTCGTTCAGTTTAGAGATAAAGTGCAATCGCTTAAAGAAGAAAAACCTATTGAACTATCAGTTTTGAATAATGAGGGACTTCGATCAGTAACTTTGACTCCTAAAATGACTGAGCATAACGGACAACAAGTTTTGATGGTAGGCATTGAGTCTGGAATTGTAGGTTATGGAAGAATGGTTGAATTTAGTGCAGATGGCTTTGTTGAATCTATCGCATTAGCATATAAGCGAACTGTTGATGGAACGGCTAATGTCGTGGGCATGTTCAAAAAATTGATTTTCGGAGAAGTTTCAGTAAATAATTTGGGTGGTCCAATCGCAATTGGAAAAGCTGCTAATGATTATTTTAATATGGGACTATCAATGTTCCTTAGATTGATGGCCCTGATCTCGATCAATTTAGCTGTCATTAACTTATTTCCAATTCCTGTGTTAGATGGTGGGCATATTGTTTTCATTATATTTGAGATATTTAATAGAGGGCCTTTATCTCGAAAGAAGCTTATGTATGCACAACAGCTTGGTATGTCTCTTTTGTTTTTGTTAATTTTTGTAGCTATCTTTAATGATATTAAGCGTTTCCTTCTTTAGATGTATTTATACTTAGACACCACAGAAGATTTAAATATAGGGCTTTATGATGAAAATTATAAGGCCCTTAAATTTTTGGATATTAAGTCTAAGAAGACTTCACTTATTCTTCAATCAACTCTTTTTGAACTCCTTAAAGAAAAAAACCTCGAAGTTAAGGATTTACAAGGAATTATTTATTGTGCCGGGCCAGGCTCCTACACTGGAATGAGGGTAGGGCAAGGTTTTGTAGATATTTGTCAGTGGCAGAAAATTCCAGTTTATTCGTTCTACCACTTTAAAGTTCCTAAAATTCTGAACATTCAGAGTGGCTCTTGGATCGCGAGTGCTTTTAAAGGAGAAACATTTATTTATAAATGGAATGGCGATGAAAACTCTACTGAACTAGTAAAAGATGAAACTTTGAAATTAGAAGAGTTGGGTGACAATATCTTTACTCGAGGCGAGATGGCCGGACAGGAAAAAATTAAGTCGACTCAAATATTAATTAGAGAGAACGACTCTTTTCTTTTTAAGTATATTGTTGAAAATAAGATAAAAGAGGAGCTTTTTTATTATCGTCCTCTTGAACTGGAATTCAAGGTACCAAATGCTTAATTGGTTTTATATTTCTAGAGAGACTCGATTTAGATTGATTCTAGTCTTATTTTTAGTTTTATATTTTATGCCTTGGTGGTTTATTTTGGGATGGTTTGCTGCGAATGCAGTATTTCTTTTTTTAGTTTATAGAAAACAGATAAACTTTACCTCCAGAAGAGCACTTGATGATAATTTAATTTTAAGCCCAATATCTGGCAAGTTGATTGATATTAATACTAGTGGTGAATCACTTACACTCCAAATAAGAACCGGAATTTTTGACGATTATGGAATTATGATGCCATTTCAAGGTGAAGTGGTTAACTATAATCTGCTAGAGTCAGGAGATGAAGAATTTGAAGTGGCTTCTAAAAAGATTGAATTTACAAAAATTAATTTGAATAAGGCCGTGATAGGCAGAAAGCAGATTTTTGTTCGCGCAGGGGACAAAGCTAGTTCAAGTGCGTATATTGGCTATCAAACTTTGGGCGGCAAAGTGTCGGTTGAAATCCCCAAAGGATGTGAAATTCTAGTTAAGCCTGGAGATAAACTTCTCTCAAGCCAAACTATTCTTGCTTCAATTTAGGAAAACTATGGAAAACAAAAAAAAGACAGATAAGTTAGTATTTTTTCTACCAAATATTTTCACCTCATTAAATATTGCCTGTGGATTTATTGCGATACTTTATTCAGTACAACAAGATTTTACTAAGGCTTGTTTTCTGATTGTGCTTGGTGCAGTTTTTGATTCGGTCGATGGGAGAGTTGCAAGACTTGTTGGAGCACAGTCAAGTTTTGGCGAACAATATGATTCACTAAGTGATTTGATTACATTTGGTATGGCACCGAGCTTAATTTTTTATAATAAATTCTTGATCGGCACAGGAAGAGTTGGAATGGTAGTGTCATTTTTCTTTCTACTCTGTGGTGCTTTGAGGCTGGCGCGTTTTAATGCAAATATAAATAAAGTTAAAAGTGATTATTTTCAGGGAATGCCTATTCCTGGTGCGGCCAGTGCGATCATTGGTTATATTTATCTATCAGATGTGTTTCCGCAGTATTTAAACGATACTTATATTGCTGTTCCTTATATTTTCTTCTATGCATTTTTAATGGTCTCGAATATTCCATTTTCTTCGTTTAAGAATTCGGCCTGGATTAGAAAACATAAAAGAACGACTCTTTTTATATTGCTTGTAGGCTCAATTGCGATATTGAGTTATCACGAAGTCATGTTGTTTGCAGTTATTACTCTCTATGTTTTGTTAAGCATTATCTATCTACTTACGCACAGAAAGAAATTTGCAAATATCTTTGACTGGGACGAGGATGAAGACAAAGTATAAAATTGTCCTCATTTATGATGGGAGTAGTTTCCATGGCTGGCAGCGGCAAACAAACACCACCGAAACCGTCCAGGAGAAAGTAGAAAAGGCTCTTGCGGGAATCTTTAAAATAAAAATTTCCACGGTAGGGTCTGGTAGGACTGATGCAAAAGTTCATTCACTAAACCAACATGTTGTTTTCGATGCACCCTATTTTATTGAGCCAACTGGCCTTATAAAAGGATTGAATTCCCACCTTCCAATTGAAATAAGGTGTGTGGATTGCGAAACTTTAAATAAAGATCTGATGCCTACTTCAGACGCCAAATCGAGAAGGTATAGATATCTCTTTTCTACTCAAGAAAATGAAACACCTTTCCAGCGAAATTATATGGCACATTTCAAATACCCTCTAGACTTTGAGGCGATGCGTGAAGCCTGCGAAGTATTTAAAGGTACACACGACTTTAGATCTTTTATGACGGTCGGAAGTAGTCCTAGTACAACTGTAAGAGAAGTCTTTGACGTGCAGATTACGAAAAACACTGAGACTTTCTATGGCCTATTTCCAGAACATTACTGTTTTGAAATTGAAGCAACTGGATTTTTAAAACAAATGGTACGACTCATTGTTGGTGCACTTATTGAGGTCGGAAGAGGAAAACTTACATCACAAGATATTGAAAAATCGTTAAAGCTTGCAGACGGAAAACATATCGCTGCATGCGCCCCGCCAGAGGGATTATGTAAGGCTTTAGTTCGCTATTAAACGTCCTTAAATCTTTGACATTACGAGCCTAATTGGTTAATTTCAGGCATTAAATAAATCTATTAACATGTCGCATAAAGAGGTTTAAATGTCTTACTCAGTAGAAAACATCAATGGTTGTACCAAAAAACTTACGTTTAATTTTGAAGGTGTCGACCTATCTACTCAAATCGAACAAGCTTTAAAAGAAAAGCAAAAAACATCTAACTTAAAAGGTTTCCGTAAAGGTAAAGCTCCAATGAATTTTGTAAAACAAGTTTATGGTGCTCAAGCTGAAAACGACGCCCTATATAGATTTGTTTCTCAAGAATTTTATAAAGCAATTCAAGAAGAAGATCTAAGAGCAGTTGGTTACCCTAATTTTGGTGAAACTAAATTTGAAAATGATAACGTTAGCTTTGAAGCTACTGTTGAAATTTTTCCAGAAGTAGAAGTTAAAGACTACTCTTCTTACGAATTTAAAAAAGGTGATGAAAAAGTTACTGAAAAAGATTTCGAAGATCTAAAAGACAGATATCTTGCTCCAAAAGCTGAAATGGTAGAAGTAACTGACGAGAAAGCAAAATTAGAAAATGGTCAATTTGCTATTTTTAATTTTGAAGGTGAAAAGCCAGATGGAACTAAGCCTGAGAATATGAAGGCAGAAGAGTTCCAACTTGAGATAGGTTCAGGACAATTCATTCCTGGTTTCGAAGAGGGAATGGTTGGTCTTAAAAAAGGTGAGAAGAAAACTATTGAAGTGACTTTTCCAAGTGAGTACCACGAGCCAGAGCTAAGAGACATGGGTGTAAAGTTTCATGTAGAACTTTTAGAGATTAAAGAAAGAAAAACTCCAGAGCTAACTGACGAGCTTGCAAAAGAATTTGGTTTTGAGTCTGTTGACGATTTCAATGCTAAAAACAAAGAAAGACTAGAGCTTCAAAAGAAGCGTGAAGTAAATATGGAGCTTAACGAAGCAATCCTAAAAAAATTAGTTGAAGAAAATCCATTTGATATTCCTTCTGCTCTTGTTGATCAACAAAAAGAATCTGTAAAACAAGAGCTTGGTGGAAATCTACGTCAGCAAGGATTTGATGAGGCAATGGCAGCTCAATATTTCCAAAAATGGGATGAAGACATCACTCAAAAAGCTGAGTTCCAAGTAAGATCTGGTTTAATCCTTGATAAAATTTCTACTAAGTACGGAATTGAAGCAACTGAAGAAGATTTTAATGCAAAAATCGACGAAATGGCTTCTCAGTCTGGAATGGAGAAAGATCAAATTAAAGGTTACTACAGCTCTAACGAAAATATTAAGCAAAACATTATGTATGCTATTAGAGAAGAAAAAACTTTTGATAAATTAATTTCTGATATGAAAGTTAAATAATCTTTTTTGGGCTCCCTTTTTGGGAGCCTAAATTTCTATACCACCCCACCAAATTTCTTTTAATCTACATTTATAATTCAAGCTACAGGTTCTATCGATAAAATCAATTTTTGTTTTTGATGTTTTTATTATTTCTTCTTTTCTTGAAAGGTTAATGACTTGATCTCTAAATTCTGACGGTCGAAACACTCCATCAAGACTTGTCGGTATGAGCATGGCAATAGCGAGTAAATATTTGTTCCGAGTTTTAAATAAGATAAAAAATAATACAGCAATTGAGAAAGAAATATTAACCGTTAAAAACGAGTTGGAACTCGCCACAATATTTTCAATCATATTGAAAAACCATGACATAGAAACTTCATACTCTTCAGGTAAAAGTGAGTTCAAAAATAGAAATGGGAATAATGAACTAACAGTTAATGTAATAAGCGGATTCAAAATAAAAATGAGTAAATTTATTGGTTGAGATAGTAGTGAGCTAATCAAAATATTATGCATACTAAGATAGAAACTACATTTAACTGGGTTATCTCGATAAATGAGAATGGTACCCCAAAAAATAAAGCTGAATAGATAACTTATAGGATTTGAGAGATGATCGAAAAGAAGACTAACTACAAAAGTCAGAAGAAAGCACTTCTCCAGCTTAAAATTTCCTAGGTAATGAATGACTTTAAAGAGGATCACTCTCTCCATTGAATGGTAAGTGTTGAAATCTGAGATATATAAAAAGATTAGACCGAGGATTATTACTAGAACTCCTGTTGGGAGAAATCGCAGAAAAAATAAACTGGATAGATGAAGTCCTGAGGGAGTAAATAAGTGAAGCAATCCAAGCTTCTTGAGTGCAGCTTTGGTGTGGTTAGAAATAAATTTTTTATTGCCGGTTATTGTTGCTTGGTAAAGACCTCCTTGCTTGTTGTCTTTAGATAATTTCAAGGGGATATAAGTCCTAGGTTCCTTTGAGATCGTTACTTGATTAAAGTAGATAAAAATTAGAGCGAAAAATACTAATAGATAATGCTGCACGATCTCTTTTATTCAAAAGGCGCTGGTGGTAGTAAATTCTATCTAGCTGATTTTATAGTATTCCCTTGTGGCCATATGAAAAAAAGGACAATTGTTATGAATCTTTCGACTATTTATCAAGAGCAAATAGACTTCTTTTTAAGAGAAGATGAATTAGAAAGATCAGCTCAATATATTCTCTCTTTGCCATCAACTGAGGTTCAGTGTCATTTAAAATTTAAAGATGACTTAATGGTTGCTGGAATTCCATTTTTTAAAGCAGTTTTTAATCGATTAGGACGATCCGACTTTGATTTTTCGGGTTTAGATAAGTTTGAAGGCGTCCATGTGCAAAAAGCTGCTGGCACGCAGGCAGAGTTTAGTCTCCCGTTTAATATAGCGCTGACCGGAGAGCGTCTTGCATTAAATCTTTTACAAAGAGCAAGTGCGATTGCTACTTATACAAACAAGCTCACTAAAAGTGCAGGGGAAGTCACAGTTCTTGATACGAGAAAGACAACTCCTGGATTAAGATTTGTGGAGAAGTATGCAGTTAAGATTGGAGGCGGTAAAAATCATAGGCTTTCTCAAACTGATATTTGGATGATCAAAGATAATCATAAAAACTTTTTTGGTGGAGTTGAAAAAGCGATTAAGCATTTTCAGAGCATCAGTGGTTTTTATCAGCCGATAGTTTTAGAGATTCATGATGTTGCTGAAATTGGGCCGGCTCAAGATTTGGGTATTAAACATTTCTTATTAGATAACTTCACTCAAGCCGATATAGAGCGAGCTTCAGAAATTAAAAAACCTGGAAATACTTATGAGCTCTCCGGCGGTATCAGCTTGGAAAATATTGGAAATTACAATCTCATCGGAATTGATTGCATTAGTTCGGGCTCACTGACCTATAATGCCCCTCATGTGGACATTTCCATGAAAATAAATGAGTAATTGTTACATCTCAGCTAGCCTAATGGTGTCTAGGGCATTATTTTGAGCTCTTATGAACACAACTACACCTGAATTTGTTGAAAAGTCCCTTTATTTCACCAGCCTTGGCTGCTCTAAAAACCTAGTGGATTCTCAAGTTATGCTTGGGCATCTGGGACTAGATGGTTTCACTATCGCGCAAGAACCTGAAAATGCAGAAGTTATAATTGTAAATACGTGTTCATTTATTGAAGCGGCTAAAGCCGAGTCAATCGAGACTGTTCTAGATTTAGCAGATTTTAAAGATCCAGAAGTTGGAAACTGTAAAGCACTTGTGATGAGTGGTTGTATGGCCCAAAGGTATTCTCAAGAACTTGAAAAAGAGATGCCTGAGGTGGACCTTTTCATCGGAACAGGTGAGTACCATAAAATCGTTCCATTATTGAATGCATTCAAAGATGGAGAGTTAGAGAAAAAATCATTTGTTGAAATTCCAAAATTCATTCACACCGAATTTGATCCAAGAATCAATACATCGCCGGGTTACATGGCATGGTTAAAAATAAGCGAAGGATGTAACAGGAATTGTACTTTTTGTATTATTCCAACGTTGAGGGGGAGATTGAGATCAAGATCAGTTGATTCACTTGTAACAGAGGCTAAGAATTTAGTTTCTCAAGGAGTTAAAGAGTTAAACTTGATCTCGCAAGATTTTTCAGACTATGGTTCTGATTTTGAAGGGTTTGAGAGAGTGGATAATAAAAATCCTGTTATCTATGAACTACTGAAGAATCTAAATGATCAAAGTGGGGCAGACTGGATTAGAGTATTCTATTTTTATCCAGATGACCTCACTGATGATGTGATGGATGTTATTGCCAGCTCAGATAGAATTTGTAGCTATCTAGACATGCCGATTCAACATTTCTCAAGTAAGGTTCTTCGTCGTATGAATAGACGAGCGACGAATGAACTTATACTGAGTAAAATTAAAACATTAAGAGAAAAAATTCCTAATATCGTACTAAGAACATCTGTGATCGTTGGATTTCCAGGAGAGACAGAAGAAGATTTTGAAACTCTTCTACAAGGTATCACCGAGTGCCGCTTTAATCACCTTGGTGTTTTTAAATACTCTGATGAAGAGGGAACTCCTGCAGTTAGGTTAAAAGATAAAGTTCCTGAAGAAGTGATCGAAGAGCGTTTCCAAAAAATTTACGAAGTACAAAAAGAAATTGCCCGTGAGTTGAACCAACAATATTTGGGGCAAGTCTTAGAAGTACTAGTTGAAGGAGCTCATGAAGAAACAGAACTTCTTTTACAAGGACGCCATAAAGGTCAAGCACCTGATATCGATGGTAAGGTCATTATTAACGACGGGATGGCCAAGGCCGGTGAGATCGTAAAAGTTAAAATTACAGATGTTTTAGATTATGATTTAGTTGGTGCTATAGTCGAAGAATAGAAGTAAGGGCCCCACTGAGTGAGGCCTTGTTCGTTTTATAAAAGAGACTTTAGTTCAGTTATAAAAGTGTTCACGAAATTTCTAATTTCCGTTCTTGAAGATTCATTTAAATTTTTGTGGCAAAGAGGTAATAGGTCATTTGACTTGTTAAAGTATCCTACTGCTTGATGATAATTATCTTCTCTTCCTTCTTTTAGAAAGTACTTCATCCCTGCTTGCATAGAAAGTTTGATATTTGCTTGAGCTGAACCAATATAGGTACAAAGGTTTCTTGAATTATAGAGACCGTTTCTGTCCATGGTTAAAGTGTCTATTTCGTTGAGGTTGGAGATGGCATTCCAACCAGCCGTTTGAAAAAAATCATAATTGCTATTAGCAAATACGTTAAAAGATAAAGTAAGAACTGCCACTAATAATAGTTTTCTCATAGAATTCTCCCTGTGATTTTATGGATAATTCTATTTTATAAATGATCTGCTTTTTATGAAGTGGGGAATTAATGTCCTTGAGCAGATTTCTCTTCTCTAGGTGAAATCGTTTTTTCAATATTCTGTATTTGATACTTGAGCATACCGTAGTCTTGAGTGTTCTTTAGCTGATGCTTCATCATTTGATCTTCAATTCGTTTAAGGTCAAAGCGAATACGGTTTAAATCTTTAGATAAATTGGATTCAACTTCACTTAGTTGACTGGAGATTACTGTTGAGATCCTTTGGGCCAGTTGATTTAAGAATTTTTCGTTGAATAGGTATTTGAGCATTTTTACCTCTTTGTCTGATCATATCAGAATGTTAGAATATAAATCTAGGGTAGAAATTTCTGCAGTTAACATGATTTCAAAAGGTTAGAGATGAAAAAGGCAATGGTTTTAATGATTTTAGGAGCGAGCTTTTCCTGTTATGCCCTGGACTTTGATAAACTAATAGAGAGTGCCAAAACCGAAGTGAACTCATTGTTGGGAAAAGAAGAAAAAAAAGGGATCCAGTATGTAATTCCTAATCTGCCTAAAATTGTTAAGGATGCGAAATCAACTGATGTTTATAATAAAGAAGGCGCAGTATTTGAAACAGGCAAAGCCTTTAACGATCTACCAAAGAATCGCAAACGAAAGTACCAATATATTTTTTTAAAAGAAATTATTTCAGTTGTTAGAGGAGCAGAGGCTACTGATCAAGAGTTAACAAATTATTTAAATGTTCTTGATCAAGGTGGGAATCGTGAAGGAATTTATCGCTCGCTCGTAGTAGGGGGGGACTATAAAAATCTTGAGCTTTATCAACAACCGATTAGTAAGGCAGCTGTCGATTTTGCTCATGATTTCGGAGAACGATACCTTGGAGTGAGTTACGGCAAAGAAGATATGCAGCGCTTGAATATTTGGACGCTTAAAAGAGTATTTGTAGAAAGGACTCTTGATTTGGTTGATGCATTTCCAAAAGATGGAAAGGATTTATATATGTGGTATGGATTAATGTCATTTGAACTAGCATCTCGTTATGCTGTTTGGACAAACTCTATTAGAAGAAGTGAAGATCCGGAGACTCATATAAAATGGGCGAAATCGGTTCCTTTTCAACACTTAAAGTCTGAGGTTGTTATCAAGCTTCATAAAATTTTTAACTATCTTCAAGAGAAATAGTTTAACGATAAAATGGGTTTTCAATTTTAGTTATGGCACCCATTAGCCTCTCTACTCCTAAGGCAATTCCAGCTGACTTGGGATAGCCTTTGGCAAGAGCATTCATAAACTGCTCTGGATAAGGTAGTTCATATTTATAAAGGTGTTTTTTTTCTTCTTTTTGTTCAATAAATCTTTGCTCTTGAATGCTGAAGTCTGTTAGCTCGTTGAAGCAGTTAGCAATTTCAATCCCATTTATATAAAGCTCAAACCTCTCACAAACTCTGGGATCGTCTTCTGAAATAGTTGAAAGGGCTGCTAGCGGAGCAGGATATTTATCAATTATGAGAAATGGATACTCTACAAGTTTGGGTTCTATTAGATTCAAAAAGACTAAAAAGAAATAATCATCAAAGCTACATTCTTGATCGGGGATTGGTACAGTTGGTAAGTCTTTAAGTATTTTTTCTCGAAGTCTTTTAGCATCTAAAAAATCTAGAATTTCAAAGCCAGCATGTTCATGAAAAAGTTCGGACACTGTTTTGCACTCAAAATTTTTAGGGACTTCGCATCCGAGGCTTTCAAAGCAATGAGAGACGAGATTTTTTAAATCTTCCATAATCTTTTCGTAGCGATGATTTTTTCTATACCATTCAAGCATCAAAAACTGATGACGATGGTGGGGAGAGTTCGGTTCATCTCGAAAACAATAGCTGATGCTGTAGATATTTTGAAATTCTTCTATCTGTGTGAGCACTTGTTTTAATTCAAACTCAGGAGAAGTGTGTAGAAACATTCCTTTAGATTGAGCGCTTATTTTACTGTAAACCTCGAAGGGATGAATATGGGTCTCCATTCCAGGGTTTTGTACCATGGGCGGGGTAATAACTTCGTTAAAGTTTTCTGAGGCAAAAAACTTTCTGATGGCCTCGATTGTTTGAACTTGATATTTTATCGCTGTGGAATTGAGCAATTTAAAACTCCCAAAAACTTTTGAAGATTATAAAAACCGGCTTGGTCTGGATGATTTAGCGCAATGGTCGGGGGCGGTCAATTTTCTTTTCGTCGAAGATAGAGTGGTTTTAATTAAGCGCAGTAATACCATGCCCTCGCATCGAGGTCAGATAGCTTTTTTTGGAGGGCATAAAAACCCGGATGAAACAGAGCCATTGGAGACTGCAAAGCGTGAGTTGGCTGAGGAATCAGAAATTAATTTGAATAAAATCGAGTACTTTGGCCTCCATGAGCCTGTTAAAACCTCTAGGGCCAGAATGATTATTCCTGCTTTGTGTCGTTATGAAGGTACATTAGAGGAATTCAAAGTTGAGGTTCGCTCTAATGGAGAATGGGATAATTTGGTTTTTGTGAAACTAGAGTCTCTTGGAGAAAAAAGTTTGTGGACCAAAGGGAAGGCAAATTCCCTAGCGGGTGCTTATGAAGTTTTCTTTTTTCCACTTCTTGAGGAGTTTAGTCATTATTGGCAGCAAAATGATAATGCACCGTATACTCTGTGGGGAGCAAGCGCTAAAATGATCTTGAACTTCTTTAAAAACCCTAATCTTGATGATAAATTCCTGTAAAATTTAGGAGAACCTATGTCCGCATATACATCAATCGATTTTATTTCTATCGCAGCCATTTTTGGATTTGTTGTTGTTACTTTTGGAAATTTAATCGTCGCTCATAAAGAGACACCAAAGCAAGAAAAGCTTGAAGCCCCTGCAAAAACAGAAACAGTCGAGCCAGAAATAACCGAGACGAAAACTGTTGAGTCAAAGCCAGCCGAAGTCATCCCCGTAGAGCCTAAGCCAATAGAGTCTTGGAATTCACGTCTGTTTAAGGGGATGGCAAAGACTAGGAATGATGTTTGGAAGCGAGTAACCAACTTAATGTCTGGAAATACTCTAGATGATGACGCTAGAGAAGAATTGGAAGAAATTCTTTTTACAGCTGATCTTTCACCGGCCATGGTCGACGAACTTCTGGATGAATTACAACAGATGGCCAGCGAAGAGGGGGATTATCTCTCAAAAATTAAAACTTTCATGAAGTCTAAAATCTCTGACGCACAGGCTAAAGTAAAAAAAGAATTTTATGAATATAGCCCGGAGATGAAAAAACCAAAAGTTATTATGATTGTTGGAGTTAATGGTGCTGGTAAAACCACGACTATTGGAAAGCTTGCAACAAAGTATAAACAGCAGGGTGCTAGTGTGGTTGTTGGTGCTTGTGATACTTTCCGCGCGGCGGCGGTAGAGCAACTTGAAGTTTGGTGTAAACGAGCTGGAGTTGAGATGGTTAGAGCTGCTGAGGGAGCAGACCCTAGTGGAGTGGCTTTTGACGCAGTTGCTAGGGCTAAAGAAATCAATGCCGATTATTGTATTATTGATACAGCTGGAAGATTACATACTAAATCAAATCTGATGGATGAGCTGGCAAAAACTAAAAGAGTTATGTCAAAAGTTATTCCTGATGCTCCTCACGAGACTCTGTTGGTGATCGATGCAATCACGGGACAAAATGCATTGCGACAAGCGGAAGAGTTTAATAAGTCACTGGCCTTGTCAGGTCTAATTTTTACAAAATGTGATGGCTCTGCAAAAGCAGGAAGTGCGGTCAGCATTGTTCAAAATCTCGGCGTGCCAATTATCTATATTGGGGTTGGTGAAAATGTTGAAGATCTGAATATTTTTGATTTGGACTCCTATCTTGATGCGTTGTTAGGAATCGGCCCTAAACCGGCTTAGATTGACTTAAAGACGGATCTCTCGTACTCTTTATATATGTCAGTAAACCAAAGTTCGGAACACAATATACTTGGCTGTAACATCCGTATTTCAGCGGATGCAGATAATAATGCGAAGGCACTAGCTTCGGTAAATCTTCTTCGTGAAGAAATAATGGCTTTGCGTGAGCAAAAACCAGGAATGCGAGATATTGATCTTGCAGTAATGAGCGCTTTAAGAATAGCTACTAAACTTCAAGATGTTGAAGCAGACTTTAAAGAGAGTGTGCAAAATCTGAAACTTGGAATGGAGGATGCTATGGAATTTATTGAGCAAGTTTCTCCTGGTGGCCCGGCAACTAAGACGTCGACTCACTAAAGTGAATAAAGAAACGCTTCGCTTAGAAATTAGGCAAGAGATTCTAAAATTTACTCCTGAGTTACGAGAGAATAAAAGTAGATTAATTTCACTTAAACTCTCAGTACTTCTAAATGAAATTCGTTCCGAACATTCAGTTACTAGACTAGGTGGGTTTTCCCCTTTGAGAGATGAGCCGTTATGGTGGCACAGTTTTTCTGGGGAGGAGTTTGATTGGCTCTCAGTGCATATGCATGATGATAAAACCTTAAGCTTTCATCGGGTAGAAATCTCTGATTATAGGGAAGGAAAACTTGGATTGAAGCTGAGTGAAGAGGTTTTGTTGCGGCCAGCAATTCCGGATGCTCTTCTAGTTCCTGGTGTTGCGTTTGATAGCAATAAGAACAGGTTAGGAAGAGGTGGAGGATACTATGATCGGTACTTGCAAAATTTCGCAGGACCGAAGATAGGAATCTTTTATTCGGAGCAAGAGCGTAAAGCTTTTGAAGTTGAACCCCACGATATGAAATTAGATTATATTGTTACAGATAAAAAAATTATATATTGAAGGAGAATAAATAGCATGACTACGCAATTGATATTAGGCTTATTAGTTGGCTTGATTGTGGGGGGAGTAATTGCATATGTTTTTTCACTATCAAGAGTTAAAAGCTTAAAAGAGGAAAAACAAAAAGAGGCTGATGAAGTTGTTTCAAAAGCTGAAAAAACTGCTGAAGATATTCGCAGAAGTGCAAAACAAGAAGCTAAGGAAATTGTTCAAGACGAAAAGAAAGAGCTTGAAAAAGAGTACAACAAAAAGCTTCAGTCCATCGCAGATCAAGAAAGATCACTTACTAAAAAAGAAATTAGCTTAGACCAAAAAATTGAAGCTAAAGAAAGAGATCTTGAGCATATTAAAAGAAGAGAAGAAGAACTTGATAAAGAAAGAAGCCAAACTCAGCTAGAGCGTGGAAAACTTATCGAGCGTCAGAAAGATATTTCAGAAAAATTAGAAAAAGTAGCGGCCATGACTCAAGAAGAGGCAAAGGCTGAACTTATCTCAATTATGGAAGAAGAAGCCAGAGTTGATGCTGCTAAAATGATCAAGAGAATCGAGGAAGAAACTCAAGAAGAAGCAGAGAAAAAAGCAAAGAGAATTCTCGCAATCGCTATGCAAAGATTTGCTGGAGAGTTTGTTGCTGAGCAAACGATCAGTTCTGTTGAATTACCTTCGGATGAAATCAAAGGTCGATTAATTGGACGTGAAGGTAGAAATATTAGAGCGTTTGAACAAATTTGTGGTGTTGATTTAATTATCGATGATACTCCGGGAATGGTTGTTATCTCTTCTTTCAATGTTGTGAGAAAGCAAGTTGCTAAAATGACAATCGAAAAGCTAATTGCTGACGGAAGAATTCATCCGGCTAAGATTGAGGAATTTCATGATAAGTCTAAGCATGAACTAGAGCAAAGACTTAGAGAGATGGGTGAAAAAGCTCAAATGGAAATTGGAATTCACGGTATGCACCCTGAAATTCTGAAAATGCTTGGAGCTCTTAACTACAGAACATCTTATATGCAAAATCAATATCAACACTCTCTAGAAGTTGGTTTCCTATGTGGAGCAATGGCGGCGGAGCTTGGACTAAACGTTAAGCAAGCTAGAAGAGCTGGTTTACTCCACGATATAGGAAAAGCGATTGATGCTTCTGCTGAAGGGTCTCACGCGGTTGTTGGTGCAGACTTTATTAAGAAGTATGGAGAGGATCCAGATATTGTTCACGCAGTTCGTGCTCACCACGAGGACGTTAAGCCTGAGACGATACTTGCTCATTTAGTTATGGCCGCTGATGCACTTTCAGGTGCTAGACCTGGTGTGCGTAAGTTTCTTAAAGAGTCCTATGTTAGTCGTGTTACAGACATTGAAAATATTGCTAATAGCTTTGAAGGTGTTCAGAAGAGTTACGCTATATCAGCTGGGCGTGAGATTAGAGTTATCGTTGAAAACGATAAAGTTAATGATGATCAAACAGTTATGCTATCTCGTGATATCGCTAAAAAGATTGAAGAAGAGATGTCATATCCTGGAACGATTAAAGTTTCAGTTATTAGAGAAACAAAAGCAGTCGGAATCGCTAAATAGATCCGAGCTTTACCAAAATTACTCAGTTAGAGAGAGCTTTGCGCTCGGATCTATCAACCATAAAAGCCACACAGTGTGTGGCTTTTTTTATGGAGCTTTACCAAAATTACTCAGTTAGAGAGAGCTTTGCGCTCGGATCTATCAATAGAATATAAAGTTTACATAATCCTTGTAATACCCTTTATTAACCATACTTAGTTAGCTATCAAGCATAGAAAGTAAGTCAACCAACTAACGGAGATAATATGAAAATGATTCTAAGTATCATGGCACTAACGGCTATCTTTAACACAGCAGCTGCAAATGAAAGTGAGCAAGAAATTTCTAGAGCGCTTTTTTATTCTCTTGAAGATAAGACCGCAAATTGCGAAGTAGTCATTGAAAGTAGAGGAGAAGTATATAATCAATTTTCTCATTCGATAGAAGATATAAAATCAGTTGCACTCGAAGCTGGTCGAAATTATAACGTTTCAGTTGATTCTTCTCAAACTCCAACAGTTGTTGAGTATATTGAAGTAGGTCGCTTTGAAGCGAACTCCACTACCCCTAACGCAGGAGTGTTTTGGACTGTGAATTTTAAACTTTCTGCTGATGAAAAAAACGTAGTAGAGGTAGAACTAACTCAAACCGAAGTAGCTATTCGTGAAGTAAATACTGGAACAATACCAAGTCCGAACTACTCTATGGAGAGTGTTGAAAAAATTATTAAAAAAGAAGTTTGTAAAATCGAGAGTGACGTAAACGCAAACTAAGCAATATTTTGTCATCATTTTGAGGCACTAAAATTAAGTTTCTGTTTGTTTTTTCA
This sequence comes from Bdellovibrionota bacterium, assembly GCA_036336775.1. Taxonomy (GTDB): domain Bacteria; phylum Bdellovibrionota; class Bacteriovoracia; order Bacteriovoracales; family Bacteriovoracaceae. The sequence continues at coordinate 63,119 of JAYZFM010000052.1, read as the reverse complement.
GTGACTTAGAGGCAAAATCTTTAATTTTCAATTAATTAGCTTGAATAACCTTAAAATATCTTCAGGAATTACCGATTGGTACACTGGAGATATTTTTGATGAGAAGTAAGCACTTATTCTTTCTTATTCTGTTTGTCGTGGGTAATGCTTACGGTAACGAAGATCCTGTGAGCGTATCTTCTGCGGTTTCCAATTCTGGCGGTACACTGATAGGGTCTACTCGTAACGGATATATAACGACTCGACAAACTGATATGATGGCTCCTGTACTCGTCAAGGGTAAGGCATTTGCAAAGCTTGAAGGAATCAGATTATCAGAATCTCAAGATAAGCCAACTTGTTGTACTGGTCCTGAGGCGGAAACGAACCCCCTATGCGCACCTAAAGATATTTGTTCCGCATTCCCTGGAGCAATAGCAAATTCAGTTGATTCTGATGTTTCCAAGTTAATTGACATAATTGCTAAGGGCCATAAAGAACAGGCTATACCTATCCCAAATATAAAAAATGCGTGTCAAAGCTGTTATGCAAAAGCATTTGAAGTATCCGAAAGTAGTAAAGACTTCAGTTCTGAGAGAAAAACTCTCGAAGATGCTATGAATGTGAGAATCGCAAAGCAACAAGTGACTAAAGCTTTTCAGGCATTGCATTCTTATAATGATTCACTCTTCAGGTTTTATGGACTTCATACTGACAAATTAGATTACGCAACTATGGGACTTGATAAAACAGAGGCATTGTCACTGCTAACGTGTTCTGATGCAGATACGATTATGCAAAAGATTAAAGATCCAAATGGAGCCTGTAAAGAAACGATAAACTCTTTTAAAAATTCTTCTGATTTTGAAGCTTACATAAATTCCCAAACTGATTGGTTCAAAAATTCAATTGGTAAAAATGAATCTGCTGGTAACTCATTCGAAAGCATGTTGTCTGATTACTTGCAAAATTTTAATAAAGGTCATCTTAGGACTGAAAATTCCTGCACAACCCGAACTATGCATGGACGTTACCTTGCAGCGAGATTCTACAGCAAAGCTGATATTGACTCAGAAGGGAAAGAAAGAGCAGAGTCAATTTCTGATCTCGTCTTCAATAGGTTAGATAAATTGATTCCAAAAGAAGACCTTGATAATGGTGGAAGCATTAACAATTATTGCAAAGGCAATGGAAAGAATTCTCCGTTACCAGTTGCTTTGTTACATGAAAGGCTCGTTGCTTCAATACCTGAGACAACTTCCGAGGAGGAAAAATCTAAAATTATAGAAGAAGTTCAGCAAAATTTCGCAATAGCTGTTTATAGAGAACCAACATTGAACCTTATGCTAAATAGTAAAGAGGCTTTTTGTGACCACTATGTAAAACCAAGAGTGAAAAATCCAAGTCTTGATAGCCGCTCAGTCTTTGAAAATATTTATAAGCCTGAAACTTCTGCAAACAGTTTACTTGAATTGGCCAAAGCCGCGACGGAAAATTGTGCTCCACTTTATAATAGTCTCGTAAATAATATCTGTAATCCTTCCCAAACGGACGTCGCCGGTAAAGATCAGATTGAAGATGCGGTAAGCTTTATAAGAGACAATTATAATCCTAATGGGATTGGAGACACTGAGAAGAACTTACTCTTAAATAGTATCGTTTGTGAAAAAGGTGGCCAGTTGGAACCATCGAATGCAGATGTTTTAATTGGCTTAAACTCTAAAATTTATCTTAGTTCTCCATATACACCTGACTCTGATGGAAACATATTTTTTAAAGACAAAGAATATTCGAGTCGAGTTAACTTAATGGTGGATATAAGGGGAGATAGACCAGCACTTTTGAGTGCGCTTGATAATTACGATTTATTTAACACCGCAGCTTTTAATGAGGCTAGCGGTCAGTGTGATGGGATTAACCTCTCAAAGGATATAGCAAGGTTTTATCAAGATATTAGCGGTGATGAAGGTTATGCCTCATCAAAAATGAATTATGAAGGTAAAATTATTGGTGTTAAATCATCCTCCGATACATCGGAAGTCGATATGATCGATGAGATCGCTGATCTTGCTGCTGCCAATATGACTCATACAGCAGTTGTAGATGATGAAAAATTAAAACAGTCTCGAGATGAAACACGTCAAGATATATCTTCTGGAAAGCTTGGAAATATGTATGGAGGTAGTTCTTTAGGCATCGGTGGAGTTTCCAGTTCAGGTAGTGAAACGGTTATTGCAGGTACTGGCCTTACAGGAAGAGATATAGCTGAACAGGCGCAGGTTCAAACAGCAGAGGTTGATGATACTGTTTACTCAATGTCAGATAGTGATGGTCTCAGTAGTATGGATCGCTTGATGCAAGAATCGCAGCGAGCTTCGGCCATGTATGAGAGAACAAAACAGCGCTACTCCGGAGCCCGTGAAAATATTTTAAATGATAGGTCACTTAATCCCTCAGATGTTGCCTCAGCGATATCAACTGAACCTGAAATTCAAGAATCCTTTGATGAATTAAGAGATAAAGTAGCAAAGGCAACGGGAGTTTCTGAGAGTGAGGCGAATAATAAATTAGTAAATGCCTTAGCGGGATCAGAAGATTCATTACAGAGTGAACTCGGCTCAGAAAAATCAAACGCTCAATTACTTGCTGAGATCGAGCAGCTCAAAGCTGAAATTGCAGCTGCCAAAAGAAAGGGTGATGCTAAGTCAGTGAAAGATTCTTCTGATGAATATATAGCGGAGCTTGAAAATAGAATTAAGGAGCTCGAAAGCGGTGAAGCCAGATCAAGAAAATCTTCTCAGGAGCGAACCCCTGCCTCTACTAAGTCGGGGAGTGGAGCTGCTACGTCAGGACCTGTTGTAACTTCCTCTGGAAGAAATAGTGCTTTTGTTTCGTCCATGGTTAATCCAACTCCAACTGCATCTCAAGCAGCAGCGAATATCTTAGGTAACCTATCATTAGTTAGAAATATTATAGATAACCCAAATGAGTTTATTAAATCAGGTGATTTCAATATTTCATTAAAAGATAACCAATTATTTTTGAAGGTAGAGAAAAAAGATATTAATGAACCTATCGAGATATCGAGTTACAGTGTAGATAGTAATGGAAAACTCACAGCAATTGAATTTCCAGGGCGTAAAGCTATCAGCGTAGCCGCTCTAAGTTCAGATTCAAGACAAGCGCTTCAAAGCTATGTTGAAAAATATCCAGAACTTGTTACTAAAGCGCAAGAAACTGAAATTGCAGCTACTAAAAAAGAGATGAAAAAAGTAAAAGAAGTTCGAGCCATTGCAAGTGAAGCCGTTGAAAACCCAGATGATGCATCATTGTTTGTTGAACTTGTATGTTCACTAGATAGCGACGATAAGCTTTGTCAGAACTAAAACCAATTTCAATATTAATTCCATTCAAAAAAACAGACGAAGGACTTCTTCTATGGACCCAGATCAGAGATTCTGATGACGAACTTAAGGGAACTTTTGAATTTCCTGGTGGGAAGGTTGAAATTGGAGAGTCTCCTGCAGAGGCTGCAGTGAGAGAGGTGCTTGAAGAGACCTCTGTTAAAGTAGACTCTGGAGAGATAACTCGATTTGGACAATATCCCTTTGGTAAACTTTTGATATATGTTTATTTGTTTGAGGATAAGTTAGGGATATTTGGTCAAGCCGGCTACTTCCGTGGGCGGGAGCTGGTACAGATGAAAAATCAAATACCTCCCAATAATTTGCTAATTTTAAATGATATTTTTAAAAGATTTCAGTGACTTACCCCTCTAAAATATTCTAAAGATCATACCTAGGCGCGTAGACAAGAATCTAATTCCTCATGTATAATGGAAAGCGGAGTTATCTCCACCAGTATTTTATTAACCTTATTTGGGAGAACGAAAATAGAGCCCCCTTCTTATAATTTTCAATACGATTCATTTAGACATTTAAATCAAATTTATATCTCTGGGAGCAATTACTAATGAGCCCAGAAGTTCAAGATTTAACAATTTTTATTTTAGGTGTGATTTCATCTGCTTTTTTTTCAGGATCAGAAGCGGCTATTATTAGTGTGCCTACTAAAAGAGTTAAACAGCTGCTAGAAGAACACCCAAAAAGCAAAGGCCCTCTTCTGTTTTTACAGGATCGTCCGAGTGAGCTTTTAACTACGATTCTAATCGGTAACAATTTTATTAATATCTTTGTTGCGTCCTTGGCGACAACCATCGCTCAGAGATATTTTGATAGTGATGCACTTTCATACTCTGTTGGGATTACGACATTTTTGATTTTGATTTTTGGTGAGATTATCCCAAAAACTTTTATGAGAAATCATTCAGAATCAATGTTAATTCCAATCACCAGAATATTGCAGCTTTGCTATTACATGCTTTGGCCGGTAGTAAAAATCTTTATGTTTATCATTAAGTCTGTATTGGGTGAGCACGCTTCATTACAAGAGAAAATGATTACTAAGGACGATATCGAGTTTATGGTTGGTGAAGCTGAGCGTGATAGGTCAATTGATTCGAAACAGATTGATCTACTTACATCAATTCTTGAATTTCCTACAATTAAGGTAAAAGACATCATGACCCCAAGGTCAGAAGTTCATATGATTAAAGCCGAATCTGCTTTTAGTGAGATTGTTGCCCTCGTAAATGATGTACAACATTCGCGTTACCCGGTAGTTGAGGATGATCTTGATTCTACTTTTGGTTTTATTCACGTTAAAGATCTTGTATTTGCCTCAGAAGCTGAAAAAGAAAATCTCGATTTAAGAAAATATACCAACGAGCCTTTTTTCGTGTACGAGCATATGAAAATTCAAGCAGTTTTTGATCATATGAATAGAAAGAAAGTTCATTTGGCCTTAGTTAAAGATGAAAATGGACTAGTCGTTGGAATCATTACGCTTGAAGATATTATGGAAGAAATTTTTGGAGAGATTCAAGATGAGCATGATGATGAAGATGATATCATTGTGAAGAATCTCGAAGAAACGCTTGAAAATGGAATCACTCTTCCTGGTTCAATATCGCTAAGGGATCTAGACTCAGAATTTGATATAAAAATTCCCCTTAACGATAATTACAGTACTCTAAGAGGTTTCCTATTAGATATGCTTGGAAATAATTTTCCTAAAGAAGGAAATATCCTATTTTGGCAGGGACTTTCATTTGAGCTAGTTAGAGTTACTGATAATGAGATTGAAGAAGTAAAAATCGAAAGTACTGATGGTGAACGCCACCTTGCGGATAGAAGAGAAGATGAGGAAGAGGATGAGCTCGACCCGACTTCACTAAGTCCAGCTAACCTAAAAGTTTAATTGTTATATCACCCAATATTTTAGCCCGACAGGAGAGACGTAATGTTTCTCCTTTAAGGTATTCTTCACCTTTGAGCCTTTGATAATTTAATAGAACTGAGTCGATCGTATCTTGCTCCACTGGAGAGGCTGGCGCTAGATTTTTATGCCCTTCAGTGATTATAATTCTACAGGCACCGCATGACCCTGCGAGGCATCCATGGGGAAGTTCTCGACCGTGGCCATGTAGTGCGTCGTAAATAGTTTCGCCGCTATTTACTTGAAATTTCTCTGTTTGTTTCTCAAATGACACAGTGGGCATGGAACTTTTACCTCTTCAAGTCTATTAAAACTAAGAATTTATTCTACTTTATACATGTATATAATCAAGGAGATACCTGATGCTTACTTTTGAAAAACTATACTCCATGGGCCATGAAGAAGTTATCTTTTTCAGCGAGCCATCTTGCGGATTAAAAGCAATCATTGCTATTCATGATACAACTTTAGGACCAGCTTTAGGTGGGACTAGAATGTGGCCATACGCGACTGAAGAAGAAGCGATCGAGGATGTACTAAGATTATCTAGAGGTATGACTTATAAAGCTGCTGTTTCAGGTTTAAACCTAGGTGGTGGTAAAGCTGTTATTATCGGTGATCCTAAGAAAGATAAATCAGAGGCACTATTTAGAGCTTACGGACGTTTCATTGAGTCTCTAAATGGTCGTTATATTACTGCTGAAGATGTAAATATCTCAGTTCAAGATATCGATAATGTTTACACTGAAACTAATTATGTTTGTGGTGTTGCAAAAGCTAGTGGTGGTTCTGGTAACCCTGCTCCTTATACTGCTCTAGGAACATTCAGAGGGATGGAAGCTGGTGCAACTAAAATTTGGGGTGAAAGAAGCTTAAAAGATAAAATTGTTGGGATTCAAGGTGTTGGTTCTGTAGGGCGTGAGCTTGCTAAGCTTTTAAATGAGGCTGGAGCAAGAATTCTTTTTACAGATATTAACGAGGACAATATTCAAAAAATTAAAAAGAAAGTTCCTCATGCAGAGTTCATTTCTCCAGAAGCATTCTATTCTGCAGATATGGATGTTTATGCTCCTTGTGCATTAGGTGCGACTGTAAATGATGAAACAATTCCTCAATTAAAATGTAAGCTTATTAATGGTGCTGCAAATAACCAACTTAAAGAAGATCGTCATGGTGAAATCCTTAAAGAAAAAGGGATTTTATATTCTCCAGATTATTTAATTAATGCTGGTGGATTAATGAACGTTTCAATTGAATTTGAAGGTTGGAATGATGCTAAGTCTAGAAGAATGGTTGATACCATTTATGATACGACTTTAAATATTTATAAAATTTCAGATGAGCAGAATATTCCTGTAAATAAAGCAGCAGATGTTCTAGCGGAAAGAAGACTAGACTCCATGAGAAAGATTCAAACCACTTATTTAGGACGTGGATCGGATCACAGATTTCCTGGATCTAAAGTTAGACATAATAAATTATAGATTGAAATAGCCTATCTTCGGATAGGCTTTTTTTTTGAGGAAAAACAATGCTTCAAGTAATTAAGTCCGTAACGGAATCAGAATCAAATCTTATTGCTAATCTTGCTAATATCACTGCTATAATTCAAGAGGAAAGGTCATATCATTGGACAGGATTTTATCTCGTTGAAGGCGAACAGTTAGTGCTTGGACCATTTCAAGGACCACTTGCGTGTACTAGGATTCCATTTGGTAAAGGTGTATGTGGAAGTTCGTGGGAGCAAAAAAAATCTTTAAGAGTAGATGATGTACATAGTTTTTCTGGGCACATTGCTTGCTCAGCTAAAACAAATTCAGAGTTGGTTGTTCCCGTCATAAAAAATGGTGCTGTTGTCGCCGTACTCGATCTAGACAGCGAAAAGCATGCAGCATTTAGTGAAGAAGATCAAAAAAATTTCGAAGAAATCTGCCAATATATTGGAGAACTTTTCTAGGATTCTTACAAAAACAAAATATCTAGTGTCAATGTGGCTCTTTGGAGATGGCTTCTAGAGCCTTTTTTGAGCTTTTTGTTGTAAGGAAGTATGAGTTGCCGCAAAAACTTACATCAGGCATATTGATTGTGGGGAATTTCAAAGGAAGGGGAATTCATGGAAAAATCTTTATTGCTATCACTCTTATTAATTTCAACCAGTAGCTTTGCCAAATCAGCGCAAACAAAAGTCATCTATGGTGATGACAACAGAGCCGATGTTAACGACTCTACAAATCCAATGTATTTAAGGCTTGCTGAATCAACTGCTGCTATGATTTCAAATCATAAAATTAAAGAATTGAATAATATGCAGGTAGAGCTAGTTGGAAGAACGTTACAACAAAACGGAATGTGTGAAACCGAAAGGTTTTCTCAGCAATTAGCCGTTGGAAATTGCTCTGGATTTTTAGTCGCTCCTAATAAACTTGTAACAGCAGGGCATTGTATTAGATCGCAGTCCGACTGTAGTAATTCTTCTTGGGTGTTTGATTACAAAGCCGATTATCCAACACAGAAAGAATTTATTTTGGATAAGACCTCAGTTTATAAATGTGTGAGTATTGTCTCTCAAAAACTGGATAGTACTAATGAAAATGATTACGCACTAATTGAATTAGATCGAGAGGTTGTGGGTAGACAACCTTTGAAATTTCGAACTGCGGGTAAGCCTAAAGTTGGTGATCCTCTAGTGGTTATTGGACATCCATCAGGGCTACCAACTAAAATCACTGACGGTGCCAACGTGAGAAAAATTAATGATGTTTACCTTACTGCAAATCTTGATACGTACGGAGGAAATTCTGGATCGGCTGTTTTTAATTCAGATACGGGGATCATCGAAGGTATCTTAGTTCGCGGTGAGCAGGACTATGTTTATAATAGCGACAAGGGTTGTAGTGAATCAAATGTAGTAGGCAATAACAGTGGAAGAGGTGAAGACGTCACATTGATTGCAATGGTGGAGGGCCTTGAAGTTCAACCAGAACAGCCGAGTGAACCTGAGCAACCAGAGCAGCCGAGTGAACCTGAGCAACCAGAGCAGCCAAGTGAGCCAGAGCAACCGGAGCAGCCGAGTGAGCCAGAACAACCAGAACAACCGGAGCAGCCAGCTCCACCAGCAGCTGAACCAGATGAAGAGCCGCTAAGTTTTTGGGATCGATTGGTGAGATGGTTGTTAGGTCGATAATTAATCAAAGCCGACGAGGATGGTTTCGTCTTCGTCTGCAGCACCTGAGTCATTATTAGGTTGATACCAACCGGCCATGTTTACAGTAGAAATATAACGATAGCCTGAATTTTGATTAGCCAAACGCACCTTAAAAGGTGCGTTTGTGTTTGCACCAGATCTAGTAAGGCTAACTGTTTGAACAGGTGTGTCGACTCCAATAATTTGTCCAGGAGAGTAGACATCAATTGTACCAGCTTCTTTCGAAGCAAATGCAACATAGTCAGAGTTTGTGTTAATCATATATTTTTTCTTCATCATTGATGTCGGTAAAAATGGTGAAGCACAGTACCCGTTCGAATCAGCATAACTTGCGCCCGCAATTTTTTGATCAGCTGTAATTAAAAGGGAGTGTGACTGGTATAGTGAACTCGTTCCTTGTGGGTTAATTTTTTGATTGCCTGCTTTATCCAACACATTTGAAGCAGACACAGAGTTAGAATGAATATAGGTATAATTGGTGTTATCCTTATCAGTGGTTAAAGTCATACTACTAGATGGGAAACCAATAATCTCATTTGATGAAGGTAGAAGTGGCTTCACATCATAAAAATAATTAGTACCACCTGAGTTCGAAAAAGCTAGGATCGTTCCTGTTGAAGTAATTTGAAAACTTCCATAATTGTTCCATTCTAAATAAGTCGTCTGGCCGGCAGTTAAGGTGGCAGAATCAAGAAGAGTAGAGCCTTCTTTAGCAGTAATTGTTGCGTTCTCTACAGCGTAAATATAGACGATTTGTGGGTTGTTTCTAGTCGCATTGAAATTAAAATTTTTCCCCGCCCAACTGGTTGGAACCCACATGACATTCCCTTTGTCTTGAGCATTATTTCCACCGTTCGTAACTAGTCCAGCTGCATAGATCGGTTTATCACCTTCTAGTTTATCGTATTGCGCGGAGGTTATTGATGCAACCTGCCCGGCGCTTAATGGAGAGGAGGCTATTTCAACGTCATTAAGAAATACACGCGTATTGTCTTCCATGGCCACAACTCTAGTTGCAGTTGCACCTCCAAGATTCATGAAGATATAGTCTCCAGCAAAGAGATCACTATCTGGTTGAGTTTGAGCTTCAGTTAGTTGTGAAAAAGCTGACTGTTCTGTTGAGTCATACTTTACTGCTACTTGAAATTCATAAGTAGTACTCGGATTGAGTCCGGTTACCTGAGCATAGGTATTAGTGCTTACACCGTCAGCAAACGCTATCCACGAGCTAGTACCCTTTACTCTATAGTTCACCACAAAATCATCAATTGTTGCTGCACTTGGATTAACAAAGGTCCAGCTTAGGTTAACAGCATTCTTTAGAGTTGTCGGAGATGAAAGCGAGGTCATGCTTGGACCACTGGTATCTTTAACTACCGTGATCGTGGCCTGGGTTGCAGCTTGAGCCGAGGCATTGCTATGATCAGCAGTAATTAAAACAGAAGAGGAGTCCGCTAGACTAGAGACATCTTGATTGCCAGTATTCCATGCTCCACCGTTACAATTAGGAGTCAAATAAATTGAGTCGATATAAACTTCGACGACTCTTCCGTTTTCAGAACATGTACCAGTAACTTTATAGGCACTTTCATTTGAAGAGTTAATATGAGCAGCACTTGAAATAGTGACAGTCGGACCAGTGGTATTTTTGGTAACTGTCGTTGATGCTTGAGTTGCAGAAACAAGAGCAGCACTCTGGTGATCAGCCGTAAAGCTAATGCTTCCATCCGAAAGTGAGCTCAGGTCTAGGTTGGTAAAACTCCAGTTCCCTGAACTACAATTGGGTTGAATGTTCACGCTACCGATATTAACGTCAACAATTTGACCATTTTCACTACAAGTACCACTGGCTGAATAAGAAGATACATTGGTTTGATCAATATCTGGTGATACCGATATGGTTACTGTTGGTAGAGTTGTATTCTTATCAACTGTTGTAGTCGCTTGAATGGCTGAATTTCCGGCAAGGTCATCTAGATCTGCGGTAATATTAAAAGTTGCAGTATCTGCTTCACCCGTTAAATCAATGCCAGTAGCTGAGTAGGTTCCAGAATTACATGTCGCTGAAGCAGTAGTAGCTCCTAATAATAAATTAACCGTTTGTGAGTTCTCGCTACAAGCTCCTGTTACTGAGTAACTTGATACATTGGCTGCTGTGATATTTGTTAGAGAGTCCAATGTGACTGTTGGGACAGATGTATCTACAATCACACTACTGAGATTTGGTAGGCTTATATTTTTATCAAGGGCTAGGTCAATTGAGTTGCCATAGTTATCTTCAAAGCTTCCAGAACTAAGTACGATATTAGAATTAGAAATACTTATTCCGTCAGTATCATTGTCTCCATTTTGAACTGTGTAGGTGAAAACAAGACTACTTGTTCCACTACCAGACACATAAGAAGCTTGTTTCGTTCCAAGTCCTAAGCCAATTTCAATATAAGAGGCAACGGATGATGCAATGACGTTTTCATTAAATCCAATAGTGAAGCTTAGAGTATCTCCTGATTTATAGTAACCATTAGTAGGAGCAGAGATAGAAGTCACTTCAGGGGAAGTCGTATCTTTAACAACTGTAGTAGTTGCTTGAGTGGCGCTTGAGTGATCTGCAGTGATGGCCAAACTAGCCGAGTCGGATTCACTCGTTATATCTAGACCTGATAAAGACCAAGCATTTGAACTACAAGTTGGTTGGAAGTTAAGAGCGCCAATAAAGATATCCACCATCACTGTATCTTCAGAGCATGTACCTGAAAGTGAGTAACTTGAAACATTATTACTATTTATAACTGTTGGTGATGTAATAGTAACTGTAGATACAGATGTATCTTTTACTACTGTTGTTGTTGCACTTGCAGCGTTGCCAGCAAGGTCAGAGTGAGTTGCGGTAAGATCAAAATTAGTCGTATCTGCCTCACCACTTATATCGATAGCTCCAGAACTCCAAGAACCTGAGCCACAGCTAACTGTAACTGAAGTATTTTCAAGTGTGAGGTCTACGTCAATACCGTCTTCAGAGCAGCTTCCAGAGAATGTATAAGTAGAAGCATTTCCAAGAGAAATACTTGGAGCAGAATCAATAGAGACCGTTGGAACAGTAGTATCAATATAAATATTTGCAAGCGACGGTGGAGTAATCAGTGAATTTAATGCAAGGTTAGCAAGATTACCTGCACCATCAACGATACTTCCGCTATTGATGACTAATGACGTGTTATCAAATGCAATGCCATCACTATCATCATCTCCATTTTGTGTTGTGTAGGTGTAGGTCAGTTTATCATTACTGTGACTAGAAAGAGCTGCATTTATAGTGGAGCCGTTTATGTTTAACTCAAGTTTAGATGATCCAACAACTGTTACTTGCTCGTTAAAATCAATGACAAAAGAAAGAACCTGACCTGCTTTATAGTAACCGGCATTTGGAATAGTGATAGCTTCAATTTTAGGAGAAACGGTATCGACATAATAGCTTGAAGTATTTTTATTTGGAAGTTCAGTGGTCGCATTCTCAGTAACACCGTCAACTGTGTATTGGATTGATCCACCATTTAAATCAATTGAACGACTTAACTCAATACCGTTAAGGTCTTCGTCACCAGCTTGAACTGTGTAGCGAAAGATAAGGGTTTTTGTATTGTCTCCAGAAAGATAGTTAGCATAAGCAGTTGTGCTGCCAATAGTGATAGGAACTCTTGGAGAGCCAGTTACTTTTAAAATTGAACTATGAGTTAGTGTGATATCGATCGACTCTGATTCAATAAAAGTTTTAGCGCTATTGAGTTGAATATTGAAAAAGTTTTTGTTCTGACCACCACCAGCTTGAAAGAGTCCACCGCCTGACTGAGAGTCAGAACCTGATTCCCCACATGCCGCCAAGACGATAACAAATGTTAATAGTAGCAACTTATTCAAATTAGATATCCCTCTACGTCTTTATCGGTATTTCCAAGTTTTATTGTAAGGTATATCTTAATAACTATTGGGCGAATTAAGATATTTCAATAAAATTAGATACTTACCAGCGATGGGCATAGCTAAGCTTAAGGAATTATTTAGGAAAAATGCCAAAGAAATTAGCCTTTTTAAGGTAGCTCATCAGTCCCATAGAGAATGGTTTCATCTTGATCAGCGGAACCAGTATCATTATCCGGTTGATACCATCCCGCCATTGGAACTGTTGATATAAATCTATAACCGGTAGGGGTTGTGCCCACTCTTGCTCTATATGGAGCATTCGCACCACCGCCTGAATTAGTTAGGGTGAGGGTTTGAACAGGTGTGTCTACTCCAATCGTTTGACCTGGTGAATAGACGTCAATGGTACCTGCTGTTTTAGATGCGAAGGCAACAAAGTCGGCTGAATTATTAATCGCATACCTTTTCTTTAATTGGTTTGTAGGCAGAAATGGCGAGGCTTTGTTACCGTTACTGTCTGCAAAACTAGCACCTGAAGTTTTTTTATCAGAACTAACTAATAGAGATTCCGACTGGTAAAGAGATGTCGTCCCGCCTTGTGGATTTATTTGAATTACATCAGCTTTATTAAGACTTCCAGATGCTGTCGTGGAGTTAGAGTGAATAATATTATAATTTGTTCCGTCAAGATCAGCAGTTAGCCTCATCGAATTAGAAGGAAACCCTATTAGCTCTGTATGACTTGGAAGTAGCGGTTTCGGGTCAACAAGTCTAGAGCCTATCGTTCCGGATGAGTGGTAGGCTAGGATCGTTCCCGTGGAGGTAATTTGGTATGAGCCATAAACACTCCACGAGAGATTTGCTCCACTTCCAGCAGAAATTGTAGTCGAAGCTAAAACTGTTGAGCCTTGTTTTACTTCAATTGTAGAGTTCTCAGTTGCATAAACAAAAAGCTGTTGAGGGTTATCTCTAATAGAGTTAAAGCTAAAAGATTTTCCGGCCCAGGCCGTTGGTTGCCAGACGATATTTCCTTTGGCGGTATTTCCACCACTTCCTTTTCTACCAGCAACATAAATTGGTTTGTCAGCATCAACAACATCGTATTGAGACGTGGTGATACTATCAGGTGCTTGGGAAAGATTAACGACTTGCCCTGCAGAGAGAGGAGAGGAAGCAATTTCAACTCCATTTATGTAGACACGTGTATTGTCGTAATAGGCTACGACATTGGTATCTGTTGAGCCTCCAACATTCATGGCCTTATAAGGAGAATCGAAAAGAGGATCATCTGGCTTTGTAGTACCCTCGGCAGTTGTTGTCCAAGAAGAATAAGTCGAGCCGTCATACTGCACCCTTACCCTAAACTGGTAAGTGGTAGAAGCAAGTAGTCCTGTGACAGTTGTGTAAGTATTTAAGCTTATTCCATCGTTAAAACTCAACCATGTACTAGATCCTTTAACCCGGTAGTTCACTTCATAATCATTTATAGTGTATCCACCTGGATCATTTAAATTCCAGTCTAGATCCGCGCTGTCTTTCAGGGTTGTAGGAACTGATAGATCCGCTACAGTTGGCGAGCCTGAGTCCTTATTTATAGTTACTGTTGCTTGAGTTGCCGGAGTTCCACCTGAAGTCTGATGATCAGCAGTCACGTTAATTCCACTTCCGTCTGGAATGCTAGATACATCTTGAGAACCCGTGGTCCAAGTTCCTCCTGAGCATGTTGGAGTTATATTAATAGAATCAATATAAACGTCTACAACTTGACCATTTTCCGAACAAGTTCCAGAAACAATATAGTTGGTTTCATTGCCGATATTGATATTTGGAGCACTTGAAATTGTTACCACTGGACCAGTCGTGTTTTTGTCAACAGTTCTTGTTGCTTGAGTTGCTGAGGTCGTGCCATCCGAGTGATCGGCTGTAATGAGAAGACTTGGATTATCAGCTAGGCTAGAAACGTCGACGAAGCCAGTGGTCCAACTTCCCCCCGAACAGTTTGGTTGAAAATTTAGAGTTCCAATAAAGACATCTACAATTCTACCATTTTCTGTACAGGTTCCACTCACTGCATATCCAGTAGCATTTGCAGAGGTTATATCTTGGGCAAAAGTAATTGCAACTTGAGGAACTGCAGAATTTTTTACGACATTAACTTGAGCCTGAACGGCGTTATTACCTGAAGCTGCTTGATGATCAGCAGTTATGCTTAATGCTCCAGTGTCTGCTAGAGCTGAAACATCGATAGCACCACTGGTCCATGCATTTGACGAACAGGTTGGTGTCGCAGAAATACCGCCAATGGAAACTGTCACGGTCCTTCCGTTTTCTGAACAGGTACCAGAGACAGAATATGTTGTTTCGTTTGCAGCATTTATATCGACTGCATCTGTAATACTGACAGTAGGAAGAACTCCATCCACAAGTACACTTGATAAGTTTGGAAGAGCGGCAACCGCATCTAAATTTAAGTTAATTGAATTTTGTGCGGTATCTAAAATTGTGCCTGAATTTAAATCTATTAAAGTTGAGCCAAATCCAATTCCATTAGAGTCTTGATCCCCAGCTTGAACAGTATAAGTAAATACTAAACTAGATGAGTTTGAACCGGAAGCGTATGTCGCATAGAGTGTAAAACCACCGACATCAAGTTGAATACGTGGACTTCCATTTATTACAACATTTTCACTGAGGTTCAGGATGAAATTAACATCGTCGGACTCAAGATAGTAGTTCGGATTAGGTGCTGTGATAGAATTAACTACAGGTGCCACGACGTCTTTATTTAAATTTATAATAGAGCTTGAGCCCTCATTTATTCCGTCGCTCAGTTTTGCTTGAATAGTGTGAGCACCTGAGCCTAGTCCAGTTGTATCGATTGTTCCTGAGTAGCTTGTTCCATCACAGTTAAATCCTGAAGGAGAAGCTGCCGCTCCACCGTCTACCTCGATTGTAACAGTTCCTAGTAGCTCATCACAGTTACCAGTTATGGAAAAAGTTGTAGAGTCGTTGGAAATATTGATGAAACTATTATCAGTGGGTGAAGTAATTGAAACAATTGGTGCAGATACAGCCTTTACAACAGAGTTAGCATTGGAGATTGTTTCGTTGCCTGCCTGATCTTGAATGATCGCTGTAAAATTATGGGTACCTTCAGTTAACCCAGTAGTATCGATTGTACCTGAATAGTTACTACCATCACAATTGAACCCAACCTGGGATACAGCAGGCGTGCCGTCTATCTCAATCGCAACAGTCTGACCAGATTCACTACATGTTCCGTCCACAGGAAAAGTCGTTGAGTCATTAGCGGTAGTTATTGTAGAGTTATCAGCTGGATTCGTTAAAACTATTGTAGGTGCAACTGTATCCTTTACTATATTGACTACAGCACTGGTGCCCTCATTAAGAGCGGCGTCAGTTAGCTTGGCTTGAAGTGTATGGGCACCCTCTGATAGTCCGGTGACCTCGATTGTTCCAGAATAGGTTGTACCATTACAACTAAAGCCAACTGGGCTTGTCGCTGGCCCACCATCAACCTCGATGGTCACAGTTAAGCCAACTTCATTACAGTTCCCTGTGATATTGAAGCTCGCTGAGACGTTTGCAATATTGATATAGCTACTGTCAGAAGGACTTGTGATGGAGACGGTTGGAACTGCAGTATCCTTAGTTACTGTATTAGCAGCTGTCACTGTTGTATTTCCTGCGTCATCAGTGATTTCTGCAGTAAACGATAAAGTTGTATCTGCTAATCCTGTGGTATCAATTGTTCCTGAGAAGTTGGTTCCGTCACATACAAGCCCAACAGGAGATGTAGCATTCGCACCGTCAATCTTTATAAGAACGGTCTTTCCATTTTCATCACATGTTCCATCAACACTAAAAGTTGCAGAATCATTTGCAGGTGTAATAGCTGATGAATCAGCAGGTGTGATGAGGGCAATTGTAGGGGCTACGGTATCCTTTACTAGATTTATAATGGAGCTCGTACCGGTATTCCCACCTCCATCAGATAATTCTGCCTGCATAGTAACCGGTCCTTGGGCAATACCAGATGTGTTGATGGTTCCAGTAAAATTTGCACCATCGCAACTGAATCCAACAGGTGTTGCTGCAGCTAAGTTGTTTACTTTAATCACAACTGTCTGACCGGCTTCATTGCAGGTTCCACTTACGCTAAAACTAGTTGAGTCGTTAGCAACGTTTATATAAGAATTATCTAGGGGAGACGTTATACTGACAGTTGGTGCGGTTTGATCTTTCGTTACAGTATTAACGGCAGATGTCGTTTCATTTCCGGCTGCATCAACGATAACTGCCGTGAAAGAAAAACTCGCCTCAGCAAGAGCAGTAGTATCAATTGTCCCTGAAAAACTAGTACCGTTACAGCTAAAGCCTACTTGAGATGTAGCATCTACTCCGTCTATTTGAATGTTTACTGTTTGAGACGTTTCACTACAAGATCCATCTACAGGGAAAGTGGTTGAATTGTTGCTATCGTTAATAGTACTCAAATCTGCTGGATTAACTAAAGTGACTGTCGGTGCAGATACATCACGTGTGATGGTGATGATAGCACTAACTCCTTCATTTGATGAAGTGTCTTGAATCTTGGCTTGTAACGTATGCGCTGCCTCTGTTAATACTGTAGAGTCAATTGTGCCTGCGAAATTCGTACCGTCGCAGCTAAAACCTACAGAGCCTGAAGCTGCTCCTCCATCTACCTCAATTGTGACTGTTTGACCTGCCTCACTACAAGTTCCGCTGATCGGATAAGTTGTTGAGTCATTTGCAATATTAATATATGAATTATCAAGTGGGGCGGTGATAGATACTGTTGGGAGAGTAGCATCCTTGGTAACAGTGTTGGTATTAGATGTAGTGCTATTTCCTGCAGCATCGACAATCTCTGCTGTGAAAGCCAGGCTTGCGTCGGCAAGTACAGTTGAGTCTATGGTGCCTGTGAAATTTGTACCATCACATACAAAACCTACTTGAGAAGATGCACTCACTCCATCAACTTTAATATCGACAGTAACTCCATTTTCATCACAGCTTCCATCTACAGCAAATGTGGTTGAATCATTAGCTGAAGAAATTGTTGATAAATCGGCAGGCGTTGTTAGGCTAATTGTTGGTGCCGCTGTATCTTTAGTTAAATTGATAACACTACTTATACCTTCATTTGAACCCGTATCTAAGATCTTTGCTTGAAGAGTATGTGCTCCCTCTGCCAGAGCAGTCGTATCTATTGTTCCCGCGTAAGTTGAGCCATTGCAAACAAATCCCACTGGACTAGTTGGCGCACCTCCGTCGATTTCAATACTAACAGTTTGTGAAGCTTCACTACAGTTTCCGGAAATAGCAAACGTGGCTGAATTATTTGCAATATTGATATAGCTAGAATCTGTAGGTGAAAGTATTGATACGGTCGGATCGACTCTATCTTTAATAACTGTATGAGCGACAGAAGTCACTTCGTTTCCAGCGGTGTCAGTTATTTTAGCGGTGAAACTATAAGTCGCATCTGCAAGAGCTGTGGTATCGATAGTTCCTGTGAAATTAGTACCATTACAACTGAATCCCACGGGGGAACTCGCCGCAATAGCATCTATTTCAATAACCACGGTGGCGAGATTTTCATCACAGGTACCACTTACGGAGAAGGTCGAAGAATCATTTGCCGAAGTGATGGAGCTATTATCAGCAGGTGTTGTTAGGGCAATCAAAGGAGCAATAGTATCCTTAGTTAGATTAATACCCGTACTCGTGGCTTCATTTCCGCCTTGGTCTTGTAAGACCGCCGTCATCACAAGTGCGCCTTGAGAAATACCATTGGTGTCTATCGTTCCAGAAAAGTTAGTTCCGTCACAGACAAATCCAACTTGTGAATTTGCATCGGAAGCATCAACTTGAATATTTACTGTTTGCCCGGACTCATTACAAGTTCCACTAACTGCAAAAGTCGAAGAGTTGTTGGTTAAATTTATATATGAGTTGTCTGCAGGAGTTGTGATCGCAACAACAGGTGCCGTAGTGTCGACTAGGACATTAGGCATCGAAGGAGCCACAAAACTTGTGTTTAAATTTTGAAGTGATCCGTTTTGTATTGTTCCTCCATTAAGATCAAGAGGGGAGCTCAATACAATTCCATCGCTATCTGTTAATCCAGATTCAACAGAATATCTGAAAGTTAAAGCGGCAGTGCCCGTTCCTGAAAGATAATCTGCATATTTGGTAACTCCACCAATATTAATTTGAAGCCTAGGGCTACCGGTAACATTTACTAACTCGGAAATATTAGCAACAAAATCTATAGTGTCGGTTTCAATATAAGTGTTGTCTGCTGGAGGAGTTATTGAATCAATGACTACGGTAGCAACATTGACGGTGACTCCAGTTAAATCAGGGATAAAACTTGAAAAATCTAAATTAGCACTTGATCCATTTGAATCATTTATAGTGCCCCCATTCAAGCCAATTGAATTGCTGGTAAAGCTAATTCCATCATTATCGTTGTCTACGGCCTGAACGGTGTATCTAAATAGCAGATTATTAGTTCCTGTACCACTTTGATAGGTCGCAAAAACGGTATTTCCACCTAGATCAATTTGTAGACGAGGAGTACCTGTAATATTCACTAGTTTAGAAAAAGTGATGGTGAAATCTAAGTCGTCACCTGTCACATACATATTGTCAGTGGGAACAGCTAGTGCCGTGACACTTGCTGGAGCTGCATCAATTAATACAGCTGACAAATCTATGGCAGAGATAGCTGTTGTCATATCAAGATTGGCGTTAATTTCATTTGAACCTTTGATCTCACCAGTGTTTAAGTCAATAGTATTACCCAGTTCCACTCCATCAAGATCAAGTTCACCTAAAACCACTTGGTGCCTAAAGACGAGTCGGTTTGTGTCAGAGCCGGATACGTAGCTGGCATAAGCTGTTCCAGAGGTCAGATTCATGACCAGACGAGGATTACCTGAGACACTTACGGCTCGGTCAAAATTTAGTGCAAAAAATATCTCTTCATTCGCTACATATGTTTTATCTGCTGGTTTTGTGATGGATATAACTTCAGCTCTACCTGCGTCGACTAAAACATTAGGCATTAGCGGTGGAGCTAAATTTAGATCTGCATCGACTGAAGTGGCATCTCTGAGAGTTCCACCGTTTAGATCTATTGTGTTATCAAACATTACGCCATCAGTATCTTCATCACCTTCTTGAATAAGGTAGCGAAAAGTTAAAGAATTGGTTCCACTGCCAGATACATAAGTGAAGTAGCGTGTATCAACCCCAAGAGTCGCTGCAATTCTTGGAACGCCTGAAACATTAATCGCTTCTGTAAAATTGACTTTTACGTCCATGAATTCGAGGGCCAGGTAGGTATCGTCTAACGGCTTAGTTAAGCTCGTTACATAGGGAGTATCACCATCAACAAAAGTAGTAGGCATAGGAATTGCGAAAAAACTTAATGATGCATCATTACCGTTTTCATCTTTAATTGATCCGCCATTGAGATCCAGTGGAGATGTCATCGTTATTCCATCTAGGTCGACATCAGTTCCTTGGACAGTATAGCGAAAGATTAAAGTGGTGCTATTGCTTCCAGCGCTGTAGCTTGCATAAACTGTATTTCCACCAATATCTAGTTGCAGTCTAGGTGTTCCCGTAACTTTAACAGCGTCATCAAATATACCAATGAAAGCTATTTGTTGATTGTAGTAATAAGTTTTTGCTGTCGGTGGTGTTATCAGACCCAGGGTAGGAGCTGTGGTATCTACTTTTAAATCTTCTGTTGAAAGACTTTCAAATTCAGTATTTGCATCTGTGAGCACACCTGCTTGTGAAAACTGCAGCTGTCCACCGTTGAGGTCAATTGAAGAGTCAACTTCGATGCCATCAGAATCATCATCACCAGCAACAACTGTATAACGAAAAGTTAGATTTGAAGTTCCAGATCCTGTTAAGTAATCAGCATAAACCGTGTTCCCGCCCATATCAATAATAAGCCTCGGCGAACCAGTTACATTTATTTGATAAGAGTGGCGAAGAACCAGATCGATATTTTCATCTTCAAGATATGTTTTCCCTGAAGGGGGAATAAGGACGAAAGTATTCTCGACTAGTTTATGATTATTAAATAATCCCCCACCACTACCGTCTTCACCACCACCGCTATCAAAACAAGCCGTTAGGAAATTAAGAGTGAATAGTAATAAAAGTATTTTAATCAAAAACGATTCTCCAATTTATTAATCGGTGCTAAGTCCTTTGAACTATTATAAAACGATTAGGTCGGTAGGTTTTTCCTTTCATAAAATCAAGCATTTAGGCTCTTTGTTAAACTGTCTTTATTATATATTTCTCAATTTCTGCAAAATATTTATGGCGTTCCCCATTTATTCTTGAGGTAAGTTTCAATTTTAAGAATTTCAGCAGCTGAAAGCTGTTTATCAAAAATTAAAAACTCACCAATATATCCATTAATTTGGTCTCCAGAAGTCTGATCGTCTCCTAAAACATAAGCACCTGAACCAGTAAAACTAGTATTACCCCAGTTCGTATTGTTGGTATAAACTACCGAACCATTTTCCCATAGATTAGTTTTACTTCCGTCATCATAAGCACTCCAGACATTAAAGCTGGTATCATCAAGCTGATAATTCGTACTCGCCTCATTGAATCCATAATTGAAGAAGAAGCCTCTTCGGGTAATTGTTGTTGAGTAAAATTCAAAAAAACATTTTCTAGAATTATTTTGATCCATTTTCCCAACGAGAAATACCGTGAGACCACTGTTGTTAACCCGAGTAAAAGTTCCTTCCAGAGATCTCGTAAGTCCATTGAAGCGAACTGCTGGTAAACCATTTTGAACGTTTGCTTCATAGAGAGGTTGATTGTTGGGATCAGATTCAGTCGCTGGGCTCGCTACTCCACTTAAGTCTGACCAACTAGAAATCTTATCACCATCACTTGGTTCAGTTCCACCATTTGTAATATTGGTCGCACTCAACCAAGCAATCGGGTTAAGAGAACTAATAGAGAAAATTTCTGCTGTGGCAGTACTGGACCAAGGACCAAGCAGTCCATTATCTGCGGCCACTCTAAACTCGTAGGTTACTCCTTCAGTTAGGCCTGAAACTGCAGCTGAGTTGGTTGAAGGGCTAGGTGAGAGGTTATTCCAACTTAAAACACCTTGCTCTCGATATTGAACGGTGTAATGAGAAATCGAAGTCCCATTATTATTAGGCACATTCCAAGAGAGTGCCAACGTCGTATTAGAAGTGGTCGGCGCAGTGGAAAGAGAGGTTATTTGATCAGGAGCTGTAATACCTGAACTAGTATTTACAATTACACCTGACAAGGAGGCAAGGAATGACGAGAAATTAGTACTGGCCGACAAAGCATCTGATGCCGCTTTTATTGTTCCTGAGTTTAAATCAATTGAAGAGCTTAGCCCTATACCATCATTATCATTGTCGCCACTTTGAACGGTATAAGAAAATACAAGTGAAGAGGTATTATCACCTGATTGGTAATTAGCGTATTTCGTTGACCCACCAATGTTCAATATTAAACGTGGAGTTCCACTAATAACAACATCCTCTTCAAAATCAATTTGAAAAAGTATTTCGGAACTATCCGCATAGGTAGCATTAACGGGTTCAATAAAATTTGTAATTTCAGGTCCCGGGATAATTGTTTGCACTAATAAACCCGAACTTGATCTATCTGAAAAAGTCACTTGTGCATTTTCAATTTTACCTTGGTAAGAATAGGTTAAAGAGGCTCCGTTTAAGTCAATTTGATTTTGAATAGCAATTCCATCTAAATCTTCATCTGAGCTCTCAACTGTATAACGAAAAACGAGAGTTCTTGTTCCACTACCAGTTAAAAGTTCGGCATATTTAGTTTCTGTCCCAATGGTGAGAACTAATCTTGGAGATCCAGTAACAGAAATAATTTGAGAATGATCCAGGCCAATATCAATATGATCACCATCGCTAAACGTTTGGTCTGCAGGAAGATCGATGACAAATTTATTTGAAATGGTTTTGCTTTGAAAGAGTCCTCCGCCAGATGAACTAGAATCACTTTCATTTGCACATGAATTGAGCAGAAGTAGGGTGAATATTAGTAGGTAGGACAATCTCATACCCAATTTATCGGTTACCATTGGTTAAATGTTAACACCTTAATATTACTGGATAAATTAAGGAAAAGTTAAAAGTGTGAATTCAGATATTTAGAAATTGTTTATGAATATATCTTCATAATTGAAATTGAGTAGTGCCAGTTTTTAGGGGACGAAAAGATTCTTTATTCTGATTAGAATTTGAAATAGTCCAGATAGCTTGGCCTTGAAAAGGAGTAATGGTATATTTTCTGCATCTAATATTCTAGGAAGTTCTAAATTTGGAGTATCTGTTTTTACCAGGCCATATTGGCAGGTGGTAGCAGATTCAATATTCATGCTTTCAAGCATTGGAATATGTTTATCTTCATAGACTCCACTTGGATAACAGAAATGTTTCTTGTCTGAGTCGCTAAAAACTGAAATAAGTTCTTCATTGATTAGAATATCCTTTTTCAATTTTTCTAAAGGAAGGCTCATATCGTGGGAGTGGGTATGAAGTTGAATATCAACATATTTGAAACCGAGCTTTGCTATTTCGTCTCTGGAGCTCAAAATAAAAGAAGCATAGACCTCTTGGTCGAGATTGAGATTTTTTTGAAAAAGAAATTTTTTAAAAATCTCTTCGCGTTGTTGAGGGGTAAAGTTGTTTTCAATATGCTTTATAAACTCCCACATTTTTTCTTTATCAGAAGTTTCTATCATGGAATCGATTCCAAGTTTTGTACCGAAGTCTTCAGTTGAAAATTCCTTTATTTGAAACTTCCATATAACGTAGGAGAAAATAAGTCTAAAGATAGGATAAGGTGATTCAGCATTTTTAGTCGTTAAATATAGAGTAGATGGAATTCTTTTTTCTTCTAAAAAAGGTAGCATAAATTCAACAGAAGATCGGAAGCCATCAACTATTGTTAGCACAGCTTCATTGCAGTTTAGTGAACCTTGTTCTTTTTTTTTCAGAAACTCCTGAAGCGAAATAAATATGTATCCCTTTTGGAGCATCCATTCAATTTTATTTTTGAATGTTTCAAGTCGTATATAGTTGGCCGGCAAAAAATCATGTTCATCGTCTATTGAAATGCCGTGATAACATAGAATTACGCCACTATTTCGAAAAATAAAATAAGCTAACCTGTTTAAACCCAAGCGATCTAAAAAACAGAGAACACATAACTTTAAAGACATAAGGCACTATTTTAGTGCGAAAAATATACCCTTTCAACCGATTCAACTTGAAAGAGTATTTATTGCCCACTAAATAAAGCTTTATGAAATTAATCTTGATAAGCCTTTTTTTTATAAATGCATACGCTTATGCGTGGCCTGAAGGAAATAATCCCTTTAGTTTTGAAAGAAGGCTGATGACTAGATTTGATAGCCTTCCTAAAAAGGGAGAAATTGAAGAAAATTTTATCGCCTGGCCTGGAAGCCATTGGGCCAGTCATTTAGGAGGCATAGCTCATCGTTGGAGTGCCGGAAACCCGCAGAATTTCACTTACAAGCCTTACTCATTGTTCGAGCTTAAAAAATTAGAGCAACGCTTTATTGATGAACTCTCTCCAGCTGAAAAATACGATATATTAATGAGACGATTTGATTATCCGACAGTAAGGCGTGAATGGAGGGACAATTCACCAAATGATACTAGCTGGTTTGGAATATGCCATGGAGTTGCTCCTGCCTCTCTTAACCATGCTGAACCAAAAAATAGAACAGTAGTCACAAGAGATGGGATTAAACTTAATTTTTATTCGAGTGATGTTAAAGCACTTCTAAGTTATCAATATGCAAAGATTTGGTCTTCACCGATTAAATTCTTAGGAAATCGATGCAATGTAGGTTCATGGGATGAGGTGACTCCTTTAACTCGAGATAAATGTGAGGACTTAAATCCCGGAGCATTTCATATCATTTTTACAAATTATATAGGGCTTAGAAATAAGACCTTTATAGTAGACATAGATCCATTAGCTGAAGTTTGGAATCACGTACCTAAAAGCTATTATTATGACGTCTATGAAGAGTACGAAACTCGTGAAGGAGCGACTCCAGGAACAGCAAAAGTTGTTTGGGTAGGGGCTGCTCTCAGTTATGCAGCAGCAATTGCTCCATTTTTCGAACCAGTAATCGGCCTTGAACAAGGTTATTATGTAGAAAACAACTATTCGTATTTATTGGATTTAGACCAATATGGTAATATCATTGGTGGAAAGTGGCTTAGTGAGCTTCGCCCCGATTTTATATGGACTCAAAAATCGGTAAAATTTCAAGGCTATTGGCATTCTCTTAATACTCTTTATTCACCGAGAACGAATTAGTTTACCCCTTGTATTTTTTACTTACCAAATCCTTCTTACTTTAATCTCAGAGCCTTTAAAGGTAGTAATTAGAGTTAAAAGTAAGTAGGAGCATACATGAAATTTTCATTTTTAAGGGGCCTTATTGTAACGGCACTATTGGGGGTAATGTCTCTCAATGTTTTTGCTGTTGAAGAAATCACGATCAACCAACTTAGAGAAGAAGTATTAGATGAAAATATTGACATCAAGATTCAATATGAAAAATACTATCAAGCTCAACAAAATATTGGAGTTAAGTTAGGGGAATTTCTTCCTAATTTAAATATTCAACTTATTTATTTTAATTCCACATACGGTGTGCTTTATTCAGTTGTTCCCACTCCTTCGAACTGGTTTAACTATCAAGCGAGTAAAGAATTAGCGATAGCAGAAAAGCATATTACTGAATCGATCAAGCTAAATATTTTAAGAGATCTTACCAACACCTATATTAGTATTAAGCACCAAGAATTGATGATGGCTTCAATGAAAAAAGAGGAAGCTTCTCTTCAGGATGCATACGCCAGAGCACAAGCACTTGAAACTGTCGGAATGGGAAGTTCATCCAATACTTTTACTGCCCTAAGATCTCTACTTCAACACCAAAATGATATTTTAGCGTTGGAAACAGTAATTGCTGCTCACAAAGAGGCTCTTGCTATTTCTTTAAATCGTCACCCAAGTGAAGAAATTGAATTAGCAGACTTTGATGCGCAATCTATAGCTGATATTCCGGCTACGGTAGAACAGGCTATAGACATGGCATTAATAAATTCTCCTGAGCTAAAAGCAAACTTCTTTATGCAGCAAGCCGCTCAGTATATGACTAGATCTGCAAGATGGTCTTTTGTTAGTTTCAGCGGAATTGGATTTGGTTATCCTGCGACAGTTGCAATCGAGAACTCTAAGTTAAGAGAAATTCAACTTGAGGGTCAAAAATTAGAGAATCAAATCGCTAACCAGTTAGATTTAGCTTATTTCAAAATAAATAATCTTGACCAAAGAGTTGATACTCAAAATGAAATTTTGATTGCAGCTAATAACGAGCTTCAACGTGTATCTGAACTTTATGAATTAGGACAGGCCACGCTCGCCGAACTAATTATTGCGCAAAATAGTGCTCTTTCAGAAGAAAGAAGACTGGCGACTCTAAAAATGGAAAAAGAAATTCAAATCAATGAGGTGAAAAGACTCATCGGTACCAACGCAAGTGGATCAGAAGTCTCTGCCGATGAAATGAATAGCATCGAACTAATTGCGAATACTTCAAGTTCATTTAGAAGCAAAAAGGTAACTGTAAATCTTTCGATTCCAGCAAATATTTCTACGAAGGTAGCGAGTGTTAAGTACTCTGGAGACATCTTTGATTACAGATTTGATAATTCTAGTGGTAATTACAGCCTTTATAAAAAAGTGAAAGGTATCAGCGGAGAACAAGTTATTGTCGCAACAATAACCTTCATTGATGGTCAAACGCTACAAATTGAAAAAGTAATTATTCTATAGGAGAGGGAAATGAAAAAGCTTTTATTAAGTTTTCTAACATTCACTCTCGCTTCACAGGCAATTGCCAGTGAGTATGCTACTCAGATTTTTAACAAGACTGAGGGCGTTCTTGCGCAAAAAGAAACGGCTATAAATCTTGAGCAAGCAAAGCTTATGGCCGTGGGTGAAAATATAGAAGTGCAAATCGCTTACGAACGATTATTGCAGGCCCAAAGAAAAATTAGTCTCGCTAGAGCCCAATTTTTTCCTTATGGGCTAGGGGATGTTGGTCTCATTTATTTTACCAACTCATTCTCTGCTTTAATATTGGTAGAATTAATTACTTCAATTCCTACTAAATGGTATGCAATGGCCAAAGAGCAGCATTTAAGAAATGCTGAGTCTTGGAGTTCAAAAGCACTTAGAGAAAACATAAAGAATCAAACTGCTCTAATCTATTTTAATATTCTAAAAGAAGAGAGCATGGTGAAACTTGCTGGATATGAATTGAATTTGATGGAAGAACTTCTCACCGCAAGACAAGCTGAAGTCTCTGTTGGGTTGGCCTCAGCAGATGAAGTAAGAAAACTAAATTATAGAATCCTAAGTCTTCGAGATGAACTTCTAAAATTTGAAGCCTACCTGGCCGAAGAAAAAGCAGCTTTCAAAATGCTTTTGGATATCCCTTATAATGCCGTAGTAGAGCTCCAGCCAGCTGCGAATTTTCTGACTCAAAACGACTATGATGTTGATGCAGAAAATTTAGCTCAACTTGCGACTTCTAGGTCTTATGAAATTAAAGCGGCAGAACAAGTAGTGCAAGCAGCATTTGATTCCAAAAGATCTGCGCAGTGGTCAATTTTAAGTTTTTCAGGAATCGGATTTGGTTATTTTTCTAAAATTAGAATGGAAGGTTCTAAGATCGAAGAATCAAAACTTAGATTATCGGCGATTAAAAATAACATTTATAATAATACCTATTCTCGTAAAAATAATCTGCAAAACTCAATCAGATTTTTTGAAGCAGAAAAGATAGTAAGTGACACAACTAAGTCGTATGTTGAAGCACAGCTAGAAGCTTTTAACGCTGGGGTATTACCGCTTTCAGATCTAATTGAAACTGAGCTTTACTTTTTAAGGGACTACCGAGAAATGCTTCAAGCCCACTATAGTGCACTCACCAGATTAGACGATCTTGAGCGTGTCATTCTTGGAAATATAAATGAGTCAGAGGTTTCACAAGTTAAAACTCTAGCTGAGGATGAATTGAGTGCATCTGATTTTTCTTTAGCTGCTGAGTTTAAAAGAGGTTCGGTTTATTTTTCAATTGTAGATCGTGTAAATAAAATCTCTGAGGTCGAAAGTGTCGTCTACTCTTTTGGGTCTAGTCGATTAAATCCAATAAAGAGTTTTAGAAAACAAAGTGATTTTTTCGTTAAAATTCCACAACGAAAAGTAAAGTTTCCTATGGACATTAAGATGCAAATCATCTTGAAATCTGGGGACGTAATAAACAAAACAATTAGGGTTGAAGAATAATAGGAGCACAAAATGTTTAACTTGAAGAATTTATTAATAGCACAGCTTGCATTTGCATCCCTTGCTATGGCCGGTTCTGGACCATTAGAAGACGGAAGTGATGTTTGTGGAGTTCCAGTTTGTAGTTTAGAAGCTACAACTTCAGCTCTAAGTGAGTTAGATGAAAATAAACGTTATAACTATACTAACATGTTGGTTAGTAGCTATAAAGATTCTGCTGATATCAATACTCTAGAGAATCTTGTTGGCGCTGCCAATGCAATCAAAGACTTAACTACTGAAGCTGGAGATGCTGATTGGGTTGTAAGAGAAGCAAGTACGCTTTTGAATAATTCAATTTTCAATCTTGCGAAGTATTCAGATGTGGACGCAGCAAACTTAATTCAACTTTTTGCTCAATTAGATAACCAAACAAAGAGATATGAAGTCATTTCTTATTGGCAAAACGCTGTTAGTGAAATTGAGAATATTAGTGATCTTTCTGAGTTGGTTGCATTCGCCTCTCAAGCAGCAAATATTTCAGCTAGCAAGGGTGATGAGGATTGGGTTCCAAGAGCTGCAAATTCACTTGCTTCACAAATCACAATTAAACTGACTGACTTAGATCCTGCACATGAAGGTGTTTATTCAGTTAGTATTACAAATGCTCAATCAAATAAAATGGGATTTGATAAAGTTGTTATTCTCGATTCAACTTCAGAGAAAAATCTTGTGGTAAAATTTATCAACTCTAAATTCAATAAAGTAGCTTACGAATACAGTAACGCTAAAATTGTCGGGTCTAAAATCTCTGGAAAAATGGTTTCTAATGCGAGTTTAAGTTCAACAGTTGAACTAGAATACGACAGAAGTTCAGGGGCAATTTCAGGTACAATTCAAACGACTCAATCAACTCCGATTGAATTCAACGGAACTCAAAACTTCTCAGCTAGTTCTGTTTTTGCGGGCGAAGTGGCGGCTGAACTTGATGAGGATTCAATCGTAGGTGAAATGAATGGATCAATCCTTGGGATTCCAGGAACTATGAGTATCAGAAGTTTTTCTCCTGGTGTTTACTCAGTTCACTTTGCTGCAAATAATAGCCTGATCGTAATGGACTTTGTTGGTAAGTTCTTTAAGAAAAATGGCGTTTTATCAGTGACATATAGAAATCAAGTTAAGCTTGTGATGTCATTGAGAGTCGTAGATGGTCAGAATAAATGGACTGGAAATACTTTCTCAACAACGAATGGATCTGTAACACCGGTTCTATTTGACGCGAAATAATTTAAAGAGAATCATTTAAGCAATAGAGGCCCTCGATTGAGGGCCTTTTCTTTGTAAATATTACAAAACCTTCATAATTACTTAAATTTAACGCCTTGCAGTAGTAAAATGTCTCAAAGGGTTTGTTATGAGTATGTATCGTAATTTCAGTAACTTAGAGGTCGTGAAAAACATCGATTTTGTCTTGCGATCTAAAGCCGCAAAAATTTATCTCTTAGCTTGCGAGTATCCCAAAGAACCACTTTTGGAAACGGCTGAATACCTAGTTCAAAACCTAGCTGATGTTTATAAACATAAAATTCTCATTTTAGATTTTGATCCAACTAGAAGCTCTGGTACGACTCAGTATCAAAATATACAGTCACTTGATTTTCTATCAACTGAAGACCCAAATGGATTAAATATTTACACCACTGAATGTCTTAATCATTACGATTATATTTTTGTGCTTCCACATATAAAAATGAATTTAGATCGAACTGAGATCCCTAATCTAAAGCTAGATTCTTCTTTTCTTATGAGAACAAAAAAATCTGTTTCTCCGGTGGCCAGCAGGATTATGACAAAATCTCTAACTGACTCTCAAGTGGATATTGCGGGTCTATTCTATAGGGAAGCTTAAAATGAATAATGAAAAAATCATGATCAGAGATTTTATTCTCGTTTTAAAAAAATACTCCCTCGCCGTTGTAGTTATTTTCGTGCTTACAATTGGTTTTTCAATTCAGCTCACGAATTTTCTAACTAAGCAGTATAAGTCGGAATTTGAAATAAATGTTTATTCTAAATACTTTAAGAACCCGCTTATTTCAGAAATCATACCTGGAGTTTATAATATTCCTGAGATGCGTTTTACAATTGATTCAATGGTGAAGGAAGCCATCAGTGAAGAGTTTATTGACTCAATTGCAACAGAGTTTGATTTTTACAAATTGGATACAGACGAAGTAACACTTGCTAAAAACAGACAATTTCTTAGAGATCGTTTTTCCGTATTTTCTACAGGTGGACAAAGCTATAAAGTAACATTCACTGATAGTGATCCATATACAGCTAAAAAAGTAGCTGAAAAGACGCTCGCGAAAGTTAAGTCTCAATTTGTTGATAGTCGTATAGCAACAATTGAAATGGTTAAGCAGATGATGTTAAATCGTCTTCAAGCGTTTAGCGCCACTCAAAAAATCTCAACTAAAGGTTCGGAAAAAGCTCTCGCATCTAAGTCCCCGGATGTCTTAAGAGCAGAACTCAAAAAAATTGAAACAAATATTTCGGCCATGTCTAAGCAATATAATCGTTCTCACCCTAAAATGCAGGAACTCGTCAGTCGTAAACAAACCATTGAAGTTTGGCTTGAAGAGTTTGGTCAAAATGCATTTTCAGCAAATGAACTAGCTACTATTTCAATGCCAACAGAGAAAGTAATCAGTGAGCAAATTACAAGTAAGTTTTATACGAAATATCATGATTTTAATATGGCACTTGATATTGAGAAGCAGTCACTAGAGTCTTATATTGGTGTTATACAAAAACCACAACTTCCAACAAATCCAATGTGGCCAAAGAAGCGATTATTTGCAGCTGTTGGTTTTCTATTGGCATTGGTCATTTCGTTTATTTATATATTTGTAAAAGAGATCATGGTTCCAGGACGCAGGGAACTTCTACTGGCAGAAGCTGCGGAATTAAATACTCTTTATCTCGGGCAGCTAAGCAGTACTGAACTTAAACCGGCCAACAAGACTGATCTTGCAGGAGTTTCTTTGAAAGATGGATAATTTGAATGTTTTTATTCTTAACATTCAACAAGTTTTTTTGGCGCTGTTAGCAGCGTCATTCGCATTCTTTATCCTACAAGATCGCGAGAAGGTTAGAGAAAATCTGCCTAAAGAGTCTCGTGTTTTTATGACTCTCGTTTTGACTGTTACGACCATAGGGCTTGCTTTTAATTTTTATGATGGCTTTGGAGAAATGGGTATTATTTATGCCGTTGAATTCTCTCTGTTGATAGTGATGTGTTTAATTGGACCGAAATACGCGGTAAGTTTCTTTATTTATATGCTTCTCTCAAGGCCATGGGAGATTTTTGATAATCAATTAATGGAGTCAATGCCAAGAGACTTATTCTATCTAACAGCATTGGTTGTAGCCGCTTCAAAAATTGTTAATAAAAGGTTTTATTTTAGATTCAATGCGGGAACGGTGATTGTATTAGCATTTTCTGTTTGGGTCTTTCTCTCTGCTTTTTTCAGTCCGTTTCAGATGGATGCTATTTCTAAGTATGCAGAGATATTCTCAAAAGGCATAATTGTATTTCTTTTGATTCAAAATGGTTTCGATCGGGGACGCGACTTGAATGTGGCAAAGCTTACAGTTGTGCTCGCTATTTTGGAGAAGAGTATTATTAGCTTCTATCAGACCTATTTAGCGAGTGTGCAGTCGCTTAGTATTGAAGACGAATATCAAAGATTAGAAAGTGTTGGAATCTTGTCTAACTCAAACGATATAGCGGCCATTTTTATTTTGGCGATTCCCTTCACTCTCTTTTTCCTTTTAAAGACAAAATTGAAACCGTTCAGTTGGTTAACGGCTTTTTTAGTAGGTGGGATCATGTCTTACCTCGTGTGGAAATCACAATCTCGAGGTGCGATGCTTGCGCTTATGGGTACTTTTGCTAGCTACTTTTTTTTGCAGGTTCGTTCAAAAAAGCATATTGCTTTGGTCTTAGTTCTTGCTTTGGTTGCAGCCTTAGGTTCTTTCGCGCTCATGCAAAGAAAAGCAGAAGATTTAGAAGGTTCTACTAGCAATAGAATTATTTTTTGGAAAGCTGGCGTCAATATGGCGGTTAGAAACCCGTTTTTTGGTGGCGTTTTTTGGGGATTCAATGACAACTTTGCATCCTATGCAATCGACGGTGACACCGGTTCGGAGGGGACCCATATGACGGCCCATAGTTCTTGGGTCCAAGTACTAGCTGAAACTGGATTTGTGGGATTATTCCTATTTTTGGGATTATGGATTTATGCATTGAAAAGATCTTTTGAAATAAGAAGGGTTGAACCTGAATATTTTATGAGCTTGGTTGGCTATGGAATTACGATCACCTTTTTGTCTCATGCATATTTACTCTTTCCGTATATTTTATGTGCTCTGGCCATAACACAAAGTTCGCTGAAAAACGATGAAGAAGAATCAGTGAATCTACTCAGAGATTTAAGAGGTGCTTATGCTTGAAATAAGCCTCCTCTTAATTGGTATGATACTTTATGCTTACCTAGGCTATTTTATTTTAGTTTTTGTTCTTTCTATATTTGTGGACAAAAAAGTTGAAAAAGCGGAGATTTTTCCAAAGCTTGCTCTCGTGATTGCCGCATATAACGAAGAACTGGATATAGAATCAAAAATTTTGAATTCACTCGAGCTAGATTATCCAAAAGAAAATTTAAAAATTATAGTTGTTAGTGATGGTTCAACTGATGAAACAGACGCGATCGTTTCTAGATATCAAAGTAGAGGAGTTGAACTCATAAGAATTGAGGGACGAGTGGGCAAAACAGAGGCAAGAAATCAGGCTCTGAAAAAAATAGATTCTGAAATTATAGTCTTTTCTGATGCCACAACTATTTATGAGAAAAATTCCTTGAAAATGTTGGTGCGAAACTTTGCAGATAGAAAAGTCGGAATGGTTGCTGGAAGATTACAATACATTGTCCCTGCTGGGTCTCATATGGGATTCGGGCAAAAAATATTTTGGAATTACGAAAACGAAATAAAAAAGTGTCAAACAAAACTCGGTACATTGACCGGCTCTCTTGGTTGTATGACGGCTTTTAGAAAATCTTATTACACAGATTTACCGTCAAATATAATCGAGGATTTCACCGAGCCTCTTATGTTTATTCAAAAAGGCTTTAGAGTCGTTTATGAGCCAGAAGCGCTATGTTTTGAAAAAACTACCCAAAAGGCTAAAGAAGAATTTTCCATGAGAGTACGCGTGATCCGTGGTGGTATGACTGGGTTATCGTATGCGAGAAGAGTCCTAAATCCCTTAACTTATCCTGCTGCTAGTTTTCAGCTTGTGAGTCACAAAATCATTCGTTGGCTCGTGCCGGTTTTTGCTATATTAGCATTTATTTCAAGTGTGATTGATATGTTAATAACTCAAACTGTTTTGAGCCAAATTATATTTGGATTGCAGGTTCTGTTTTACTCATTGACCGCCTTGAGTTTTTTTATGGGGAAATTACAAATTAAAATACCATTTATAAGTCTCTTTCAGTATTTATTCGTAGTCAATTTGGCAGCACTACATGCCTTGGTCAAATTTTCTACAAGTAAATTAGAAGCGACTTGGGAACCACAGAGGAAGCTAACATGACATCTCTTAACCTAACTGAAAGACAGCAAAGAGAACGTGACTATTACAACCAGTATGCGAAATTACATACTCCAAGTATTGAGAGTATAGATCTTTCGCCTGTAACAAAAGTGATCGAAAAAATAGAGCGAAGACCTTGGAACAGCTACTGGGCAATTTATCAATTTGCAATAAACCATTATAGTGAGGGAAAAAGATTACTCGATTTTGGAACTGGTCCTGGTGAAAATGCACTTCGATTTGCGAAGATAGGGTATGATATTGAGGGATTTGATATTAGTGAACAAAATATTGAAATTGCTAAAGACCTTTTTCATAAAACCGGACTGAAAGGCGAATTTCAGGTAAGCTTTGCAGAGTATCTTCCCTATGAAGACGACTCTTTTGATCTTATTGTCGGTATTGATATTCTTCATCATGTTGATATTTCCCACAGTATTAGAGAATGCTATAGGGTTCTAAAATACGGCGGGAAAGCTTTTTTTAGAGAGCCGGTTGAAGTTCCATTTTTAGATCGCATTAGAGAATCTAGTATTGTGAAAAAGTTTTTTCCTAAAAATGCTTCTTTTGATAATCATATCACTGAAGATGAACGAAAATTAAATTGGAAAGATGAAAGGACTATCCGGTCAGTATTCCCTAAAGTAAAAAAACACTACTATTTTCTTTTTGCCCGATTTGATAAATTTTTTAGAGAAGGCGCTGACCCTAGGCCGTCTTTTCTAGAAAAGCTAGATTATACAATTATGAAGATGTTTCCTTTCGCAAAACGCCTAGGTGGGACGGTTATATACGAGCTTGAAAAATAATGCGCATTCTATGGGTTACCCCAAAATGGACTTTACCGGCTAATGATGGTGCTAGAGTTGCTACATATCAGCTACTGAAAAATCTAGTGCATAAAGACCTTATTATAGACTATTTTTCGATTTCTCATCCTGATGATATCGAAGATGAGAAGGCATTAAGAAAAGAACTGCCTGTAGAGAACGTGTATTGGGTAAAAAGATCTCTTCCCAAAACTTTGTTGGAAAAAGTCTTTTATTACGGCCTGAGTTTTTTATTTAAGCCGACAATGCCTTTAACTATTGCAAGCTTTAAGTCCTCTGAAATTGAAAAGACTGTCAAATCAATTCTAAAAAATGAAGAATACGACTATGTCGTCGCAGATGGGCTTCACTGCACTCTTCCGTTTATAAGTTCTAGTGTTCCTATTGTCTATAGATCGCATAATGTAGAAAGTGATATTTGGAAACGGGCAGGAGTAAAGGCGAAAAATCCTTTGTTGAAGTTATTTTTTACCATTCAGTTTTTCGCTATGAAAAATTTTGAAGATAAAGTCGTCAGACACAGTCATCTTGTGTTTCCCATTTCTGATGATGACAAGAAAACCTTTGAGATATCGAATCCAAGTTCAACTTATGAAACAATACCAATTGGTATGGACTTTACTAGTACCCCTTGGAAACAATCGAAAATAGAATCTGAATTAAAATTGTTATTTTTAGGGCGGCTAGATTGGGGACCAAATAAGGATGGGTTGATTTGGTTTTTAGATAATGTTTGGTCTAAGGTCGAATCCTACAATCATAAACTGGTTATCGCTGGTAGTGGGAATAGTGAATGGCTAGAGGCCTATGAGGATTATGATAATATTGAATTTTTGGGATTTGTAGAAGATGTTACTGAGCTTTATACTCAAGTGGACTGCTCCATTGTTCCTATTTTTTATGGCTCAGGAACGCGCATCAAATTAATCGAGTCAGTCGCTAGAAAGACTCCTTTTATATCAACAGAGATGGGTGCTCTTGGATCATCGTTAAAAAAGAATATCGATTATGTTGGTGCCGAATCCGCTGAAGAATGGCTAAAAGCTATTAATAATTTCTCAACGGAAAAAGCTGATATATACCTAAAAAATGCTCATGAAATTCTTAAAGAGAAATATGATGAAAAAGCAGTCGCTTCTAAATTACTTCATAAACTTCTATATAAAGACTGAGTTTTTTCTTTCCAACGGTCGATAGAATAATATTCTTTTACTCGATAGGAAATTTGTTCAAACTGCTTTGATAGTTCTATTGGGTTTTCGATAAAATTTTTAATTTTATACTTTGCATCCTCAAGGTCTTCTTTTTGAAAAAGAAAATTACTATTCATTAAAAGGTCTGGGAGCCCACCAACATAGCTTGCTAGAATGGGAAGGTTTGCAGCGGCAGCCTCCAAAGCAATCATTGGAAGTCCTTCCCTTTGGGAGGGGATGATCAAAGCATGGTATTTGGGGAACTCTTTTGATATTTGTGGAACAAAGCCTTTAAGGAAGACATTCTCTAACGCCTGCTGATTAATAGTGTGTTCCATCGCACCTTTGCCATATAGATGAAAGTCAATTTGAGGAAACTCTTTGGCTAGCTCTAATAGAAAGGAGATTCCTTTTTCGGGGGAGAATCTACCTGCGAACATGAATTTAATTTTATCTTTCTCATCATGCATGAATTGATTTTCTCCCTGGTGTTCAATGGGAGGGATGAAGTTTTCAATTAAAATTTTATTTGGATGAGGATAGGTATTGTAGATTGCAGTAGATACGCATACGAGTTTTTTCATTTTGCGAAGACGTATTTGTTCTACAAACTCCATCATAATCGTTTTAAAGCTGTGTGAGGTGAGTCCATGTTGAGTACCAATTCGTTTCGTCTGTAAAAATGAATTAATGAAATTAGCTTTCATGCCATGAGAGTGAACAATTTCGATCTTGGATTTATCTATATATGTTTGAATGTTTTTAATGAGTGGTTTATCAAATCTTTTTTTACTCTCGAAACAATAAAAAGAAATATTTTTCTCTTTAAGTAGTGTTAAGAATTCTTCACTGTATTGAGGTGCTCTTGTTTCTTTAATGATCAGGACTTCAATATCTAGTATATTTGCACTTTCTAGAATTAGTTTTTCTGCACCTCCAAAGGGACCAGGGGAGAAAAGAAAAACGGTTTTAGGATTCAACAAAATAGCCTTTTTTATAGGGAATAATTAGTGCAATAAAGTATAAGGTAAAAAAGATTGAACCACTAGTGAAAAACCAGATCAAGTTGTTGTCAAATAACTCTCGTGAATACCAAGAAGAAAGTCCTAAAAGAAGACTTATCATAGTGAAAATAATGAGCTTCTTGAAAGGGAAGATATCTCGAATTCTCCAGCCCATCAGAGAGCAAGAGTAAATTATTCCTGCTAGTCGATATATGAACTTAAAAAATACTGATGCCGATAAAACCATGACTGCACCAGCCCAATTTGCTGCGATTAATACCGTGATTAAAGTCAGAGGAGATAAAATTAAACTAATCTTAAAAATCCATTTTGTTTGACCTGTGGCCCTAGGAATAGAGTCGTAAGGTAGGATAAGTGCTAGGTAACTGAGGCTAAAAATTTTTAAATAAATGCTAGATTCTAAATAGGATTCTGTATAGAGAAGTTCGACTATTGAATCCGAGAATGTAAAAAGTCCTACTGCCGCGGGGATCATCAGAAGAGCGGAGTCACTAATTGCTTTTCTGAAATATTGAAGTGCAACAAGAGGTTCTTTTTCAGAATATGTCGAAAGCTTGGGAATGAGGACTTTAATAATACTCATCTCTAACATGTATAGAGGAGGGATCATTAAGCATCCCATGGTGTAAAAGGCAAACTCGTCTTTTGCAAGGTATTTAGTAAGAACTATTTGATCAATTTTATCGACCACAAAACCTAGAAGTCCTGCACCTGCAATTGGGAGGCAATAATTCCAAACACTACTTAAGTATTTTTTCTTTATTTTAAATAAAGGGAGTTTTTCTTTAAGTAGTAATGCTCCGGTTAATAGCATTTTAAAGGCTAAGAAAATTAGAAATGCTGTGAAAATGACATTAAGTTTATATCCCGAAAAAGCAAGTGCTAAGAAAAGGAAGACTTTTATTAATTCCATTAAAACGCCAAAAATACTTCCCCAGGCCACAAAACCTTTGGCTAAAATAAACTCTTTGTAAAAACCAGATGGCACCCATAAAAAAGCACTTAAAAGGAGTATTTGTGTCGTCGTTATACTAAGTTCGAAAAAACTTGCTATAGGTACGATTAGTGGTAAACCGATAACTATAATTGCTAGAGAAAGGATGAATGTCAGCTGAAACGCAGCTGTAATATATCTGTCCTGATCTTTTCCTTTTCCTACCCAGTAGTATACCGAATGAAGGGGACCACCAGTTAGAAAGAGAAAGGGAAGTAATCCCAGATAGAGAAAAAATATTTTATATATTCCTATATCTTCAGGAGTAAGAATCCTCGTAAGAATGATAGGAAGAAACATATTGGCGATTGCAGAGACGCTAGAGAGAATGAATATTGGCCAATGTCCTTGCTTGAGCTTTCCTAACATATAAGTTCCTGATAAGTTTTTTCAATATCAGAAGACATTTTTTTGATGGAGTATTTTCTGAAAATTAGTTTTTCAAAATTATTAACTATTTCTATGTTTTTTGTTAGAGACTCAATTCGCTCAAAGGTTAATTCGGAAGTATTTTTAAAAAGTTCGACTGTCTTCAATTCAGTATTAAATTGGCTATGGCCGGGAATATCATAGAGTAAACAGGGCTTGCGCGCCACTCCAGCTTCTAAAACAGAAATGGGGAGTCCTTCATGAAGCGAATGTGAAATATAGAAATCGCTCAGATTTAGAAGGTCTACGATGTCGTCTCTACTGCCCAAAATTTTTATATTGTCGTCTGCTAACTCTTTACATGTTTGGAAGTATTTTTGGTCACCACTAGGTCCCACCAATAGAAGTGTAATAGGGAGATAGTTAAATTTTTGGATGAGTTCTAGTTGCCCCTTAAGTGGAACAACTCTTGCGACATAAATCCCTATTAGATGGTTGTTCGCTAAACCAAGTTTGTCTTTAAGCGTTTTCGCCTCAACTGACGGCGCTGAAGGATTAACATCCGTACCATTTTCTAATAATTTGATTTTCGTATTCTTGGTTAGAATTTGATTCGAATAGTAGTCCCTAAATTTGGGACTGACTGTAAATATTGTTGATGCCATTAGGCCAAGAAGGGCTTCATAAATTCTTGTTTTTGGTTGTAACTCGATATGCTCCATTCCATGAGTTGTGTGAACAAATTTAAGGGTTCTAAATCTAAACAGACTTTTAAGTTTTAAAAGGCTGAGGTAGATTCCAGGGTTCAAGTCGTGAGAATGAACAATATCAAATTCCCATGCCATATCTTCAATAATGCTCACAAGGCTCAAATCAAGGCCGTCTTTTTTCTGGTAATTATTGATGATTTGAACACCAACGTTTCTAAATTTTTCAGTCCAGCGCTGGTCATGGTCGTAGACGAATAAGCTAACTTGATGACCAGAGTTTATCTGCTCTTTACAAAGCAAAAATAAGACCTGCTCTAGGCCTCCAACTCCTAAAAATTGGCACAAATGTAGAATTCGCATGCCTCTATTTACCATAATTTAGGGAAGAATTTATTTTGATTTAAAGTATTGTAAAAAGGTAATGGGAATCCCCAAAAAATGGTGAAAAATGCTATAAGAAGTAAAATTAAAAGGTTTTTAGATGAGAATTTTACTTTTATTAGCTTTAGGACTTTTGGCATCCTGTTCCCAGTTAACTTCTGTCAGTGAGTATAAAACTTATAACTCCGCTCAAGACGAGTTCCGCAAAGCTAAGTCAAACACAACGTTTATTTCAAATTTAAATGAGATACCTAAGTTTAAACAGCTCAAATATAGCATGGCTCCAGGACACCTTTTTTACATCAATCATCCTTCAGATGAAAAAATAAAAGGTAAGTATCGTGCTGACTTTAACGGTGTTCTCGCACTCCCTTACGGTGTTCGAATAGACGTTAAAGGGCTTAGCTTTAAAGAGCTACGAGAAAAAGTCTATCAAGCTTATGGGAAGTTTTTCCAGCGTGGCGTAGAAAATATGCAGTTTAAACTTTTATATCGAGATTATTATGTAGAAGTGCGTGGATATGTGAAAAAGTCTGGGCGCTATCTAGTCGCACAATCTGAAGGGATCGATAAAGTAATCGATAGGGCCGGAGGATTGAATGGAGACCTTAAAGAAGGTTTTTTCAAAGCTTCTATTAGACAGCAAAATGAATCTTATGTGATTAGTTTAAATCAATACTTTCAGAACAATTTCTATTCAAATGCCTTCACATGGACAGGAGGAGATTCAATTTTTATTTCTGAACAAGATGAAAATGAGATGGCGGAATCTATCCCTATTGTGACGGTATTAGGTGGAGTCAATTCTCCCGGTAAGGTTTTGTACAAAGATCAGGCGAGCTTATTTTATTATTTAGGTAAGTCTGGTGGAGTAATTTCTAATTTGGCAGTTGATAGAGCGCTTATTATGAGAAAAACGAGTGAGGGATTGAAAGAGATTTGCTTTGATATTACTGACGCTAATTCTCTTCCTCATATTGAGGCTCATGATACGATTATTCTGCAAGGAGATAATAGAAATAGAGGTGACAGAATCTTTGACCGCTCGATTCAGGTTCTTAGTATTTTAACTTCTATTTTACTCATTTTATCAATATGAAAAATTGGGATGATTTTTTTAAAGGTTCGAGTTACAGCTTCAAAGAATTTGATGTAGCTTCAGTCGAAATCCAAAAAAACATCCACCTTCTCCCAACGGGATCTGAACGCTACGCTGAAAAGAGAAAGAAAGAGTTTATTGCTGGAAGGCTTTGTGCTCTAGAGGCAATCAAGAATTTAAGTATTGAGCCACCTGAAACGATATCAATCGGTGCCAACCGCGAACCGTTATGGCCGAGTGGACTATGTGGGAGTATTTCCCATTCTAAGAATCGAGCAGTGGCAGTTGTATCCAATTCTCTTGTCGGTGTTGGTGTAGATATTGAAGAGTCCATTCAATTGGATCGCCTTAAAAAGATTGGTGGGCAATTCATTGGCGAAAATGAGCAGAAATTTCTTCAGGATTCTCCCTTAAATGGAACCATAATATTCAGTGCTAAAGAGTCGTTATTTAAAGCGCTATATCCTTCTGTAAAACAGTTCTTCGGTTTCAAGGATGCTGAAATTCTCCAAATTGGTAGCGGTGAATTTCAGATTAGGCTTTTACGCTCAGATGGACTATTTTCACAGTACTCTGACGTAATTACAGGATATTACCGGACAATTCAAACCGAGGTAGTAACGTATATTCCCATTAGCTAGACTGTAAAAAGTTCATGAATTATTAGTTTTGTTGCGTCGCGCAAGGCTTGGATTTAAGATTATTTAAGTAAGCAAAACGTAAAATTTTTAATGGTTTATGATGATTCACCAGCTTTTTGAAAAACAGGTAAAATTAACACCTAATGAACTAGCATTAGAGTTCAACGGCAAAACTTTGTCTTATTCAAAGCTGAATTCACTAAGTAATCAAATTGCTAATTATCTCGTTCAAAATGAAATTCAAAAAGATTCTATTGTTGGTGTTCACATGGATAGAGGTTTTGAATTAATTGCAATATTGATTGGGATCTTAAAAGCTGGATGTGCTTATTTACCTCTCGATAAACAATACCCCCTCGAACGATTGCAATACATGGTTGATGATTCTAACGCATCTTTGGTCATAAGTGATGCGACAGATATTACGAGTACAAAAATAGTTTCTCCAAGCAATATCTTTTCAAACTATTATGCAGGAGATATTTCTCTTGAGGGCGAACTTGCTTATGTTATCTATACCTCCGGAAGCACTGGTAAACCTAAAGGGGTTTGTCTTGATCATAGTGCACTTGAAAATCTTCTCGCCTTTCAGGCCACTGAAAACAGCAACTGTCGAACCCTTCAGTTTACACCAATAAGTTTTGATGTACATTTTCAAGAAATTTTCTCAACCCTTACTACAGGAGGTATGCTAGTTCTTGTAGATGAGTTAACACGTTTAGATTTTAGTGAATTGCTTAATAAAATCATAATCACTGATGTGGAGAGAATTTTTCTTCCGTTTGTTGCTTTAAATAAACTGTCGCAAGTTAGTATCAAAAATTCGTTGTATCCATCAAAACTCAAATTTGTGACAACGGCAGGAGAGCAACTGAGAATCACCAATGAGATCAGAAGCTTTTTTACTCAGACAAAAGCGGTTTTATATAACCACTATGGTCCAAGTGAAACTCATGTCGTGACCTCAAAAATTCTTTCGGGTAATCCACAGGAGTGGCCTCATCTCCCAGCAATTGGCTCAATCTTGCCTAATTGTATCGTCAGGTTGGAGAGTATAGAAAATGGGGAGAAGGAACTTATTGTCGGTGGTAAGTCTGTTGGTCTCGGTTATCTTGGAAAACCAGAACAAACTGCAGAGAAATTCTTTGTTGAAAATGGAGTACGTTTCTACCGAACAGGTGATATTGTCGAACT
Organism: Bdellovibrionota bacterium; assembly: GCA_036336775.1. GTDB lineage: Bacteria > Bdellovibrionota > Bacteriovoracia > Bacteriovoracales > Bacteriovoracaceae. The sequence goes on along the minus strand of JAYZFM010000052.1, from coordinate 21,093 downwards.
TGATGGTGATGATTTAATTTTTGTCCGCAGAAAAGATAATCAAATTAAAATTCGTGGTTATAGAGTTGAGCTTGGAGAAATAGAAACTGCGATTAGCTCTTTACTTCCTAATGTCGATGTTACGGCAACAATCATAGAACAAGAGAATATTGAAAACTATATATGTGCTTATATTCAAGGTGAATTTTGTGAAAAAGAGCTTAGGCTAAGTCTCTCTCATTCTCTTCCCGAGTATATGGTTCCTAGGTATTTTGAAAAAATAAACGCTCTTCCGATGACACCCTCAGGGAAGGTCGATAAAAAGAGACTTCCAATTCCAACTTTACGAAGACCTGAGCTCATTCAACAATTTGAAGCTGTAGGTTCAAAATTAGAAAGCGATATTGAGAATATTTGGAAAAAAGTACTCGGATTAGATGTTATTGGAGTCGAAGATCCATTTTTTGATTTAGGTGGAACATCCCTCGGGGCGATGACCGTGCTTGAAGAACTGAATCGACTTGGTCTTAAAAAACTAACTATATTTGATCTATTTAGCTTAAGTACAATAAGAAAACAGGCAAAATTTTTGACTGAGAAAGTTCAAGCTAAAAAACTAGTAAAAGAAAGCTATTCCCACCAAGATATAGCTGTTATTGCAATGACAGGTGAATTTCCTGGAGCTAGTGATCTAAATGAATTTAAACAAATTTTAGAAAACGCAGATTGTGGACTACAAAAAATTTCCAAAGATGAGCTTCATCCAAGTCAAACAGAAATGTCCATTCGAGATGGTTTTGTATTTGTTAAAGGCGAAATTAAAAGTGCCAAAGCCTTTGATCATAAGTTTTTCCATATGACTCCAAGAGAAGCAGAGTTGATGGACCCTCAGCAAAGAAAGTTTCTTGAGTGCAGTTATAATGCCTTGGAAGGATCGGGTTATCTAAAGCAAAGAGAGAATTTGAAAATTGGAGTATTTGCAGGCTCCGCGAATAATACCTATCAAAATAACCTACGTGATTTTCCTGATAAAGTTGATCAGTACGGCGATTTTAACGTCATGATTCTTAATGAAAAAGATTACCTGGCGACAAAAACAGCTTATAAACTTTCTCTTAACGGGCCAGCAGTAAGTTTAAATACTGGTTGTTCAACATCTCTTGTCGCAATTATTCAAGCTGTAAATGCTCTTCGTACAGGACAGGCTGACCTAGCACTTGCCGGAGGAGTATCGATAAATGGACAAAGAAACTTAGGGTTTCTGCACCAAAAAGACTCCATTCGCTCTAAAGATGGTTTTTGCCGAGCTTTTGATAAGAATGCGACGGGGACAATTTTTACGGAAGGTGTTGGTGTCGTTGTTCTTAAGCCACTAGAAAAAGCAATTGAAGACGGTGACTATATATATTCTGTCATTAAAGGAGTAGGAATCAACAATGATGGAAGTGATAAGTTAAGTTTCAGCGCTCCAAGTCCTTCGGGTCAATCAAAAGTTATTATGGAGGCTATGCTCGATGCAGGTATCCAACCCAAAGATCTGAGTTTCGTAGAAGCCCACGGTACCGGAACTCCCATCGGCGATCCTATTGAAGTATCCGCGTTACAAAACGCTTACGCTCAGTTGGGGGAGCTTCCTTCTGAAAAGATAAAAATTGGAAGTTTAAAAACAAATATTGGACATACCACTTCAGCAGCAGGTGTTGCTGGTTTAATAAAAACTTGTTTAAGTTTACACCATAGAGTTATTTACCAATCACTATTTTGTACGGATGTTAATCCGAAGCTTGGTCTAGAAAATTCTGTATTTGAAATTGCAAACTCTAATCAACCTCTCATAAAGGAAAAGGTTTATGCAGGTGTTTCTTCATTTGGAATTGGTGGAACCAATGCTCATATCATTTTAAGCAATTATGAAAATAAAGATCAGAGAAAAATTGAAGACGAGATTTTTATTCTCTCCGGTCCTTCTCAAGAAAACCTTGAGCTGACTTTAGCTTCTGCTTATGATCTGGAAGGCTCATCTTTGGCGCTCGCTTCGAGACCTATGGGATCTGTATGTGCTGCTAAATTTAATGGTGCCAGTGATTGGATCATTAATAACATCAAGAAAAATCAAAAACTAATTTTTGCTTTTCCTGGTCAAGGCTCTCAGTTTTTGGCGATGGGAAAAGAATTACGTGATTGGAGCAGTCTATTTTTGAAGACTACGGATGATTGCTTTGATCTTGCAGCTAAGTATTTAGAGCGAGACCTAAGAGATGTTCTTTATGGAGTCAATGGTGATATTATCAATGATACGTATTATACTCAGCCAGCAATTTTTATATATGAGTATGCATTGGCAAAACTCTTAGAATCCTTTCATGTAAATGCAGATTCATTTATAGGGCACTCGGTTGGTGAATTCGTCGCAGCAACACTAAATGGTGTATTTTCAATCGAAGATGCGATTAAAGCTATCTGCAAAAGAAGTGAATTGATGAGTAGGCTCGATCGAGGAGCTATGGTAAGCATCGCTTCAACTCTTGATACGATTAAGGATATTTTACCTGAGCAGATACAAGTAGCGGCGATTAATGCGCCTAATTCAATTGTAGTTGCAGGGGAGTTTTCAGCAGCTCAGGCCTTAGAGGATAATTTAGTCAGTAAAAATATAGCTTTCAAACGATTGCATACTTCTCATGCTTTCCATTCATCAATGATGAATCCAATGATCAAAGAGTTTGAAGATTTTATGTCGACACTTTCGCTAAATGTTCCCAAGCGTTCTTTTGTTAGTACAGTCACTGGAAAATTTGAGAGTGAACTATTTGCTACACCTCACTATTGGGCAAATCATGTGGCGGCTACGGTTAAATTTCATCCGGCAATGGAGACATTATTTAGTACATATTCTAGCGAGTTAACTTTGCTAGAAGTTGGCCCTCGTACCACTTTGAGTTCTCTTACTAAAAGAATTGATAAGAGTATTTCATCCATATCGATTAGCGGAAGAAATTTTAATCAGGAAAAGAATAACTTTCTTAAGGCTCTTGCAAGCCTTGTAACTCTTGGAACTAGTTTATCTTTAGATAGATTTTTAACTGGGCCAAAAAATAGTTTGAAAGCACTCACCAAGTTCAAAAGCACAGAACATTGGTTAGATATAAATGATAATAAAGGGTTTAAAAAGATGAAAACGTCGTCTCAGGCAGGACTACAAAAAAAGATTATCGAAATTTTTGAAGATGCCTCTGGAATTGATATTTCGGAGTATTCACCAGATACTTGTTTCTTTGAAATGGGTATGGATTCCTTATTTCTCACTCAAGTAGCATTAAAACTTAAGTCTGAATTTAATAAGGAAATTAGCTTTAGGCAGTTGACTGAAGAGTTAGCTGATCTTAATAGTTTAAGCCAGTTTTATCAGGATATTTATATCGAAGACGTTTCTACAATTGAAGTAGCTCCGGAACCAGCTATTTCAAGCCCAGCGATGATAAACCCCATAAATATTTCTGCTGGAGGAGTTGAAGAAATAGTGCAAGCTCAATTGCAGATAATGCAAACCCAACTATCACTACTTTCAGGGCAGGGTCATATCTCTCAGACTACAACTCAGACACAACCACAACAGCAAGCAGTCCCGCAAACAAAGGAGCGAGTTGAAGTTCAAGCAGAAGCGAAAACAGATGAAGCGTATAACCTAAAAGCAGAGCTTAATAACACAAAACAAGCTTTTGGTGCAATCGCCAGGATAGAAACTCAAAAGCAAGTTTCAATAAAGAACGATTTTATAGAGAATTTTATTGAAGAGTATAATACCCAAACCATTCAGTCGAAGAACTTCACTCAAGATTCTCGAAAAGCTCATGCCGATCCACGTGCAGTCACAGGTTTTAAACCAGAACATAAAGAAATTGTGTATCCAATAGTTGTGAAGGCATCAAAAGATCAAGAGCTGATTGATCTGGATGATAATCGCTATATTGATATGTTATGTGGTTTTGGATCTAACTTTTTTGGAAATAGAAACAAGCATATTCAAATGAGGATTCAAGAACAAATGGATCTTGGGTATGAGATAGGTCCTCAGCATCCACTTACAAAAGAAGTGAGTGGGATGATAAACGATATGACTGGTAATGAACGAACCGCTTTTTGTAATACTGGTTCTGAAGCAGTACTTGGTGCCATGCGGATTGCAAGAACTATAAGTGGAAAGAAAAAAATTATTTCTTTTAATGGCTCTTACCATGGGATTAACGACGAAGTTATAATAAGAGGATCAAAAAAAGGTGATACTTTTCCGGCTGCACCTGGAATTAATAAAGATGCTGTCTCAAATATGATCGTACTTGAGTATGGAGAAGATAGCTCATTTCAAACCTTGTCGGAGTTAATTGCAAAGGGCGATGTAGCTGCGGTTATAGTAGAACCGGTGCAAAGTAGAAGAAGTGATTTTCATCCTAAAGAATTTTTAAAGAAAGTGAGAGAACTCACTTTGGCCAATGATGTTTGTTTAATTTTCGACGAAGTCATAACAGGATTTAGAATTGCTCTTGGTGGAGCTCAAGAATTTTTTGGTATTCGAGCTGATTTATGTACTTATGGAAAAATCGTTGGTGGCGGTATGCCGATTGGTGTCGTGAGTGGAAAAGCAAAATTTATGGATGCACTGGATGGGGGACATTGGCAATATGGTGATGACTCTGTTCCAACTGTAGGAGTCACTTATTTTGCAGGGACATTTGTCAGACATCCACTTGCACTTGCAGCAGCAAAAGGTGCTCTTGAAGTATTAAAAGAAATCGGAAATGAAGGGTTGAATGAACTTAACAGAAAAGCTGATAAGTTCGTTCAGGATATAAACTCTTTCTGTTTACAGGTGAACTCACCCCTTAGATTTGCAAATTTTGGTGCGTTAATGAAGCCCAAATGGGAACAAGAATTTAAGTACACTGATATTTTCTTTGCTCATCTTAGAATGAGCGGTATCCACTGCTATGATGGTTTTCCTTGGTTTATTAACCTTGCCCATACAGATGCACAATTAATGGAAGTTAGCCGTAAGATTAAAAGCAGTGTCGCCAAGATGCAAGAAGTTGGCTTAATGCAAGGTGGGTCAATATACCAAAGTAAAGAGGTCATGCATTCTGATCTGCCTCCGCGCTCCGGTCTTACTCTTGGTCGAGATGAGCAAGGTTTTCCAAAATGGTTTGATGAAAATAGTGTTGAGGTTAAACTATAGTCATGAACCTTTTTAAAGCTGAGAGTCGTTTTACCCCCCTGTCTGTAGGGGAGATAGAATTAAGTGCGCCAACGTCTGCAGCACAGAAAGAAATTTGGGCCAGTATCCAAATTGATGAAAACGCGACACTTTGTTTCAATGAATCAATTGTCATAAAAATTGATGGCAACATAGAAATAGCAAGACTTAAAAATTCCCTACAAGGATTTATTGAGAGACATGATAGTTTTCGTAGCTGTTTTACCCCTGATGGGCGAAATATAATCGTCTATAGAAATACCGAATGCAATTTCGAGTACAGCGATCTAAGTGTTGATCCTCAAAAATTCGACGAATTAAAAAACAGATCAACTCTTATTGAATTCGATCTCGTGCAGGGTCCATTATACCATTTTCATCTCATAAAAATTTCTGAAGAACATTTTGAGTTGATCATCGTAGCCCATCATTTAATATGTGACGGATGGTCTATGGCGGTTTTGGTAAACGAAATTAGTAAGATCTATGAAGGTCTTAAACTAGAGCCTGCTCATCAGTTTGTTCCGTTCTCTTTACAATTTGAAAAAGAGTCCAAAGATGCGGATCTAAGTTATTGGATAAACAAACTAGAAAACGCTCCCTCAAATATTGACCTACCCCTTGATAAGGTTAGGCCAGCTTTTCGTACCTATGAAAGTGAGCGCTTTGATTATAAATTAGATGAAACTCTTGTTGAAAATCTGCAAATATTAGCATCAAAAAATCGTTTAAGTTTTTACCATATTCTATTTGGAGCTTTTCAGGCTTTTATTGGCCGTTTAACAAATTCAACTGACCAAGTTATCGGTATAAGCAGTGCTCTTCAATCGAACTATGGTGCCTATGATCTTGTAGGTCATCTGGTTCAAATGCTTCCTATAAGAATGAAGATAGATCCTTCAATTGATATAATTGAATTTTCAAAACTTGTTAAAACCGAAATGCTAAATGCCGTGGATCACTCCCGGGTTACATTTGGTGAAATGGTGCAGAATTTAAAAATTGAAAGAGATCCAAGCCATATACCTTTGATGAATATCATTTTCAATGTTGATCAGCAGTATGAAGGACAAGGGTTTGAGTTTAAGACTATAAAAGCTCATTATGATTCGATACCTAGATTCTTTGAAAATTTTGAAGTTTTTATTAATGCGACTACTTTGGGAAAGAACTGTGTCCTTGAGTGTCAGTTTAACAAGAACCTTTTTTATAGAGAGACGATAAGTCGTTGGATGGTTGAATTTGAAAATTGGCTGATTCAAATCACTAGAATGCCAAATCAACCTATTGAAGAATTAAACTTCGGCCTAGAGTATCTAAAACGGGCGACTAAATTATCAGCAGATACTGCTAGTGAAACATCAAGTGCGAATATTCGAGAAGAAGATCTGCAAGTCATGTTGTCTGCATGGAAAGATATTCTAAAAAACCAAAGTATTTCTAAGCATTCTAATTTTTTTGAAGTCGGTGGTCATTCTCTTTTGGCCATGGACCTAGTTCATTATTTCAAAAAACACTATCAAAATCTACTGACTGTGAAATTGGTGATGATGAACCCAACGCCCGAAAAACTATGCCAAGCAATAGGTCCAATTGAAAAGAAAAGAAGTGAGATACAAGAAGCTAAAATATTGAAGAGCGAATTTGATTTAAATCTTGCGCAGAAACAGGCTTGGTATCTTCAAGAGATAAACCCTAATTCAACAATGTTCAACCTTCCAAGTGCAATTAGAGTCCCTGTTCAGTTAGATGTTGAGAAGTTAAAGTCAGCTTATTTAAAAATTTTAAAATTTCATCCACAGCTTAGAACAAAGATTATCAAAGGTCCCAAACAAGCGATAGAGTCTATTGAGAAAGTATTTGCTGGCCTTGATTTTGATGTCTATGAGTGTGATCTTGAAACAGCTGTTCATCATATGGAGCAACTTGCCGAAAAGCCAATAAGTATTAAGGATACTCCATTATTCAACGTGAAAATATATAAGTTATCAAAAGCTGATTATATCTTGTTTAATAATTTTCATCATCTTGTTTTTGACGGCTGGAGTTTTGATATTTTCTTTTCTCAACTCAATAAGCTATACCTAGGTGAAGATAGCTTAATTGAAGAACGAAGCTATCAACATTATGTTGATGAGCAAAAAGCTTTGCTTGCGACAGGCGAATTTAAATCGAAACTAGAAAAGTTAAAAACGTATTTTGAGTCATCATCCAAAGTAAATCTATTGCCTTGTGATTTTGAACGTCCTAATAAAATTAATCATTTTGCAAAGACATTGAATTTTACTATAGATTCGGAATTATTTAATTCTTTAAAATCCTTTTCTCGAAAAAATGACGTATCACTTTTTAATATCTTTTTGTCATCGTTTTCTCGTTGTTTGATGAAGGAAATAGGTACGAATGAAATATTAATTGGAACTCCATTGCGGGCCAGACCAGAAGGAAGTGATCGCAATACCATTGGATATTTTGTTAATTCACTTCCAGTTAAAATAATAAATAAGCAAGATGATTTAGAATTTTTAAAGGCTACTCAAGACTCCATATTAACTACAGTTGAACACGAGAATATACCTTTAGAAAAACTCATTGAAGCTCTTGGAATTCAGAGAAATCCTTCTTATACTGCTTTGTTTCAACATTTTTTTTCCTTTCAGGATGTAACAAATAGAGATGGAACCTTTTCTCATTTGAATTACTCCCAAATAAATATATCAAAGGCATCAACTCACACAGATCTCGATATGTGGGTGAAAGTCAGTAAACAAAAAATTGAAGGTGCCATAGAATATCGAGCGGACTTATTTAAAGAAGAGAGTATTTCGGAGTTATACTCAAAATTTTTATTGGAGCTTAGATCAATCGCTAGAAATCAGGCAAAGAAAATCGAACAATGTGTTGATGACTTTGACTTCACTAAGCCTATTCACAGCTTTGTAGAGGAGTTCGCCCAGACATCTCCTTTTAAGACAGCTATTAGGGTAAATGGGAAGTCTCTAAGTTATTCAGAGTTAAATCAATTGGCTGATGACTATGCGGGGGCACTATATGCAAAAGGAATAAGACAGGCTGACTTGGTTGGAGTCTGTTCAAATAGAGATGAGAATTTAATTATATCTCTTCTTGCATTGATGAAACTTGGAGCAGGGTATGTTCCTTTAGACCCTTTTTTTCCAGATGAAAGATTGTTCTATATGATAGAGCATTCTGAAATAAAAACTCTCATTTGTAATGATCATATCAAGTCTCTGTTTGCTTCCTTAAGCCTTGAGTCGATTGGCTTTTCAGAACTAAAGAAATCAGATCAAGCGACTTATGTTAAATCTCATGATGAGGAAAACACTTTATACGTTATATACACATCGGGAAGCACTGGAACTCCTAAAGGGGTTGAGCTTGGTTGGCGCTCAGTAAAAAACTTTCTAGCTTCCATGCATAGCAAGCTAAATTTAGGTCGAGATATTAAATTATTGGCGGTTACAACTTTAAGCTTTGATATTGCAGTTTTAGAGCTCTATCTTCCTCTTGTTTGTGGCGGCACACTTGTTCTTGCAGATAAATTTGATGCTGTTGATGGCGAGTCTCTCTCTCAATTGATCACGAAAGAAGAGATCAATATCATGCAAGCTACACCAACTACTTGGAGACTTCTTCTAGGAGTAGGACATGAATTTCGTTCTCAATTCACTGTGCTGTGCGGAGGTGAACCCTTTCCTCTCGATTTAGCTCAATCTCTCCTAAAAAAAGATTTAAATGTTTGGAATATGTATGGGCCAACAGAAACTACTGTTTGGTCTCTAATGAAAAAATTGCAGCTACCTCTTGATAAAATTTCAATCGGTAAGCCGATTCATAACACTGATGTCTATATCTTAGACTCAGATCTTAATCCTGCTGAAGCAGAAGAGGTAGGAGAAATTTGTATCGGCGGTGAAGGGCTGGCAAAGGGGTATTTTAAAAACTTAGAGCAAACATCAAATTCGTTTGTTTTCCATCCAGAATTTGGAAGGATATATAAAACAGGTGACTTGGGACGAAAGCTAGATAGTGGTGACTTTGAGTGTTTGGGGAGAAATGACTCTCAAGTTAAAATAAGAGGGTATCGAATCGAATTAGGTGAAATTGAAAATAGGCTATCGATTTATAAGGAAGGAGCAGAGGTCGCGGTTGTTGCAGTTAGTTTAGACGAAGTAGATCAGCGCCTTGTGGCTTTCTATCGTAGAACACCTGGGGTAACAGAAGAGAAACTACGTGAGTTTTTAGCTGCCAAATTGCCAGCCTATATGATTCCGAATCATTTTATTTTTCTAGACGAGTTTCCGCTGACCTTAAATGAAAAGATAGATAAAAAAACGCTTAGTGCAAATTTTCTGAAGAGTTTTAAAAATGAAAATATCGACTCACCCTCCACTGACTTTTCAGATAATGCTCGTGGAAAACTGGAAAAAATATGGTTTGATTTATTGGGTGAACTTAAGCCTAGTCTAGAGGATAATTTTTTTGAAGTCGGTGGACACTCTATGCTTGCTGTTGAGTTGTTCACTCGACTAGAGCAGGAATTCTCCATTGAACTTTCACTCGCAGAATTGGTTAATAGAGCCAATTTTGGTGATATTCTCCAGCTTATTAATGGGCAAAACGAAGAAAAGCATACTATCTGCCTTGTTCCTATCGATGTTAAATCAAGGGCGAAAAATCTATTCTGCTTTCACGGTGTTGGCGGCAATATCCTTAATTATAGAGTTTTAGCTGGCCGTTGTGATGGTTTTGACGTCTATGGAATCCAGTCTTATGGCGTGAACGGCGAATCTAATCTCCCACAAAGTTTGGAAGAAATGTGCGAGCGCTATGTAAACGAGATTTTAACTGTTCAATGCTCTGGAGTTTTCTACTTAGCTGGAGGCTCGATGGGAGGGATCATCGCTTTGGAGGTGGCCGCTCAGCTTAAGAAGAGAGGATATAGTGTAGCATCAGTTATCATGTTCGATACTTTTGGTCCAAAAATCGACGTCAGTAAGAGGCAGGAAACTAATATTTTAAAGAAAATTCGCAATGCAATTTCTTGGCGCTACCGTAAAATTGTCACCACTTTTATTGCCTTATTTTTTAAGCTAATTGAGGTAAAATTACCTCATAAATATAGGTACTTTGATTTGGAGGTTCGAAACTATCGTCTACTTCATAAGTACCGGGTAAAAGAATACCATGGTCGGGTAGATCTACTAAGGGCTCCAATAAATGAGGGAACCTGCTATAAAGATCCTTGGCTAGGATGGAAAGGAATTTTGACCCATGACTTTAAATATTATGAACTTGAGGGTAATCACGAGCGTTTTGTTGAGATTGAAGAATTACCATCTCTGGTTAATCGTATTCTCACTTCTTTGTAGCAACCAAATATTTGCTAAAACAATTAGTTTATCCAAAAAACTTAATGAAGATAGCTATCTTAATCTTGAGTCGCAAAATGAAATCGTCGCCGCGATAAAAGAGAATGATCAAATTTCAATCATTATTGAAAATGAGGGAAGCGCTAAAAAAGAGTTTTATTTTGGAATCAAGGATACAGCAACCAAAGACTACTGGGGGCAGTTCACCTTCAAAACGAATCTAAAACCAGGGACTAATTATTTAAATATCGACCTTGATCGAAATGTGGGAGAGAGATCTTCTCAAAAATACAATAGAAAAATTGATAAAGAAAATATCACTAAGGTGTTTGTTGTTTTTAATCCAGACATCGACAGCACGAATGAATCTATAGTCATTAAAGAGATAAAATTTACTAAAAGAAACAAAATCATTTTAAATAGCAAAGGGAAACTTTTTTTGTTTTCGGATAAGAAATCCAAAGATTATGAATTCGCAGACTATATAGGTTCTAACCTCGTAGATTTAAAATCAAATGAAAATGGATTTACCAAGCTTGATCTGTGGCAAGTGAGGGATGCAAAAATAGCGCCCAAAGCTTGGAGTGAATCAATCGGGGTGAAAAAAGCTAGTTTGAAATTTAACCTCGCTAAGAATAGGTATAAGTTCATTCTTAATTGGAATGAATTGGGGTACTGGGAGCCACCTTTTTGGAAAATGCGAAAAATAGTGGTTAACGGAAAACCAAAAGTGATTGAAACCAGAAGTAGCTGGAATGACTATCTCGAGGATTACTTTACGTTTTATCCTCCAAGTTTAGAAAATAGTTTTGAGCAACTAAAAAATAGAATTTTTAAACCTGTGGAATTTGAAATAAATCACAAGGGTGGAGTTCTTAGTTTTGATATTGAGGGTGACCCCTCGGGTGCGAGTCTAAACTCTTTATGGATATACCCTGTAGCTGATCGTAAAAAAGCCCAAAAAGACTACAATAATATTTTGAATTACTTTGAAGAGGAGTTTAATGCTTTTTATCGAAAGCTTGAAAAAGATAAGGTTGATTCAGTTGCAATAACTAGAGAAAATCAATACTCCAACTTAGTATTTATTGAAAAAAATGCCAAAGCACGTTTGAGTTTTAGATTAAAAAATTTGAAAGGAAAGAGAATACGAGTTGAGGTTAAAGATGCAAGGGATTTAGAAATTTATTCGTCGGTTGCGGCTTATACTGCTCAAGACTTGAATCACGAAAGTTATGCTGAGGGCATCAGTCATTTTGAAAAAAATAAGAAACGCTATGTCTCAAGTAATGACGAGGTATGGGAGTTAGTTTTCACCCCGACTATAGGCTTATCTGAAATTGTTTTGGCTGCTGACAAAATTAGAAAAAAATTTAGCTATGAGTTTATAGAAGTTCTTTTTCCTGAAAAGCCAATTAAAGTGGGATTCTTTGGAGCTTCTCTAGTAGGTGAAACTTATTTTGAAGGTAAAGGTAAAGATAAATGGATTACTAAAAACTCTGAGAATTCATTTGAAATATTAAAGTCAGAAGTTGATTTTTTAACCGATTCATTTTCTCTAGGCTTTAGCTACAACAAGAGCAACGATTATTTCACCTTGAGCACAGACCCCTTATATTCTAGGTTCTTTAAAGGTAAAGAGCGATTTGTTTATTCAGCGAACGAGTTGAAATCAATTCTTTCAGGAAACCAAAGAAATGCGGCTCAGTCTAGAGATCTCTATGACGAAAATTTACGTAGGGCCTTAACTCTTTTAAATAAAGATCGAGACTATATTTATCTCTATAGTGATGAACCAACTGGTTATAGAGATGCCGTTAAAGAGGATACCAAGCGCTATTACGAATTAAAAAAACAACTGCCAGGATTTAAATTGGGCGGTTTCGGTAATCTTTTTGATGAAAAAAACAAAGGAGCTAAGTCGCTTTATGATTTGTGGGATGTGGGATTTTATGCGGATTTGCCTTCAAAAGAGTATATTGCAAAAAACAATAAAAGGCATAAGCTTTGGGGCTTATATAATCTTTGTGCTGAGTTAGATGCTGATCTCGTCACCTGTTATGGTAGACTTTTATACCTATTATCTCGAGATGGAGTGAAGTACTTTTTAGAATGGCATCTAAATAGTTCTCAAAACTATCCCTATTTCGACCTTGATGGTAGAGAAGCTGATATTAGCTTTCTAAAGACCAACAAAAGGGGAGAGGTGTTTGAAACTCCAAGGTTTAAGGCTTTTAAAAATGGAATCGAAGTTTATAAGAAGCTTTTAAAACTCGATGAGTTGGAACAGGCGGGTAGGCTTGATGCCCAGTCGATTGTTTGGTTGAACAACTTAAGAAAAGATAAATATATTCCAATTAAAGCCTATTTAGAGCGAATCTCCAGCAGTGAAGAAGGTAATTTTTACACAGCTTTAGATTCTATTTTAAGATCAGCGCTAAAGAAGCGTTAGACATATGTAATAATTTCGTTAAGATCCCGATTATTATGGCGCATATGCCCAAAACGCTGTATAACCCTTCCCAAGCACTGAAGGGGTTCACGCGCTATGAAATTTACATTTTTAGACAGTATTTATTCTGAATCATCTCATGGGCAGTATCTTAGAAAGTTTCGTGAATTTGAAGAAGAGACACCTTGGGCCGATCCAGTATTTAAACTTTATTTTCGGACGGCAAAAACTAAGTCAACAATTCAGAGAGTCGATTATATGAGTGAGGCGTCTTCTCGATTGCTGGCACTTGTTTTACTCCTTGCTCTCTCTCCTGTTTTTCTCATCATTGCAACAGCAATTAAACTTTGCATGCCAGGTGAAGTTTTTTACCGCCAAGTGAGAGTAGGACGTGATGGTAAGCTTTTTGACGTCATCAAGTTTCGCTCAATGGTTGAAAATGCAGAAGAACAAACCGGTCATACGCTAAGTTGGGAAGGTGATCCTAGAGTAACGAAGCTCGGGAATTTTCTTAGAAAATCCCATCTAGATGAACTTCCACAGTTAATCAATATTGTTAAAGGTGATATGTTTTTCATTGGTCCGCGACCTGAGAGACCTGAATTTACAAAAATCTATGATGAAACAATTAGAGGTTACGCTGATAGGCATCTTGTTAAACCAGGGATTACTGGACTCGCTCAAATTGCCTGTAAATATGATGCAACAGCCACCCAAAAACTTCATTTCGACATGATGTATATTGCCCTTAAAGATTCAATTATTTTAAATCTTTTAATTGCATTTCATACTGCAAAGAAAATGGTATTACTAAGAAGCACAACTAATATTCTAAAATAGTGAATAAAAATCCCAAACAAAATTATAAATATGAGCTCGACTCCCTCAGGGGAGTTGCGGCATTTTTAATTGTGTTACTTCACGCTACCAGTTATTTGTTTCCTATGGTGGGAGGAGCGATCAACGAAATGACTCCGGCTCTAGGAAGAGCTTACCTCTTTGTGGACATGTTCTTTATTTTAAGTGGACTTGTACTTGCATTAAACTATTTCGATGAATTTCAAAAGCTCTCCATCGCAAAGTTAAGATCATTCTTAAAAAAACGACTTTTAAGAATTTATCCACTGCACTTAATCACTCTTATTCTTTTAGTCATCTTATTTTGGGGCCTGGACTTTAGATTGGAAGGTGAGATGTCGATACTAACAAATAAAACGACGTTGCTATTAAATTCCATGCTTCTTCATTCTTCAGGACTATTGGACCAAGGCTGTCTCAACTGCACAAGCTGGAATTACCCTTCGTGGTCAATCAGTGTTGAATGGATAGGCTATCTTTTTCTCCCTTTTATTTTTAGATTTGCTAATTGGACTATGAAACCATTAGTGGTTTCTGCTTTTATGGGCTTAGCTTGTCTTTATTTTTTTGTAGAATTGAGTCAGGGAGATTTAGATTTTGCTTCTATCATCGGATTAGCTAGGTGTTTTACCGGAATGATTTTTGGAGTTGTCATCTATAAAATGCCACCTACAAAAATACCAGCAGCTCTAGTTTTGTTGGGAGTAATTTTGGGTCTTCATTTTATTCCCATTGATTCAATAATGATCATCTCTTTGATTCTTCTTGTTTATGCAGCTTACAATGCCGAAGGAAAATCAATCCTCAATAATTCGATCTTTCTCTATCTGGGAAGTCGCTCGTATTCTCTCTATATGATTCACGCAGTAGTGCAATTCTTCGGGATGTATATTTGGGAGAAGATTTACGGAAGCCGAATTTCTCAGTTTAGCTTTTCCGAGCAGATATTTGGCCTTGGTGTCTATTTGCTCTTAGTTTTAATGATCTCTGAGTTAAGCTATCGCACATTTGAGGTCAAATTGGCTAAAGTTCTTAGAAGAATAACCTAAGCCCCTGTTTTTACATCCGGAAAATTGGACCTAATATTGCAACATGTTGGTTAGGACTTATACTATAAGTTGCTTAAACAGGATGTTTGAATATGAATAAATGGATTTTTCTTTGTTTTTTATCACTTTTTTATGGTTGTGAAGATGAGCAAGCGGTTAGCAAACTTGAGGACACCGTAAGGGACACTCAACCTGTACAAGACTGTGTTGCATCAGATAGCTCTGCCCCAAGCATGCAAGGTCAACTTGAGATAAAAGGGGAGGCATCTCAATTAAATAGTCCTGAGATTTCTTGGTCTGAAGCTTATGATGATTGTGAATTTTCACATTACGAAATAGGACTTGGGACAAAACCGGGAAGTGTTGATGTATCTCAATATCAAAATATCGGACAAGAGCTAAATTTCAAGTACACGCAGCTCAATTTGGATTACACTCAAAAATATTATGTGAGTGTGAGAGCTGTTGATAAAAAAGGAAATATATCCACTCCAAAAAATTCTAAGAAATTTAGTCCGTGGGATGTAAAATCTCTTTCTCATCTTGTATTGAGGCTTGATTCTTCAGATAAATCATCTCTAGTCGATAATAATGATCTTCCTGGAGATGACACTAATTTTAATCGATTAGTGAGTAAGTGGTTAGATAGATCTGAGTCGGCAAACCAGCATGATTTTTACAGCACTCAAACCAATTCCGCTCCTCAATTTGATTTAATTCACGGTGGACTTAGTTTTGCTAATAGTCACTTAACAGTTGCTGACCATGCCGATTTGAATTTGGGTATAGTAAGTCAGCGAACTATCGTTACATCTATTCGTACTGGTATCAATACCTCAGGAAGGCAAGTTGTCTATGAAGAGGGTGGATCCGCAAGAGGAATAAATATTTATATTGAAGAGGGAAAATTAATTTGTGGATTTTGGAATATCGTGAATGACGGAGATGGAGCTCAAGCCTGGAGCTCGATTGAGACAACTGTTGAAGCTGAAAAAAATTACAATATTGTTTTGCGGTTTGATTATTCCCATTTTCAAGATAAAAATTCGACAGAAGGAACAGTGGAATGCTTTGTAAATTCACAAACGATTGGAACTATAGATACAACTTCAAGGCTACATCCTCATAGCGGTGATGTTGCTATCGGAGCTGTCAAAAATGATAGCTATTTTGGTGATGGAGCTTTCAACGGAGATGGGATGAATTTCTCTGGAAATATCTATGAACTCATCATATATAACAAAGTTCACAAACTAGATGATCTACAAAAAGTCATGAAGTACTTTGATTTAAAATGGCTCTAAGGAGTTCCCCATTTATTTTTTAAATACTGCTCAAGCGTAGAGATTTCTTGAGCAGTGAGTGCTCTATCAAAAACTAGAAACTCAGCAATATATCCGTACATTCTATTTCCACCAGTAGTGTCATCACCAAGAACATAATTTCCTGTTCCTGTGAAATCAGTGTCAAAGTTAATGCCTCCTGTGAAAAGATTAGTTGAACTATTTTCTGTAACTGTTGCATTAGGACCATCGTTTTCAATTCTCCATAACTGGAAACTACCCTTCGTTAGTGCCGGATTATAATTGTTATTCGATGCATATCGTCTATCAATGAAAAAGCCTCTGGCATTTCCACCACCATTTCGAAATTCGAAAAGACATTTATCAGAATAGCCCGTATCAAACTGGCCTACGATGACAAACGTTAAGTCTGTTCCAATATTTCTAACGAAAGATCCTTCTAATCCTACAGCTTGATCATCAAAGCGAACGGCAGGTAGACCATTTTGGGCGTTGTAGGCCATTACAGGTTGATTAGCTGCATTTGCTTCCGTTGCATTGGAAGCTGCTCCTGTAAGGTCTGCCCAGCTGGCAACCTTTTGTCCGTCTGCCGGAGATGAGCCGTTACCATTAACATTAGTGGCATCCAACCATGCAATAGGGTCAAGTGAAAGAATATCAAAAATTTCTGCGGTGGCAGTTGCTGAGAATGGACCAAGTAGACCGTTATTGGCAGCAACTCTGAATTCATAAGTTATTCCAGCACTAAGTCCAGTTATTGTTGTTGAGTTGGTGGTCGTCGCTGGAGATTGAGTGATCCAAGTCGACTGACCTTGTTCTCTGTATTGAACTGCATAGCTTGTAATTGCCGTACCATTGTCTGCAGGTATGGCCCAAGAGAGAGCTAATTCAGTGTTTGAAGTTGTCGGTGCTGTGGTAAGACCTGTCACTTGATCCGGTGGAGTTATGCCAGATGCGGTATCAACTAATACTCCTGACATATCATCATCATAAAGAGAGAAATCCAGTACAGCATTGTCGGTATCAAGGCCTTTAACCGTTCCAGAATTTAGGTCAATAACTGTTGAGACAAAACTAATTCCATCTGCATCGGCATCACCCGGTTGCACGATATATTCAAACTCAAGACCCGAAGTACCGGAACCTGTTTTATAGGTCGCATATTTAGTCACGCCCCCCACATCAATGAGAACTCTTGGGGAACCAGTCACATTAACTGCTTCATTGAAATTCACCTGAAATAAAAGCCCAACTCCATCAGGGTAGGTACCGTTAACGGGTTCAATAAATTCTGTAATACTCGGAACGGCAGAATCCACTAGCACTGAACCAAAATTAGTTGCCGATAGATTTAGATCCGATGGGTTGGCATTGTCATCTAGAAGTGTTCCGGAGTTAAGATCAATAGTGCTTGTGAGATCAATCCCATTTGCATCTGCATCTCCAGCTTGAACTGTGTATTGAAAAACTAGAGTTGAACTGCCACTTCCGGAATTATAAACGGCATAAAGATTCGCACTGGCCTGGGACTCAAACATCACTTCAATTCTTGGAGATCCTGTAACTGTAACATTTTGATCAAAACCAACTGAAATATTGATCACTTCACCGATTGAATAAGTATTGGCGGCAATAGAAACAGAACTAATAGTTGGAGCACTAGTATCTTTAATAATCGTTTGCGTTGCTTGCACTGCTGGTGTTGCCGAAGCATTATCATGATCAGCCGTAATATTTAAAGTTGTTGTATCTGCAATTGAAGTAAGGTTTATGGCCCCTGTGTTATAAGTTCCAGAGCTACAAGTTGGAGTTGCACTTATACCGCCGATATCAACTGTGACAGTTCTCGTATCTTCTGAGCAAGTTCCAGTAATAATATAGCTCGTATAATTTGCTAAGTTTGCAGTCGAAAGAGCGTCGATTGTCACCGTTGGTACTGGAGAGTTAATATCAAAACTATTTGAAGTAACAGTGGTAAGTCCAGTAGCGCTAAAATCTAAGGTATAGCCTGTGTTAGAAATATCGATCGTTAAATCTGAAAAACTGGCCACACCACTACTTGCTGCAACGGTTGTTGTCCCTCCAAGGGTGGCTGTCCCTGCACTTGGGTCGTTGTTGAATGCGACCGTTATATCGTCCGATGCACTCGTGACGACAATACCATTTGCATCCTGAACCTCAATTTGAATTGCAGGAGTTATCACCATTGTTGCATCAGTGTTTGTCGGTTGGACGCTTACAGCTAGCTGAGTTGCAACTTGATTGATATTAAAGGCACTAGAAGTCGCAGTAGTTAAACCTGTTGCTGTGGCATCTAAAGTAAATCCGACACCTGCGTAATCTAGACTGATATCTGAAAAACTTGCTGTTCCATTCACAGCAGCTACCGATAGAGTTCCCCCTAAAGTTGCAGAACCACTAGGATCATTATTCAAGGCAAGTGTTACATTATCAGTATCAGTTGTTTTATTACCATAAGCATCTTGAATTTCTACTTCAATAGAAGGCGAGATGGCTATATTCATATCGGCATTAGATGGCTGGACGGAAAAAGCTAGAGCTGCTCTTACTCCTGGGGTAATAGTAAATGAACTTGAATTCGCAGCGGTTAAACTTCCTGAGCTAAAAATCAAGGTATAATTTGCATGAGCTTTATCTATGTTGAGGTCACTAAAAGTGGCCACACCGCCAACAGCATTAACTGTTAATGTTCCTGAGAGAGTCGCAGCTCCGGCAGATGGATCTGTTGCAATCGCAACAGTTATACTTGAAGTATCTGTTGTAACGAGTGAGTTACTTCCATCTCTGATTTCAACCGTGATACTAGGAGATATGTTGACACCAGCTTGAGTGTTCGATGGCTCTTGAGTAATTACTAATTGGGTCGCTCCATTATTGACTTTGATGCCAGTCATATCTGCTGGAACCTGTGAGGAGAAATCTAGTTCTGCAGTATTGGTACTGACCAGTCCGATTATCGTTCCACCATTTAAATCGATACTGCTAGCATTAAAAGCAATGCCATCAGAATCATAGTCCCCGGCTTGAATCGTATAGCGAAAAGTAATTGAGTCAGAACCTGAACCACTCAAGTAATCAGCATAAACTGTTCCCGAGTCGAGTTCGATTGCAAGTCGAGGTGTTGAACCAATACCCACTGCCTCACTAAACTGAAAAACAAAGTCTAAGTTCTGACCATCAGTGTATGTACTGTCCGCTGGGGGAGTTATTGAAGTGATGGTGGGAACCCGTGAATCAACTAGAACGTTTGGGGTTAAAGGCAGGCTTAAATCTAATCTTGCATCATTACCTGTTCCATCTTGGATGGTTGCACCGTTAAGAGTTATAGAATTTCCAAAAACAATTCCATTATTGTCATATTGGTTCTGAGTTACAAGCCACCTAAATCTTAATGTATTCGTACCTGAACCAGACAGATAGCCAAAGCTTATATTTGAACTACCAACAGTTGTATCGATATGAGGAGTTCCGCCTGCGACAGTAACAGCTTCTGAAAATATAAGGTCTATAACAATTAGCTCTCCCTCTAGGTAGGTTTTGTTTGATGGGAGAGTGTAACTTGTAACAAAAGGAGAATCACCATCGACATTTAACCCAGGAAGGGTTCCATCTATGAAGCTCAGACTGGAATTATTTCCAGCAGCATCTTTTAATGATCCTGCATTGAGCTCAACCGGAGAACTGACATCAATTCCGTCATTGTCGAAATCTGAAGCCTGAACTATATAGCGAAAAATTAAAGTCGTACTACCTGATCCAGACACGTATTCTGCATAAACCGAAGAGCCTCCGATATCAATTGGGATGCGAGGAGTCCCCGTTGCATAGGTTATTTCGTTAAAAGTTGCGATAAAATCAATCTGCTCACCGAGATAATAAGTTTTAAGTTGAGGGGGAATGACTAAGCTTAAAGTTGGGCCAATGGTATCGACTTTAATACTAGCAGTGATTGGAGAATTGCTGATTTCAGTTGTGGCGTTACTAGTTGAACCTGCAGATGAATAGGTTAGTGTTCCTCCATTCAGATCTATTGTAGAATTGATATCAATACCATCTGTATCTAGGTCACCCGCTTGAACCGTATAACGAAAAGAAATATTTCGAGTTCCATTTCCTGTAAGGTAATCGGCAAAAACAGTTGAGCTTCCAATTGTTAGTTCTAGTCTGGGAACTCCTGTAACTGAAATTTGATAGGGGTGGGTGAGTACAAAATCTAAGTGCTCATTCTCGACATAAGTCTTATTTTGGGCAGGAGTGATGAGAAAAATATTTTCGACTTCTTTATGTCCAACAAAAAGCCCTCCGCCACCAGACTCATCGCCACCTCCACTGTCGAAACAGCCATAAAGAAAAAAGAGAATGAAGAGGCTTAAAAACTGTTTAATAATATACTTCTCCCACACTCCACTTATCGGTCTAAGTATTGGTAACTATTAATATTTTAACATTTACTTGATGGATTTCGGCTGATATTCGAAGTTCTAAAGTCAAAGATGTGATTTCGAGGGTTTATTCAGTCGATTTTATTAAGGAAAAGGAGTTTGTTCTTCTAAAAATGGGCTAACTGACTATAATTGTTTGCACATGTTAGATTTTCTATTGTTCATATTAAAGAACCGATTTTTTCAACTCGCTCTTCTCCTCAACATAGGACTTAACTTCTATGCAATTGAGGTTAAAGATAAATCAGTTGCTTCGAATCTTGTTTGTGATTTTACTCCTACATTAGTTTCAAATCAGGCTCAGATACAAAATAATTTAAACTTATTTTTAGTTCCAGGAGCAGAGC
>JAYZFM010000051.1:0-46684 GCA_036336775.1 Bdellovibrionota bacterium | reverse complement strand
TTAGTAGGTTGTTCTTTTTGATGGCAGCTACTAAAGGACTAGTTCCCTTTAGATCAAGTAAATTAAAATTTTTAACTTTATTGATGATGAGTAATATGATCTCTGACCTTGCCTCTGAAATAGCAAGACTCAAAGGTGATTCACCTGTTTCAAAAAGAAAATCTAGGTGAGGCATGGTATTGACAGCACTCTTTACAATACTTTTATCATCAGATTTGATAGCTAGGTACAGCCGTTCTTTATTCTCTTTAGAAAACAAATCAACACTTTCCTCTCTAACTGAGGGAGTCTCATTATTATTCTCTGAGTTTGGCTTGGTGTCTTCCAGCTCTTTTCCACAGCTTATGACAATCAAGCATAATAATATAGAGGTAAGTCTATTTAACCACATTCTTAAATTTTATTATTTTAGGGGGAGTTAGGGGATAGTTTTGAAAAAGTTACAAGGGTTATAAACTCTTATACAGCCTATAACCCTCGTAATATTAGATACTTAGAATACTACTGATTTATATCTTTTTGATAATTTCATAAGTTTCTGTGCGTCTGGGTTCTTTCTGATCTCTTCTAGAGTTAAAAGGGCCACTAGACCAGATCCTTCACCCGCTTCATCTGCATGGATGAGAGATACAATACCATAGCTTTTCCCGTTAATTTTGATTCTATAATGTACATCTACATTAAAATCCTTAGGGATTTTGATCGGTAGAAAAAATCCAAATACTTTCTCAGAAACATAGAAAGTTGCGTTTTTAGCTTTTGGAACATGTAGTGCCAACGCCGGTAAAGTTCCATTAATCATAAATGGAAATGGTCTTCCATCTGGAAGAGTCTGGCTTGGTACAACTTTAAAATTATCGTTTTCAACATCTTTTAGATCAAATAGGACTCTGATCATTGTTCCGCCAATCGTTCCATCTTCTCCCATAGCAGGACCTACGGTAACAGATGAATTTTTGAGCTTAGGTACAGGTAAAGTAACTCCGGCCTGTAGATCAATATTCTCTAGTTCAACACTCAACAATAGTTTTCCATCTTGAACATTAAGGTACGGACCATTGACGCCCGGAATGTACTGTCCCTCTTCTTGGTTTGTACAAGATGCAGAGACAAATAAAGTGAGCACTAAAAGTGCATGAATCATCATTTTCATAAGACTTCCTTTTCCAAAGTTTTTTTAGGTGACAGGACTTCTTCGGCGCTTGGGGGGAAAAGTTTACCTAGTAAAAAACTTTTTTTAAGGAGCACAGTTTGATATTTGTCATAGTTTATGCACGGGATAAACGCTACAATTGTTATATTGATACGGGCGGTAAATGGTGATATAACCGAGATATTCTAAGTATTTATAGGAGACGATATGAAGTTTTTAATGTTGGCATTATTAGTTTTAAGCTTTAATACCTTAGCGTTTGAGGCGGACAAGCATTTTCAAAAAGTTTGTGCAACTTGCCACACAATTGGTGGCGGGGACAAGATTGGACCGGATTTAGCTGGTCTAGATAAGAGAAGAAAAGCTGAATGGGTACATAAGTTTGTAAACTACCCTGATGGAATGATTAATGGTGACCCTGAAGAGCCGGGATACGAAAAAGCAGATCCAATGGCGAAAAAAGTTTATGACCTGTATAAGCCGCAAATGATGGCAGACCAAGAAATGACGCTAGATCAAGTAAAAGCTATGCTTAAGTGGATTGGTGGGCAGAAGAAACAGCCTAAAGGTAAAATTACAAAATTAAAGTAGAATGTTAAAAAAAGACACTTCAATAAAATGGTGGCTCATTACTGTGGCCACCATGATTTTTCTAATGGTTTTTATCGGTGGAGTGACGAGGCTAACAGACTCAGGACTCTCAATGGTGGATTGGAAGCCGATAATGGGTGCCATTCCTCCTACAAGTGAAGCTGAGTGGAATGATGCTTTCAATGCCTATAAAAACTTTCCGGAGTATAAACTAGTAAATCATCAAATGGATTTAGAAGGTTTTAAAAAGATCTTCTTTTGGGAATGGTTTCATCGTTTATTTGGAAGAATGATTGGACTCGTTTTCTTTTTTCCTTTTGTCTTTTTTTTAGTGAGGAAAAAACTCACTCAAACCCAGATCAAAAAATATTCAATTGCATTTATTTTGGGGGGATGTCAGGGGCTTCTCGGCTGGTACATGGTAAAAAGTGGACTGGTAAATAACCCAGATGTTTCTCACTTCAGACTAGCAGCTCACTTGAGTCTCGCTTTTTTAATAATTGGATATATTTATTGGCTGCTATTAGAATTAAAATTTAAGGAACGCAATGGTAAGTTTTTAAGCTAT
The DNA here is from genome assembly GCA_036336775.1 of Bdellovibrionota bacterium. GTDB lineage: Bacteria > Bdellovibrionota > Bacteriovoracia > Bacteriovoracales > Bacteriovoracaceae. Next base: position 44,372 of record JAYZFM010000051.1, on the reverse strand, counting down.
ATTCCTTTAATTTTTCTCGTCCTACTCAGTCTGCAAATCGTCTACGGAGCCTTCGTTGCAGGGATGGATGCAGGACTTACTCATAATACTTTTCCTAAAATGGGAAGAAATTGGATTCCACGTGATCTTTTACTTCTAGCTCCTGGGTATTTGAATATTTTTGAAAACCCGGTGATGTTGCAGTTTATTCACCGCTATCTTGGTATAGCAGTTTTTGTATTTGGGATTTTTACTTGGTTAAAGTTGAGGGGGCTTGGAAATAGCAACTTTAAAAATACTCTTAATATTTTACCAATGGTATTATTGCTTCAAGTTATCTTGGGTGTGCTAACACTTATCTGGTACGTTCCACTCTGGACAGCCTCTATGCATCAATTGGGCGCTTGTTTGCTCCTACTAATTGCGTTAAGAGTTGTCTATTTCAATCGCCAAGCTTAGCTAGATATCAGCTAAGTCTTTCTAATTATTACTTGCCTAGTCGACTATTTATCACCATAATATGGGGATATATAACAGGTTATAACGGCTATTTTTTTATGAGATCAATTTTCATATTCCTATTCTTTGGAGTGTTGCTTACAGCGCAATCAGCGTCGGCTATCGGCAATAATAATCCTAAGTCTCTTAATAGCCAATCACTGCAAATTCATAAGGAACTTGTTCAGAGTAAAGTCGGAATCGATGAAAAGCTAGGTCAGAAAGTTGATCTGAACAATATGTTCACTGATGAACTTGGAAACAAAGTCCCACTTGGAAAGTACTTCAATAAAAAACCTGTTTTCTTAGTTCTTATTTACTTCGAGTGTCCAACTCTTTGTAGCCTGCATTTAAACTCTCTCGTAGAGACATTTAAAGATTTTGAGTGGAGCATCGGAGATAAGTTTGAGTTTGTAGCTGTCTCGATCGATCCTGAAGAGTCATCAAAACTAGCTGAGAAGAAATTAGAGAATTATTTAGAAGTTTACGGTCGTCCTGAAACCAGAGAGGGATGGAATTTTCTAACTGGAAGTGAAGCGAATATCAAAAAGCTCGCCAATGAAATTGGATTTCGCTACACCTGGAATGCTAGAGAGAATCAATGGGCGCATAGTGCTGCCTCGTATGTTCTTACCCCTGAGGGAGAAATTTCATTCTACCATTTCGGTATCAAAGTTGAGCAAGATGCTCTTCGCCTTTCATTAGTTGAAGCTGCTGATAATAAGATTGGCTCTCTAATGGATAAAGTATTATTAATGTGTCTTCAATATGATCCAGATAAAAAAACTTATGCTTTTTATGCGCTTAATATCGTGAGAGTCGGCGGTATTATTACGCTCATTGTGTTGGGATTTTTTCTGTTTCGTTTTTGGAGAAATGAAAATAAGAAACAAGTGAATTAAAATAAAGGAACGAGTAATGTTAGATTTTTTACAAGGTTTAGCGGATCTGTTTTTCGGAATTAGTTTGCCGGAGGATGCAGCTGTAAATGCCCATTTGGTAGATACGCTGTTTAACTGGGTACTAGTTATTTCGATTATCGGATTCATTGGTCTTATGGGAGTTATGACGTTTTTTATTGTGAAGTACCATCGTTCACAAAATGAAAAGTCTGCATACATCCCTCACAACGCTGCTGCTGAAACTGTTTGGACAGTAGTGCCACTAATCATTTTTCTTGCGATTGGTATCTTTGGTCTTTTTGAATATTTCAAAATGAACAAAGTTCCAGAAAACGCGTATAAGATCAATGTTACAGGTAGACAGTGGGCGTGGACATTTACGTACGCTAAAAAAGGTGATGAAGGAAAGATCATCAGCTTTGATAAAAATGACATTATGTATGTTCCAGTTAATCAGCCAATACTTTTAGAGATGACTGCGACAGACGTACTACACTCTTTTTATGTTCCAAGTTTTCGTATTAAAAAAGATACAGTTCCTGGAATGAACTCTTACCTTACTTTTACTGCAACTAAGAAAGGTGATTTTACAATTTTCTGTACAGAATTTTGTGGAACTTCTCACTCTAGAATGCGTGGGGTAGTAAGGGTTGTCAGCCAAGAGAGATTTAACAAGTGGATTAACAGAGAATTCTCTGAAGCGAGTATCACTGATCCGGTTGAGCTAGGTTACAGAGTTTACTCTAAAAACTGTGCGACTTGCCACTCTACTGGTTCAAACAGAGTTATTGGTCCTGGATTTCAAGGATTATATGGTAAAGAGAGAAGCTTTGAATCAGGAGCAGGAGTTACTGCAAATGAAGAATACATCAAAGAATCAATTCTTTATCCTGCAAAGAAAATCGTAAAAGGTTATCCAAATAAGATGAACGCTTTTGCTGGTATTCTTTCAGACGAAGATATTAATCACGTAATCGCTTATATTAAGACGTTAAAGTAAGGAGATATCATGGGTGCACATGGTGGAAATTATATAAATTGTGAAAAAGGGCTATGGTCATGGTTAACCACTATTGATCATAAAAGAATCGCTCTTTTATATTTCATTGCAATTATGTTCTTTTTCCTGGTAGGGGGACTATTTGCAATTTTACTAAGGCTTGAGCTTTTTACGCCAGAGCCATTATTTATGACTGGTGATATGTACAACAGAGCAATGACTTTGCACGGGTCGATCATGGTATTCATGGTTATCGTTCCAGGTGTTCCTGCTCTTTTAGGAAACTTTGCTCTTCCTTTAATGATTGGAGCAAAAGACGTTGCTTTCCCAAAGTTAAACTTAGCTTCTTGGTACTGTTTAATGATTGGCGCAATTATTGCTTTTCTTTCTCTTTTTTGGGGAGGGGTTGATACTGGTTGGACTTTCTATACTCCATACAGTTCAAAGACTGCAGATGCGGTAGCGATGGTTGTTTTCGGTGCCTTCGTTATGGGATTTAGTTCAATCTTAACAGGATTAAACTTTATCGTAACTATCCACAAGCTAAGAGCTCCAGGGATGACAATGATGAGGCTTCCTCTTTTTGTTTGGTCTCTTTATGCGACTGCAATCATTCAGGTTATTGCGACTCCAGTTCTAGGTATTACATTACTTCTTTTAACTGTTGAGAGAATTTTTGGAATTGGTATCTTTGATCCAGCGATGGGTGGGGATCCGGTTTTATTCCAGCACTTTTTCTGGTTTTACTCTCACCCAGCTGTTTATATTATGATTATCCCGGCGATGGGAATCATCTCTGAGATTATTTCAACTTTCTCTCAGAAGACTATCTTTGGTTATAAAGCGATTGCATTTTCTTCATTAGGGATTTCTGCAATTTCTTTCATTGTTTGGGGACACCATATGTTTGTTTCTGGGCAGTCAGTATTAGCAGGGTCAATTTTCTCAGTTTTAACGATGCTTGTTGGGGTTCCAACTGCGATTAAACTTTTTAACTGGGTTGCCACTATGTATAAGGGGAGAGTTAAGTTAGACACTCCAATGCTTTATGCAATTAACTTCCTTTCTCTATTTACTATCGGTGGACTAACAGGTCTTTTCCTAGCTGCATTTAACGTAGATGTTCACTTGCATGATACTTATTTCGTTGTAGCTCACTTTCACTACGTAATGCTTGGTGGAGCTTTGATGGGATTTTTTGGTGGGATGTTCTACTGGTTCCCTAAAATGTCAGGAAGAATGTATAACGAAACTCTTGGTCGTGTTACTGCGATTATGACTTTTGTTGGTTTTAACGTAACTTTTATCCCTCAATTCATTATGGGGTCTCAAGGGATGCCACGTCGTTACCATACATATGATGGAGCATTTACTCCTTATCATGTGACTTCAACAATTGGTTCTTGGATTCTGGCAGCTGGTTTTATACTTGCTATTTATCTTTTAGTAAGAGCAATGTTTAAAGGTGAGCCATGCACTGAGAAGAACCCTTGGGGTGGAACAACTCTTGAGTGGACAGCTGATTCTCCACCAATTCACGAAAACTTTTTAGAAATTCCTACGGTTACAGGGAGGCCATATGAGTACCGCTAGTTATAACAAAAAAGAGCAGGCAGCTCACCATTTTGATTCTCTAGATCAACAGCATGATGCTGGTAAGGAAGGTGTTTGGATCTTCATGGCCACAGAAATCATGATGTTTGGTGGACTATTTGTTGGTTATTTTATGTACAGAACTCTTTATCCTCAGACATATATGGCGGGTGGAGATTCTCTAAACTGGTACTTAGGTGCTCTAAACACATTGGTACTTCTAATTTCTTCTTTTACTATGGCCCAAGCTGTTACTGAAACAATGCAGGGTAATAATAAAAAGGCATTAAGGCTAGTTACGATCACAACCGTATGTGCGTTAGCGTTTATGGTTGTTAAGTATTTCGAGTATACAGCAAAGATTGATCACGGTTTATTCCCAGGTTTTAATATGTGGGATCCAGTATCTGCTGTTGAGTATGCGAATAATCATTTGCGAGCTGATGCTGGTTTTAGCTTAGTTAATCTTCAACCAGGACAGGAACTAGCTCCTGGTCAAGTTGATGGAAAGAGTTTGAAATTATTTTTTGTTCTTTATTTCTGCATGACTGGTCTTCACGGTTTTCACATCTTAGTTGGTGTGGGTCTGATGATTTGGATTATGAAAAGACTAAAGAATGATGAGTTTGGTCCTAAATATTATACAGCGGTTGAAGGTGTTGGTCTTTACTGGCACATCGTTGATGTTATTTGGATTTTCCTTTTCCCATTAATGTATTTAATTTAACGGAGTAAATAATGGCACATCATATTGTACCTTTAAACACGAATATTAAAACACTAGCTGCTTTAGTTGTTCTTACTGCAGTTACTGTTTTGACAGCAAAATTTATTCACCTAGGTGGAGCAGGTAACCTAATCCTTGCCATGTTTATAGCATGTTGTAAGGCGGGTATCGTTCTCTCTTGGTTTATGCACTTAAAATATGACGGAATGTCGAACAGAGTTATCGCGCTTTGTGGTTTAGCATTCTTGGCATTATTTATTGGTTTCTCGGCAGTAGATCTTTGCTCAAGAAATCAAGGTGGACAAAACCAATACTCTTGTGGCTTTAGCACAGAAAAATAAATTTCATGTGGAAAGAGCTCAAGTCATTTTTTAAGTTTGGTATCGTTGTCTTTGTTCTTATAAGTGCGGCTGCCGGATATGGTCTTGGGCTACAAGTTGAACAAGAATTCGTATTTTCTCATTTTATAATTTTTATGATTGGGACTTTCTGTATTTCAGCAGGAAGTCTCAGTCTTAATCAAGTGCAAGAGTTGGAAAACGATCAACTCATGCAAAGAACTCAATCAAGACCTTTAGTTAAGGGTGTCTTTTCTCGAGATACTGGGGTGATGATCTCAATCACGCTCATGTTTGTGGGACTTGGTTTATTGTTTCTAGTTAATCCAATAACCTTCCTTTTGGGATTATCCATTATCATCATGTATAACGGCTTCTATACCCTTTATTGGAAAAAGAGATGGGCCTTTGCTGCTGTTCCTGGAGCTGTTCCAGGTGCTCTTCCCGGTGTTCTTGGTTACTCGGCCGTAAATATTAATATCTTTGATTCGGAATCAGTTTATTTATTTTTGGTTATGTTTCTATGGCAGATGCCACATTTTTGGTCTTTGGCCATAAGATATGCTGAGGACTATGCAAAAGGTAAATTCCCAGTTCTTCCTGCAGTAGTCGGGGATGGAAGAACGAAGTACCATATTTCTTTTTATGTTTGGGCCTACGCCTTACTTGGACTTATGGCTCCATTTTTTGTTGAGTATTCATATGCCTATTTCCTATTAATACTCCCTTTTTGCGTGTTGTTAGTTTGGAAATTTATTTCCTATTTCTATTCGGAAAATCCTAAAGCTTGGTTACCGTTTTTTTTAATAACAAACTTCTCGATGCTGGCCTTTATTTTTGCACCTGTAATAGACAAATGGATACCAATCCTCTTTGAAATTAATTGATTAGTTGCTAATATAGATTCCCTAAGGAGTTTATCATGGCGCAAAAAATCTTACTTAAAGACTATACTCAACCTGACTTTTGGGCGGAGGAAGTTAATCTTCGCGTAGATATTTATGACGATTACACTATCGTTGAAAATACAACTGAATATATAAAAAATGAAAACACTGAGGGGTTTAATCTTTACCTTAATGGACAAGACTTAGAACTTTTAGAAGCAAAAATTAATAAGAATACTGTAGAAGTATCTCATAATGCTGATGGGGATATTTCATTTTCGGAACTTGAAAGTAAATTTACTCTTTATACTAAGGTTAAAATCTATCCAGAAAAAAACTTAACAGGTGAGGGCTTCTACCGCTCTGGTGATATCTACTGCACTCAGTGTGAGGCGCAGGGCTTTAGAAGAATTACTTTTCATCAGGATAGACCAGATGTCATGTCTAGCTATACAGTTACACTTGTTGGGGATAAAGAGCGTTTTCCATTTTTACTTTCCAATGGAGATCGAATCGATTCGGGCAGCTTAGATGACAAAAGACATTTCGCAACTTGGAAGGACCCTCATAAAAAGCCTTCTTATTTATTTGCCATGGTGGCAGGGGATTTAGAGTTGGTAAAAGGCGAATACACCACAATGTCTGGACGTAAGGTTAGCCTTGAGTTTTTTGTCGATAAGGGCAATGGAGATAAATGTGACCACGCTATAGAGTCGTTAAAAAATGCCATGAAATGGGATGAAGATCGTTTTGGCCTAGAGTATGACCTAGATACTTATATGGTTGTAGCGGTTGATGCTTTCAATATGGGGGCGATGGAGAATAAAGGTTTAAATATTTTTAATTCTGCTTACGTTCTTGCTAAGGCCGAAACTGCAACAGATTCAGATTTTCAAGGAATCGAAGGTGTTATCGGGCATGAGTATTTTCACAACTGGACTGGAAATAGAGTCACCTGTAGAGATTGGTTCCAATTAACACTTAAAGAAGGTCTTACGGTTTTTAGGGACCAAGAGTTTTCTTCAGATATGAATTCTAGAGCGGTCAAAAGAATTGATGATGTAAAAGGATTAAAGGCTCATCAATATCCTGAAGACGCTAGTCCTCTTAGTCACCCGATAAAGCCAAAAGAGTATTATGAGATAAATAACTTCTACACGGCAACTGTCTATGAGAAAGGTTCAGAAGTTATTCGAATGATCCACACTCTAATTGGTGAGGAAAATTTTAGAAAGGGTATGGATCTCTATTTCGAACGTTTTGATGGCATGGCCGTTACTACGGAAGATTTTGTAAAGGCGATGGCAGATGCTTCAGGTAAAGATCTAAGTCGTTTTAGAAATTGGTATGATCAAAATGGAACTCCAAAAGTAAATATTTCCACCAATTTTAAAGGAGGAAAATTACACGTTCTTTTTACTCATGAGACAAAATTTAATAACAAAGATTCGTCTCTATGTTTTCCATTTCATTTCTCTCTTTATAGCAGCGAAGGCGAAGTTCTTTATAAAGACCATAATTTTGTCATTGATCAAAACCCACAAAGTATTACGATCGATAATCTTCCAGAAAACCCAATTGCTTCTTGGAATGAAGGATTTAGTGCTCCAGTAAAATTTGAAACAAATTATAGTTTTAAAGACCTGGCAATGTTGATGGCAAAATGTGAGGACAATTATAATCGTTACGAATTTTCTCAACTGGCGATACTAAAGCAAACGGATGATTTAGTTAATCAAGCAAAGCGAGGAGAAACTCTCAAGTGTAATGAGCAGTTCATGGAAGCTTTTAAAGCACTTCTTGTTAACGAGGCGCTTGATCCTGCATTGAAAGCATATGCGATCTCTCTTCCATCATTAAAAGAATATAACGATGGCAAAGATAGATTTGATTTTGACCATGCTCCCAAAGCAATCAAGTTTTTAAAGTCTCATTTGGCACAAACATTTGAAGATGAACTACTAACTTTGGCCCAAAAATCCCATAGCACAGGAGCATTTAAGCTCGATGGTGAGAGCATGGGCTATAGAGCGATTAAACATCAGTGCCTTAGTATCTTGAGTTCAAGTGATTCTGCAAAAGCGTGGGATTTTATCTCTGAAGTATATGAGAATGCTAACAATATGACCGATGAAATCGGAGCATTGAAACTACTTGCTATAACAGAAAACCCAAGACGATCAAAAGCTCTGGATAAGTTTTATCAAAAATGGAAAGGCGAGACATTAGTCATGCAAAAATGGTTATCCGTGCAAGCGTTAGCAGAGGACGCGAGCTTTGAGACTATTGAGAGCCTAGCTCAGCTTGAAATTTACGATAACAAAGTTCCTAACCTGCTTAGATCGTTGATTGGAGTTTATCTAGTCCATAATGTAACCAAGCTTCACCAAGAAGATGGAAGTGGGTACAGATTTGCTTGTGAAAAGATCGCAGAAGTAGACAAATTTAATCCGCAGATTGCCGCTAGGCTTGCGAAGTCACTTGCCGTGATTAAAAAGTTGGATGCGGGAAGAGCTGAGCTATTAACTCGAGCATTAGAAGAGCTCAAGGCGAGCCCCGGTCTATCTAAAGACACACTCGAAGTCGTAAGTAATAACTTATCAGTCTAGATTATTTTCTAGGCTGATCTTTTTTCACTCTTACTCGGACTCTTTTTGTCTGTTTTTGTCCTGCATGTACATACAATGCATACATAGATGCTAGGATAATTGCTGCTACTAAAAAGTTCATATCGACCTCCTTAAAGGCTTATCGGTCGTTATCATCTATAATTATAGCATGGATTTTGGTGAGTTTTTTCTAGGCATTTACTAGATATAGGTATTTGCTTATAATAAGACCATATTTCAACTACTTAAATAGGTAAAAAAATCATGGAAAAAGGCAAAAATGCTCCTCAAAAAGCGCTAAAACTTAATCTTGATGACTCAATTTATGGGACATTTGCTGAGATCGGAGCAGGCCAGGACGTGGCCGGGATTTTCTTTAAAGCAGGTGCCGCTAGTGGAACAGTGGCAAAGTCTATGTCTGCTTATGATATGACTTTTTCCGATGAGATATATGGAAAAGAAAAATCTGGAAGATACGTATGTCAAAGTAGGGTCGAGAAGATGCTTAACTATGAATACGATCTTTTACAAGAAAGATTGAGGTCTAAATTTCCTGAAAGAAGCTTTTTTGCTTACGCCAATACAGTGGCCGCTCGTAACTATCATGGGACAAATGATGCTAATGGGTGGATGGGAGTTCGTTTTCAAAGAAATCCACAAGAAGAAGCTTCACAGGTAGTCCTGCATATTAGAATGCATGATGATACAAGTTTGGCCCAACAAAAAGCAATTGGAATGTTGGGGGTAAACCTTGTCTACGCTTGTTATTATGAGAATGAAGATTTAGCTGATTTTCTTGATAGTGTGATGGAACACCTCTCTCGAGATAGAATTGAAATCGATATGATTAAAGTCGATGGGCCTGCATTTTCTAATATGGATAATCGCCTTTTAAACCTACAGTTGATCGTTCGCTCATTTACTGATGCGGTAATGTTCAATGCTAATGGAGATGTTTGTCTGGCGAAAGACGAATTATATAAAAAGAATATTATCTTAACTCGTGGAAGTTATAGACCACCAACAATGGTCAATATGGATATTCTAAAAACTGGGATCAAAAACTTCTCGGCGGATATTAAAGAAGATAGTGTCGTTTCTCTAGCTGAGATAACAATCAATCACCTCAAGGAAGATGGAGAACTCACTAGAGAAGATTTTCTGGCACGAGTTGATTTGTTAAATTCCATCGGACAAGAAGTTCTTATTACAAACCTGCCACAATTCTTCCGTTTATCGAATTACCTGGCCAATTTTAAGCCAAAAAACGTGGCCCTCGTCATGGGGGTTTATAATTTTATGCAAATCTTCAATGAGGATTACAACCAGCTAAATGGGGGGATCCTTGAAGCTCTAGGGCGTCTTTTTAGACCTTGTACCAAGGTATATTTGTATCCTTATAGAGAGGAGAGTGAAGACGATCAATTAATTGATTTATCTACAGTTGAAGTAGAGGAGAGACATAAGTCGCTTTTAGAGCATTTGACTCTTACTGACAGGGTGAAAGACTTGAAAGGTTATAATGATAAGCTACTTCATATCTATTCAAGAAAAGTTTTGAAAATGATCCGTTCAAATGAAGAAGGCTGGGAAGAGTTGGTTCCAAAAGAAATAGCTAAGACCATCAATGACAAATGCCTTTTTGGGCATCCGTGTACACATATTATAAAATAAGCGTACCTTGATCTGAAACTTTTTTACCCATTTGGGCCTTAATAATATCTTTCATATAAAGATATTCCTGGCCGTTGAGTTGGTTCTTTTTGTGAAAGTTATTGAGCACTTTGAAAGTGTCTTTTTCAATTCCTTGTGACATACATTTTTTAAAGAAGTGCTTAGCATTTTGCTTACAAAATCTAAATTGGGCGTTAACATTTTTGTTAATATTTGGCTCAAGATGATTTAGTAGAGATTGCGTCTTGATGTCAGCATCTTTTTTCACATTTTCTAAGCGGTAAAGATCAAGTAGATCAGTGAGTTCTTGTTGTCCAAGTTTTCCAAATTTTTCCTCAAATTTAGCGAGTGAAGCTTTGAGCTCTTTTCCATAACAAGCGTTCTCATCTTTTGCATTGAGGTGACAATAGATAAAAATTTGAGTCGGATCTTGAAAGCTTTTAAATGTTGAATCTTCCACGGAAGCGATTGAACGAGACTGAGTAGAAAGCTCTGCAAAATGCCCCGTTTTTGGATAGAGTTTTTTCTGGCAGCTTGCCAAAATAGAGGCAAAACTTAGAAGAATAAAGCCGTTAACCAATGTAAAAGAGATGATTCTATTTGTTTTCATGTGACTCCCGCTGCCATCTTCCCTATCGGAATTCTGGAACAATACTTTAGTAAAAATATCAGTTAATAATTGATTTGCTCGGTTTGTTTTTATAAGTTACTGTTATTTGTGGACTTTAAACTCAAGCTCTATATTTCTCCCTGGCGAAACCCTTATATGAATCTCGCATTCGAAGATCAGCTTTTGAAATCAATTAAAGCGGATGAAAAGATACTTTTAGTGTATCAGAATGATCCTTGCATTGTGCTTGGTCGCTTTCAAAATCCTTGGCGAGAAGTTAACCTCAAAGAGCTTGGTCAAGTGCAGTTAGTTCGTCGCCAAAGCGGTGGCGGTTGTGTTTATCATGATTTGGGTAATATGTGCTTTAGTTTTATCCACGGCTCTAGAGATCATGGCAAGGATGATAATAATGCTATTATTCTTAAGGCACTAGAGAGCTTAGGGATATCGGCAAAGGCTTCAAATCGATCTGATTTGATCTTGGAAGATGGTCGAAAGTTTTCTGGTTCTGCCTTCAAGCAGAAAAAAGATAGGTCTTTTCATCATGGAACTTTACTGATGAATTCCAACCTAGAGCATTTAAATTATCTGTTAGATTCTCCACTTAAGAAATTGGAAGGCAAAGGTATTCATTCCAATCGTTCGACTGTGGTAAATCTGTGTGAGCTTAACGATAAGATCCATTTTCAAAAACTCGGAGCCCATTTAATGGAGAGTTTTGAAAACTTCTATGGCCAGAAGGTCGTTTTAGGTAAAAATGAATTTTATAATGATGAATACTTATCTGCTTTACAGAATTGGGAATGGATCTACGGTGAAACACCAGAATTTTTTGCTGATACAACGGACTTCAAAATTACGGTAAAAAAAGCAATATTGACTGAGTTGGAGTTTAAAAAAGCGGCTCCTAAATTAGCCGATTATTTGAGTGAGCACTTACTGAATAAAGCAGTCCGAATGGAGCTGCTTGAAATCGTTATGGAGCATGCGTATAAGATTTTTCCGGATGCCTATTTATTTGAGTTGGAAGATAGGCTGGCTGATTATTATTTTTAGTGAGCGACGCAAGTTGAGCAACCGCTTCCATCGGATTTTGTTCTTAAGTCTTGGAAGTTCCAAATATCTTGATATCTAGTATTTATTTCCTTACAGGCTTCCATGACATTTTCGTGAACACTTTGAAAAATTTCATTATTCTCATCGTCTAGCACTGTGACGCAGTACGAAAAATTATCATCTAGGATTCCTGGTTCGGCCATTAGGCTAATTATTGCAAATTGATCTTGGTTTCTATATTGACAGTGGTTCCAGTTGTCGGGATTAAAAAAATTGTCCATTTTTGTCCTTTATGTTAATTGACAAATCTAGCATATAAAGTGTAACTTACCAATCCAAATTATGTAAATCTGGAGGATAGCATGGCAAAAGGGCCAAGAGTACAAATAACAATTGAGTGTACAGAAGCAAGGAAGGAAGGAAAGTCTCCTTCGCGTTACACGACGACTAAAAACAAGAAGACTCACCCAGAGCGTCTTGAAACTAAGAAGTATAATCCATTTCTTAGACGTCACACTGTTCACAAAGAAATTAAATAGTTCCAGCCTTCTGGTTCTATCTTAGTTAAATCAAAAAAAAAGCGGCTGGAACTATCAGCCAATATAAAGCCCACTGGAAAGTGGGCTTTTATAGGTTCTGGTTCTATCTTAGTTAAATATAATTAATTATGGTTTTAAGTCGCTATAACGTATCGCAAATTCCTCAAGGTAGTTTTTATTAATAATATAAGGGTACTTCCTATCGCTTGCAGACATGATGAAATACTGTCTTTTCTCAAGCTTTAGTTCGGGCACGGCCTTAATTAGATTACTTATTTGATATTCGATCTTCTCGCCATTTTTAAGAACTATCTCAATCTTATAGAGAGGGCTTTTAATATAATTATCTAGTAGGGTTTTTACTTCATCATCAACCTTATCGATGATCATATGAGTTTTGATAGTAAAGATTTTTTCAAGCTTCGCTTCTAAGTTTTCATTGCTGATAACTTTGTATTTTTTCGTTTTCCAGTTTTCTCCCTCTCTTTCAAAGTTGTTATAAGGTGTTGATGAAGTTCCGTGGTAGAGCTTGAACTTTTTAATACTAGAGAGTTCCGGTGAGAAAATTTGCGAATCAATAAAATCGGATAGCTCCAGCTTTTCCAAGCGTCCTTTAAAAAGGTTAGTTTGAAAAATTCTATTATGGCCTGATACAGTCATATAGGAGGTGTTATTGATAGGATTCATCAAACCGATTTTAATATCATATTTTTCATTTAACTTGGTGAAAAGTTCAATCTCGATAATAGGATTATCAAGGGAGAAACTTTGGAAGTTAATGGGTTCATATTCATGTACAGTATGAATTTTAATGTCTTTTAGGGCGGCAAGGATTCTGTCGACCGTACTCGTTTTAGCGGGAATGACTCTTGGCTCTTGTAGTAGCCACTCTTGATTTTCTTTGGCAATTCTAAATTCACCAATTCTATTTTTAAAGCGAAGTGAGATGGTATTTTTTAAAATTCTCTCGCTAACTGGATTTTCAAGCAGTTTTGTCGCAGATATTTGGTCTCTTGCATCTTGAAAGAACTCTATATAAGCACCATAGAAGATGAGTAAAACAAAGAAAGTAAGAATAAAAAACGTCGAAGTTAAATTTCTAATTCTAAAGCTATATCCACCGATCATTTTAAAAACCTAAATCATCAAAATCATCGTCCTCATCATCAGTTTCAGGACGTTTCATTTTCTTTGGAGGTGCAGGTATGGTCGGCTCAATTGATTTTAGGAAATTTCTTAGAGAGTCACGCTCCCCAGGAAACTTAAGCTCAAATCTAACGTAGAGGCGGTGAGAGGGTTTACCTGAACTTATAATTTTTGAATTTCTCGAAATATCCATACAGCGGATTACGGTCCCAAGAAGCATAAAAGAATTTGGAATATTGAATCTCACGACAACATTCTGACCTTGGATAAATGCTCCTTTAGTAAAAAGAAGACAACTATCCATCGTTATATCCGACAACATTAAGAATGCATCAGTTTTTTGTTTGGGAGTCGGTCTTTTAAAAGTTTTTGCAACTTCATTGAAAGTAAGTGGTTTTTTAGGCTCATCCTCTTTTGGAGTATCTTCACCCATTCCTTGATCAGCGAGCATTTGAGCTGCTAGCATTGCAGCTTCGTCGTCTTCATCTTCACTTTCCTCTGGAGCTGGTGCACCACCTTGGTCTCCTAACATCTCAGCAGCAAGTCTAGCGGCTTCATCATCTTCCTCTGAAGCTTCTACAGTATCATCTGCTTGCTCGGAATCGTCCTCTGCGGAGTCCTCAGCTTCATCATCATCACCACCAGCAAGCGCGGCCATCATCGCGGCAGCGTCTTCGTCCATTGGATTTCCAGAGCTATCTAAATTATCGTCTTGTCTTTCATCTGCGACATCATCTTCATCTTCTGAGCTATTTCCAATATCAGCATTCAGTATCGTAGTGTAGTAGATATTGATGTCTTGAACATCGGGCTCTGCTTCAGGGTCTTTTTCAATTCTCTTTGCAATCGCAGTCTCGATTTCATCTCGAAGCGACCACATGGAGATGGAGATTTTTTTTATTTCAACAGGATGATTAGATTTGTTTATCACGTTCGACATTTGCATATTTTCCCAGAGTTCGTTTGAAATTACTAGAGGTTAGAATATTCCTCATCAATTTACTTTGCTAAATATTGCGGTGAGTTGTGCAGGATTTTGCCCTATGTATCATTTTTAATTTTAGACTTAAAATGGTCCTATACACACACATCTGTCTTAGAAAGAGACAAAGGAGAATTCATGAAGAATATCGTATGGACGGCGATCCTTGCCAGTTCAAGTGCGCTCGCAGCAGCTGATTACGTTCCAGGGCAAATTATTGTTAAACTAAGAGATAATGCAAGCCTAAAGTCGCTAGGTATTAATGCTCAAAAACTGAACGTGGATATTGGAAATTTTGCGGTGCTTACGATTAATCATAAAGAAAGTTTGCAGAGAGCTATTGATCGCTTGAATCAAGACCCATCAGTAGAATATGCAGAGCCTAACTTTATCTATAAAGCGATTGGAGTGAGAGAAAACTCTTTAACTGCTGATCCTCAATTCTCCAGTCTTTGGGGACTACATAATACAGGTAATAATGAACCAGCTGGTGGACGCGGAAACTCATCAAGCTCAGGTGTTGCTGGCGCGGATATAAATGCTATCAATGCATGGAAACTAACAAAGGGTAGCAGGGATATAAAAATTGCTGTTATTGATACTGGGGTTGATTATAACCATCAAGACCTAAGGGCCAATATGTGGACCAATACGGCAGAAGCAAATGGAAAGCCTGGGGTCGATGATGATGGTAACGGATATATCGATGATATTCATGGTTATGACTTTGCTAATAATGATGGTGATCCAATGGATGGAAATGGTCATGGTACTCATTGTGCAGGTACTATTGCAGCGGAGCACGACAATAATATTCAAGTTGCAGGGGTTATGGCCGAAGCATCTATTGTTGCAATTAAATTTTTAACTGATCAAGGTTCAGGTTCAACTGCTGATGCCATTAAGGCCATCGATTACGCCACAAAAGTAGGTGTTGATATCATGAGTAACTCTTGGGGAGGAGGCGGATTCTCTCAAGCGCTAAAAGACGCAATCGTTCGAGCGGAAAAAGCAGGGATTGTTTTCACTGCTGCTGCAGGAAACTCGGCTCAAAATAATGACTCAACTCCACATTACCCATCAAACTATGATGTAAGTAATATTATCTCAGTCGCTGCCCATAACTATAACGACGGCCTTGCTAGTTTCTCATGCTACGGGCAAAAAACTGTTCACGTCGCAGCTCCGGGAAGAAATATCTTATCTACAGTCCCAGGTAATAAAACAGATGTCTTCTCTGGAACTTCAATGGCCACGCCACATGTTACAGGGGTTGTTGGGCTATATCTTGCCTATCATGGGAAAACCGATCCTGAGCAAGTTAAAAATGAACTTATGGCCTCATCTGTTTATGGTGCAGCTTACGGTAGAAAAACTATTGGTGGCGGACGAGTAGATGCTTATAATTTTCTCAGTGGAATCAAGACTCCAAGACCTGCTAAGCCAGATCCGAATGCATGGATAGCCCAAAGTGTAGATGTTTTTGAAACTGCACACCCATATGCGAATGGAATGACAAGCTCAAAAACTTATACTGTTCCAGGTGCGAAGTTTATTAGAGTTGTAATTGAAAGACATGATATTGAGATCAACTACGACAGCCTAAAAGTGATTGATGGAAAAGGAACGCTGGTTGAATCAATTGATGGAGTTGGAACAAATGTAAAAACAGAATATGTATCAGGAGATACCATTACTGTTGAGTTTAAATCTGATAACTCTATTAATCAGTGGGGTGTTAAAATTTCCGAAGTTGAATATATTCAGTAAAATACAGCTAGGGTGTTAGGTTTCTAACACCCTTTCTTTTTTTCAAAAGCCCCGCTTAGATACTCAAACATTTTATAATATCCTTATGAATTCTCAAGTCGACATTAAGGCGCTTTCTCGCTTGTATACCCCTTATACAACCGCTCGAATTGTTCTTGATTGGCTGACTATCATTCTTGCGATCTATTATAGTGAGCTATCAAGTAGTCTATTTGTTACCGCTCTTTGTATAATTTTGATTGGCTCTCGTATGCATGCGCTAGGCATTTTATCGCATGAATTAGTTCACCATAGATATTTAAAAAATAGAAAAGCATCGGATTTCATTGGAAACCTATTTTTATGTTGGCCACTTTTTTTTACGCTAGAAGGTTACCGTGCTCAACACCTAAGACATCATCACCAGCTTAATACCGATGAGGATCCTGATTTTTATCGAAGAGTAGGTGATAAGCAGTGGCAGTTTCCGATGAGAAGGTCAGAGTTTTTATGGATGCTTTTCAAAGATTTAAGTGGACTCAATATACTTCAGTATCCCAAAAAAATATTCACTGTGAAAACGAATAACAAAAAGCTAGCGATCAAAGAAAGCTATTTGACTAAGTTTTACATTCTAAAAATGAGCTTGTTTTATATATTCGTAGCGAGTTTGATTTCGTATTTTAGCGCTTGGGATTTATTTTTTCTTTATTGGATTTTGCCTATCGCTACAAGTTTAAAATTAATTAAGAGAATTCGTGCCATAGCAGAACATTTCGCTGTTCCTCGGGGAGAGTTTGAAGAAGTGACAAGAACTGTGATCGCTACACCTTTTGAGTCCTACCTGATTGCTCCTCATAATGTGGCCTTTCACACTGAACATCATAGGTATTCAAGTGTCCCATTTTATAATTTGGATGCTCTACATAAAAAAGCTCTCCAAAATGGAGAGCTAAATAAATGGGGGCATATTACCCACGGCTACTTAAATGGTTTAATTAAAGAGGCGAGTCAGTCACCAATGGAAGTTTCACCTTCTTCACCTGTTGCAATTCGATAACAGCGCTCAATTGGATAGACAAAAATCTTTCCATCACCAATTTTACCAGACTTACCACCTTGTAAAATGGCGTTAACAGCACGATCGACATAGTCATCGTTAACCGCAATTTGAATTCTAATTTTATGTTTTAAATCCAGCTCCATTTCAACCCCACGATATGTCTCAATGATTGAGTCCTCATCTGAGTGACCGAAACAATCATCCACAATAAAGCGGTTAATATTATTTTCAAAAAGAAGCTTTTTAATTCTATTTAATTTGTTCGGTTGAACAATTGCCATAATCATTTTCATACAAAATCCTATTTCGTTAATTGATAAGCTTCAAGTCCATGCTCTTCAATATCTAGACCAATATACTCTTCATCAGGAGTAACTCTTAGTCCTACAAATTTCTTTACTGTTTTAAACAGAATAAACCCAGTCAAAAGACCCCAGGCCATAAAGCTTGCAACCCCAATAAATTGGCTGAGTAATTGGTTTATACCACCACCATAGAATAATCCTGTGTTGGCTTCTGCAAGACCTAATGCTTTTTCCGCACCAAAAAGTCCAACCGCAATTGTTCCCCAAGCACCACAAACACCGTGCACACTGATGGCCCCAACTGGATCATCAATTTTAAGTTTGGTATCGATAAATACAACTGAGTAAGTCACCAAGATGCCGGATACAGAACCAATTAGAAGTGCTCCTAGCCAATCAACATTAGCACACCCTGCAGTGATTCCCACTAGCCCGGCCAGTGCACCGTTCAAGCTCATTGTGACGTCCGGCTTTTTATACATTACCCATGAATAGATCATGGCCGTGATACTTCCCATAACTGCAGAGAGGTTAGTGATAAAAGCAATCCTTCCAATGGACCCATCTCCAAGAGTTGTTGATCCAGCGTTAAAACCAAACCATGAAAGCCAAAGAATAAAAACTCCTAGAGCTGCATAAGGAATATTATGTCCCGGTATCGCACGAGCTTTACCTTTTGGTGTGTATTTTCCTTTTCTAGGTCCTATTGTCATAGCTCCTGCTAGCGCTAGCCATCCACCTAGAGAGTGAACAACAGTTGAGCCCGCAAAATCGATAAAAGCTCCTGTGGATAGATGCTCAAGCCAGCCAGATCCGTTTGCTAGACTTCCCCAGGCCCATGATCCAGATATGGGATAAATGATTCCGGTGATAAAAATGGAGTAGATGAGGTAGCTTGTAAAAATAGTTCTTTCTGCCATAGCTCCAGAAACAATTGTCGCCGCAGTTGCCGCAAATACTGTTTGAAATAAAACAAAAGTATATGACCAGTCGTTTCCAGTTACTCCTGAGAGAAAGAATCCATTAGTTCCAAAAAATCCATTAGATTCACCAAACATCAGTCCTGCTCCAATAAAAAAGAACAATACTGATCCAATGGAGAAATCCATTAGGTTTTTCATAATAATGTTAATAGCGTTTTTTGCTCGGGTGAGCCCCATTTCAACCAGCGCGAATCCAGCTTGCATAAAAAAGACCATAAAAGCCGCAAGACAGGTCCAGACTGTATTGAGATTGTGCTGAAGTACTTCAAACTCATTCATTCTCTAACATCCTTGTTAAATTAGTGCCTTAAATAAATTCTAATGGGAATTGATCGGACTTGTCCAATGTTAAATTTTTAAACACCGTCTTGATAAATTTACAGGTAAAAATTTTTAACCGTTCGGAATCATGCAAGTGATCTTGGTATCAAGCTTGCAGATTAAATATGCGAAAAAGTAATTTGGAGAGAGATATGGAAAAACTAATTTTTATTGGTTTGTTTATTTTTAGTGTGAAGTGTTTTTCGATGGATGGGAAGACTGTTTTAATTGACCCCATGAAGCAGGAAGTGAAACTTAGGAGCTGCAATGGTCCTGATTTTTTTAAAATAGTAATAGATAATCATATGATACATTCTCTCTGTTTTTATTCAAAGTCTACGAGTGATGAACCAGGGTTTCGGAGGGTTTCAGCAATAAAGGATGCAATGGCAAATGCAAAAGCCCAGGGTAAGAATTTAAAGATCTTTCTACCTGACAATATAAATAAAAAGATGGAAATAACCTATTTTGAAAGTCCTGAACTTGCATTAAAAAAATGCGAAGCAGACAGGGATCTCTATAAAAATATCGCTCAAATTATGAGTACTAATGGAGCTGGAAAAACGGAAGATACGGTTGAAGCTATTGGCGAGCTTATGACAAGTTCTCAAGTCGAGTTGCAATAGGTTTTTGTTTAAAACTTCGAAATTGTAAGTAGTTTTTACAGGACTATTAATATAAGTCTTTGATTTTACATATCACCCTTTGGTATTAGGCTTGCACCTATTGCAGGTAAGTAATCAGCGGGGAGATTAAAATGAAGAACCTAATTTTTGTCATGACATTTATTTTTAGCCTAAGTGGTTTTGCAGACACAATAATTATTCATAATCCTGAAACTCAAAACCTAAGTTTTAAAAGTTGCTTCAAGGGCATAGGAAATCCTGAAACCTATGCAATCGTAATTGATGGTGTGACTATGTCAGACTGTTTTGTGAGTTTGAAGCCAATGAAACATGAAGGCGCAAGAAGGCTGACTGACGATATTAAAAGAGCAGTGAAAAATGCAGAAGCTTCAGGACAAAATATTAAAATTACCTTACCTAGAGGTATACCTGAGAGATTAGTAATTGATTATATTGATAAAAATAGTGATGCATTAAAAAAATGCGAAGCCGATAGAGATATGTTTAAAAATATTGCTCAAAGTCTGAGCACTAATGGAGCTGGAAAAACGGAAGCTGGAATTGATGCTGTCGCTGACTATATGAGCTCCTCTGCTCCAAAATCAGATGCGAAAGGTGAATAAGGTAACTAAGAAAATAATAAAAAAAGGGAGCTATTAAGCTCCCTTTTTTTTATTTAAATGGATTTTCCACGTTGTATTTTAATTCTTTTGACCAAAGAAGTTTTATAAATTCGGCGTGTGACCAAGCTAGTGGAGTTGCTGCTCCGGTTCCTTCTCCAGAGCCTTCAAAAACCTGCTCAGGAATCATAAGACCAGCATTAGCAAAAAACTCATAACTAGAAAGGATATGATTTACTTTAGGAAGAGTTAGCTTCCAGCTTTGCATTCCTGCATGAAATTTTTCAATTTCAAATCTTCCGTGCTCAGATGAAAGTAGCGGCCATAAACGACCTCTTTTTTCTTCTCCGTAAGCGTCTTTAGTGTAGCGATACCACCCATGAAACTCCCCAACTTTTTTGCGGATATTTTGATTCACTTTTTCTAAACTGCTATTAAGTCTCCAATCACTTGCTGGAACTAAACCGTGAAGAGCAAGTTTTAAGAATCCTTGATCAAGGATCTTTTTCATTGGAACACGCTCTCCTGAGTTTGCGATCGTGCACCATGAATCAGCATTTGGATTCCACTGATCAAGAAATCCGTCACAACCAGCAACACGAACATAGTAATTTCCATCTCCATATTCACCTGTAGTGGTAAAGGTCCAAGAGTGGATATTGTCATAAGGCTTTGTTAACCATTCATTTGCCGTGTTAGCGTATTTAGGCTCGTTAAAGATTTTAGAAGCAACTTTCATTGCAGCGGCAGCTACAGAAAATGATGAAGGAGAAATTCCGTAGTTTTCTTCCCAACGCTCCTGAGCAGACCAAGGCCCATTTCTTAAAATAAACTCTGAAGCCAGATAAACCATCTCACCATACTCATACATGAGATTTTGTCTCTCAGTTGAATCAGCTCTTTTATAAAGATGCCAAAATAACTGAATAGGGTATCCTACTTGGTCAATTTGGAATCCACCCCAATATTCATTTTGGTCTGTCCAAGTGTTTTGAGGGAAAGCACCGTTTCTTTCAACAATTCTTTGGTTGTTAAAATTCCAAACACCATCTTTGTATTGAATCTTTTTAAGAAATCCGAGCGCTCTTTTTGGAGCCTCAAGATCACCCGCTTGAATTAAAGCTAATGAGACATGAAATAGATCTCTTGGCCAAATGAGGTGATACCCACCTGTAAATACTCCTGGGTACTCACGTAGCTCTTCTCCCCATGGCTTTGAAAGAGATGCAATCATAGCTCCTGGAGTTAATTTGTCCTCGTGAACATGAAGGGTATAAAGAGAGCGAAGGTAGAGAGTCTCTTGCTCTTTAGATGAGAACGCTGGCTTTTTTAGTTTATTTAAATACTGATCCCAATTGTAAATATATAGAGATCTATTATCGACGAATTGCTTGTAGGTATAAACGCTGTTTCTATCAAATGAATATGAAACAAAGAATTTATAGACACCTTTTTTGGCCGGAATATTTACTTTACCAGTCCCTGCAATATTACCGTTATATTTTTCTTGAGAAAGGTTATTAAGTTGATAATCTAGGCGAAGATCTAAATGTCCATCATCTACAGCTACATAACCAATTTGTGCTTTTTCAAAACCAACTGATGCGCGCACAAAAAGCTCTTGGTCGTCTTGCCAAAAATGCATCACGCCGTCTTCAATTCTTCCATTATCATGGTAGCCGGTATTTGAAAGCGCTGGATTGGTTAATAGATAAAAATCTAGACCGTCTTCAAAAGCATAAACTGTCACTTCATCAATAAGGGTATTGCTATCAGCCGCAGTATAATAAACATGCTCAATTCTAAAGCGGTTATGTTGGTTTTTAAGTTTTACCAGCGATGGATGAATAACTTCAACTTCGTGAAGAGTGTGATCTTTTTCTTCTGCAAAAAAAGTTTTTCCATCAGTAACAACAAATTGAGAGTCCTTAATTTGTGCTTTATCAATAGTTGGGAAATAGGTTTCAGTTAAGATACCTTGAGCGTTAGTAAACCATACTAGGGACTTAGTTCCAGTGTTGGAAGTACCAACTTGGATTTTTTTAGCTGAAGACCAGTTTGGAACCATTCCATTGTTCGCTTGAGACTGGACACTAAAAAACGAAACACTAATTAATAGTGCAAGGATGCTTAATTTCATCTTTACTTCTCCGTGTGTTGTGCTGAATGTTTAAAAAAAGCTTAACAAAAGCCAAATAATACCTGTATCTTACCCTCAACAAATCAAAACAATCAAGTTTATACGGAGATTAAGTGAAAATACAGTTGGACATGCTAGATTACGTTGTAATCGCAATATACTTCGCTGTGGTGTTTTATATTGCGTGGAGTGTTACTAAAAAAGAGAAAGAATCTTCAGAAGACTATTTTCTTGCAGGGCGTAATCTTGGTTGGTTTGCTATCGGTGCTTCTTTATTTGCCTCCAATATCGGCTCAGAACATTTAATAGGTTTGGCCGGCGAAGGAGCAGCATCTGGTTTTGCGGTTTCTCAATTTGAAATATTAGCGGGTTTAATTCTTATCGTTCTTGGATGGGTTTTTGTTCCTTTCTATTTAAAATCTGGTGTTACAACCATGCCAGAGTTTTTAGAAAAACGTTATTCAAAGGCAGCAAGAAATTACCTCTCGATAGTTTCAGTGCTTGCTTATATTGTGACTAAAATTTCAGCTACTATCTTTGCTGGAGCTGTGGTCTTTGAGGCAATTGGATTACCTTTTTGGTTGGGGGCCGGCTCTCTAGTTGTGGCAACTGGAGTTTATACTTTATTTGGTGGTTTGAAAGCCGTTATTTACACTGATACTATGCAAGTTTTTGTCATGATCTTTGGTGCGATTATGGTCACTGTCATTGGGATCAATACTCTCGGCGGTTACAGCGAGTTGCAAGCGACACTTGAGCCTAGTTTTTTTAGTCTTTGGAAAGATATGTCTGATCCAAAATTTCCTTGGACTGGTATTGTCTTTGGAGCACCAATTCTTGGTGTTTGGTATTGGTGTACAGATCAATTCATTGTTCAAAGAGTACTGTCAGCAAGAAATGTTTCTCATGCGAGAAAAGGTACAGTCTTCGCTGGGTATATAAAGATGCTTGCGATGTTTTTATTTGTTCTTCCGGGAATGGTAGCATTTGCTCTATCTCAAAAAGGAATGCTGACTTTAGAAAAAACAGATCACGCACTTCCGGCCCTAGTTGCAGGTGTGCTTCCTCTTGGATTAAAAGGTCTTGTGGTCGCAGGTTTGTTTGCGGCCCTTATGAGTTCATTAAGTAGTGTGTTTAATAGTTGTTCTACACTTTTAACCTATGATTTTTATTATCAAAGAAATCCGCGTGCGACAGAAAAAGAACTGCTTCGTTTTGGGCAAATTTCAACTGCGGTTTTAGTTGTCGCTGGGATTGCGTGGATTCCTCTTATGAAGTTAATTCAAGGTGGACTGTTTACTTATCTTCAAAGTGTACAAGCCTATATCTCTCCGCCGATCGCTTGTGTCTTTTTATTAGGTCTCTTTTTCAAAAGATTAAACGCACAAGGTGCGATTGCCTCTTTATATACAGGACTTGTACTGGGAGTATTAAGACTCGTGCTTGAAATGAACAAGCCTAATTTAAGTGGTGCGCTTTATTATATTGCTGATATTAACTTCTTACATTTTGCCTTTGTTCTTTTTGTTATCTGTTCTGCCGTCTTAGTTATCGTATCTATGATGACCCCAGCAGCAGAGAGCGAAGTTCATTATGAAAAAGTCCAGCCTACAAAAGAAGAAGCTCGTGAGACAAAAATTGATTTAATGTTAACAATCGGTCTTGTCGTTGTTATGGGAATTATTTGGATTGTATTTAGATAATGAAAGAATTAGTAGTTGGAATTGATATTGGTGGAACGAATACTAAGTTTGGTCTAGTTGATCAAGACGGTACAATTGTTACGGAGAGTAAAACTCCGACCAATAGCCAACAAGGTTTCGAAGACTATACAAAAGCTCTTTGGAGTGAAGTTTTAAAAATATATGAGCCTCTATCAAGTGAATATACATTACGAGCAGTAGGGGTTGGAGCACCTAACGCCAATTCTCATAATGGAAAAATCGAAAATCCTCCAAACCTTGCTTGGGATGAGGCGGACTTAGTATCAACCTTTTCTAAAGTCATGATGTTGCCAGTGAAACTGGAAAATGATGCGAATATAGCGGCCGTTGGTGAGAAGATATTTGGACTAGGGAAAAATTTTGATAATTTTATCGTGATCACTCTCGGTACAGGAATTGGTACAGGGACCTATATCAATGGTGAGCTTTTTACCGGCTCTCATGCACTCGGTTCCGAGGCTGGGCATATGACAATTTTTCCAGGCGGAAGAGTTTGTGGCTGTGGCGGAAAAGGACATCTTGAATGTTACGGTTCTGTTCGCGGTATTAAGCAGACTTGCCAAGAGATTCTAGGAGAAGATTTAAAATTTGCCGAAATTTCAGAGCGTTTTCATAAGCACGACAAACTTATGGATGAAGTTGTAAGGCAAACTGCGAAGTACCTGGCGATTGGAATGAGCAATATGAGTAGCTTAATTTCTCCTCAGGCATTTATCTTTGCTGGTGGGATAAGTACTTTAGGTGAGCGTTTTAGGCAGATGATTATTGAAGAGTATCGAAAAGTGGTTTATACGCCTTTTAGAAACAATTCTCAGGTTCTTATCTCGGAGATAAGCTCAGAGTATGGTGCTGTCCTTGGAGCAGCATCATTGGTGATGTAAACCTTTTTTTCTATCTTTAAAAGCTCTGGTGTTACTTAGTTGACCGACACTGAGTCCATAATTTTCGGTTGCGCCAAGTCTTTGGTAAGCCTCATCAGTGTTAATAGTACTTGAAAACAAGTCTTTGTAGACGGTGAGCTTTTTTATAAGCTCAGCACCAGATTCATGCAGGCATTCGAAACGAAAACTTGAAACGCCATTTTCTTGCCATTGAGAAATATATTTAATCGTACTTGATACTTCAGCTTTATACATCGTATTTCGACACTCTTGATCAGCTTTTATTTCATGCCTATTGCCGTACATGTCTTTTAAATAGACTTCATGCTTTTCACAAGGTTTTCCGCAGTCGCGAAAGCTATTGCCCTTACTTAAAAAAGCAGCAAACACACAATGTTCCATATGAAACTCTGGCATGTACTGGTGGATCGTAACTTCTAGGTCTTTTGAATCAATGGAATCAATTAAGTCATTAAGCTGTAAGATATTGAGGTCGTAGGATGCACAAAGAGTTTCAAGCCCTTTGGTTTTTAGATAATTAAGAGTTTCCGAATTAGCACAATTAAGGGAGAAGTCCCCCATGAGTTTAAAATTACTTTTTTGAAAATAGTTTAGGGCGCCAAGATTTCTAATTAAAAGTCCATCCGGGGCACATCGCTCGATAAGTCTAAAATTGTGATATTCAAAAGGTTTTAAGACTCTGGTTGTGGCAATATAGACTACAAAACCAGCTTCACGTGCTATCTTAACGGAATCAAAATAGTCTTTTCCAAATTCATAATCGAGAATGATTTTGTTTATAAAGTTTGTGTTTTTGAATTCTTCGCAAACAGTCTTCAGTTGATCAATATTTCTTACCAACAAATTGAGTTTCGCTGAAGAAGTGCTCTTTTTTTGAACATATGATTCTGGAAGGGTATCTATTTCACTTCTCTTTGGTGGGTTCACTTGGGTACGAGTGAGATTAAGTTTTTCAATAAATTGATTTTTAAGCTCTTTTAGTTCTTGGTTTGGAATAAATAAAGCCTCGCTTATTTTGAGTGAGATGCTTTCAAGTAAATAGGGAGTGTGGGATAGCTTACCTAGCTGAGAAGTTAAGCTTTCTCTGCTTATTCCTGCGTTTTTTGCAGCTTCAAGCATAGATTCAGATTTCAGCTCAAAAGTATTTCTCCCGTCAGAAACAGTAAGCTTAAGAGGGGAGTTTAATTCAGCTATTGCCTCAATTGATATAGGTATTCTTTTCTTGCGTTCACGAACTTCATAAGATTGTTGGACATCCTTTTTAAGTGCATCTGAGCTGTTGAGGTAGATATCACAGCCAGGTGTGACATGAGTGAGGTCAAGTCCGTTTGGCAGGTCAATAAATAGATTTGTTCCAATGGTATTTGCGGCAAAAACTTTTCCGCCTATTTCTTGGTTTTTACTGGTCACGATTAAAACGCCATCACCAGCATTAATTTCTTCACTGCAGTCTACGGTTAAGGTTTTTTTGTTCACACGAGTGATTTTTCCGAGGTAGTGTCCACGGTGAGACTTGTAGTCACCTCGAACTAACTCTTGATGGGCAACACCATTTAGCCATCCAGAATAGAATCCACGCGAGAAACTGGTGGCCAGGTTTCGTTTTGATTTTTGAAGATCCTGCAATTTATTATTGATCGCATCTGAATATTCTTTTGCTGCCGTGGCCACGAATTCAGGCGATTTTAACCTTCCTTCAACCTTAAAAGATTCAACCCCTAGTTCAATTAGCTTCGGAATTTCTGCTAGGCCACATAAGTCCTGAGGAGAAACTAGGTACTCTAAGTTTTTTAAATTCTTTTTTTCGTTATCTACATAAAGTTCATAGTTAAAGCGACAAGATTGAGCACATTGACCTCTATTAGCAGATCTTCCACCAAGTGCCTCAGAAGTAAAACATTGGCCAGAGTAGGCGACACAGAGAGCTCCATGAACGAATACTTCAAGCTCTTTATTAGTTTTCTCTTTTATTTTTTTAATTTCATCTAAAGTGTTTTCTCGACCTAAAACAAATCTTTTAATACCTAAGTCTTCGACTAATTCAATCGCTTCGAAGTTGGTCACAGTCATTTGGGTCGAGGCGTGGATCGTTATATCAGGATAGCGTTTTTTCATTAGGCTAATAAGGCCCAGGTCTTGGACGATAAAAGCATCAGGGCCTAGTGCTATAACTTCATCAAGTTTATCAAGTGCCGCCAAAATTTCGTTTTGAAAGATTAGGATGTTAAAGGCGATATGCACATGGACTCCATAGAGGTGGCACATATCGATAATCTCTTTGAGTGACTCCATTTCGTGGTCGTGGGATCTTCCTCTGGCGTTAAAGCCTGGCATACCGACATAGATGGCATTTGCGCCATTATGGATGGCGGCAAGACACATTTGAATATTTCCCACAGGAAGAAGAAGTTCACTCATATTTAAAATAGCTCAATATACTCACAAAAGAGATTTCTCAAATCGATTTTTTCTTTTTTTATACTTGTGTAATAACCTTGAAGACCTTCGAAATGCCAAGTTTCATGATCATGAGTGAAATGAATTAAGGTATTAAACTTGATGTTTTTAGCTGAGATAGTAAAGTTTCCCGCCTCATCATCAATAAAGTCGATGATAGTTAGCTTGTCTTTTATATTATTTTTTTTATCCAATACTTCCACATGCTTATCTGAAACAGAAATAGCAATAAGGTCATTTTCACAAACTGCTTGAGTCAGGCCACTGTAGGCCATACTTAGAACAAATACTAAAACTTTCATAAAACCTCTCTTAAATAGGCGCGAGAATAGCTTAGTTGTATTAAGGCGAGTAGTTGGCGTGAATATTTTTTAGGCTCTAGAAACAGAAAAAGCCTCTTATTAAAGAGGCTTTATTCTAAATCTTTTTTTCAAATTGGATTAATTAAGCAGTAGGACCGTACTTTCTTAAAAATCTAGATAAAGATCCAACTTTATCTAAAGTTCTAATTGCTTTCGCAGATAGTCTAAGCTTAACAGTTTTTCCAGTTTCTGGATCGAATACTCTTTTAGTATGAAGGTTCACCTGCTTAAGCGTTTTAGTCTTAATATTTGAGTGAGAAACCTTATTAGCTACTTGTCTTCTTTTTCCAGTTAAATCACAGGTACGTGCCATGGTATCTTCCTTTTTAAATAATTTAGCCACCGAAGCTTACTGTTATTGATTCAATAATGCAAGTCTGAAATATTGCTAACTTCAACTATTTAGGATTTAATATCGCCATAAACCAATAGCTTATCAAGGAAGTTACCAATGAAACCCCTAAAAATCGATCAAAAGTTACATGACGCACCAAGTAGCAAGCCACTTTATTCAGCAAGTGTTAATGCACAGGATGGAACTGAAGTTCTTTGTGGTGATCCCAATATAACCAGGGCCCTTGTGGCATTAATGGATTTAGGTGCTGTAAATGGTGGAGCTGCTTCTCACTGGGGTGGACCTGCAGCAATGGCCGAATGTATGAGTGCACTTCATGCCTATATGTTTAGAACTAAAAATTGGTACGACAAATACAATTTTATAAATGATATCGGACACGCAGAAAATGGAATTTACGCTTTAAGAGCAAATCTGGGTTTTGGAGATTTAAATTTAAATTCTTTAAAGGGATTTCGCTCAATTGAATCTAAATTAACTGGGCATGGCGAATCTCACCTTTATCCAGAAGGAGTTCTTCTAAGTAACGGTCCTTTAAGTTCCGCTCTTCCTCAGGCACAAGGTCTAGCTCACGGAGATAAATTGGCCAAACGTGATCGTGTGACGATTGTGTCTATGAGTGATGGCGCATGTATGGAAGGTGAGGCAAAGGAATCGTTTTCGGCCATTCCGGGGCTAGTTGCAAAGGGTGCCATCAATCCTTTTGTATTAATAATTTCAGATAACGATACCAAGCTTTCAGGAAGAATCACAGACGATTCCTTCTCGATGCAGCCAAGCCTTCAGGCGATGGGAACCATGGGATGGAATGTAATCAAAATCGAAAACGGTCACGACCTGCAAGCTTGTTATACGGCCATTGAATCAGCGGTAGATCTTGCTAAACAAAACAAACCGGTTTTTGTTTGGGTAAAAACAATCAAAGGTTATGGGGTAAAAAAGACTGCGGAGTCTGCTTCTGGAGGTCACGGTTTTCCTATCAAGGCGTATTCAGAAGATATTCACGAGTTTGTTTCTGAAATTTTAGGAGGAAATATTCCTGAAGAGCTAAAATCCTGGGCAAAGGAATTAACAGTTAAGCCTAACAATTCAGAAAGTAAAGACGATACACCTGCTGAAAAAGCACAGGCCGGTCTGGCCAGAGGAGCTATTAAGGCAAAATCTGAAGGGCTACCAGTCGTTTCTATTTCTTGTGACCTTGCAGGTAGTACAGGCATTGCACCTTTTCATAAGGAGTATCCAGAGAGTAGCTTGGATGTAGGGATTGCTGAGTCTAATATGGTCTCTCATGCAGCCGGTGTATCTAAAGCTGGTTTTATTCCTATTGTAGATACCTTTGCAGCTTTTGGGGTGACTAAAGGAAACCTACCATTGATAATGGCCTCACTTTCAAGTTGCCCAATGATTGCTATTTTTTCTCATACGGGGTTTCAAGATGCTGCTGATGGTGCTTCTCACCAGTCACTAACTTATTTAAGTGCAGTAAGCTCTATTCCGAATACGAAAGCTGTAATCATTAGTACTTCTGAAGAAGCTGAACACTATATGTATCAAGCAATTAAAGACATCGCATCAGCACGTGAAACTGGTAAGCATCCTACGAGTTATATCTTTTTTGTAGGACGAGAAAACTTTCCAAAGACTTTAAATGTTTCAAGCTATGACATCAATCAAGCTCAAGTATTAAGAGATGGAAAAGATGGGCTAATTGTAAGTTCAGGTCCAACTCTTTTTAAAGCGCTAAGGGCAGCTCAAAAACTAGAAGAGAATGGTAAATCGGTAGCAGTCATTAATTCAAGTTGTGTGAATGCTCCCGACATTAGCACCATTAGAAAACATATCAATGGAAAGCTTGTCACGGTTGAAGATCACCAAATTATTGGTGGTTTAGGGAGTCAATTGGTGCACGCTCTCAAGCAAGAGAATATTGAATTTAGCTATAAAGGACTTGGAGTTAAAGGGCATTTTGGGCAATCGGCTTATGTGGCGGATGAACTTTATGCAAAAGCTGGTTTAGATGAGGCTTCAATCGTTGAAGCGTTTAACTCACTTTAGGTACTGATCTAAATATTTGAAAAATTCTTTACTTACTTCGGGGTCAAAAAATGGATAATGCGTCCCCGAGGTGAGTAAATGATGTTTGGATTTTGGGATAAGTTTTTCTAAAAAACCTTGGTTATAACTCGTCTCAACTACCGTATCATTTTCACTATAGAACACCCTGAATTTATCATTCGCGCTTACCAAACTCTTTTTTTCTAATCGATTATTCCATTTAATAAGCTTATCAACCCAACTGACTGGAGTGGCATTAATCCAGTAGGGATCATTCGCGTGAA
This sequence comes from Bdellovibrionota bacterium, assembly GCA_036336775.1. Lineage (GTDB taxonomy): Bacteria > Bdellovibrionota > Bacteriovoracia > Bacteriovoracales > Bacteriovoracaceae. The sequence continues at coordinate 13,886 of JAYZFM010000051.1, read as the reverse complement.
TAGAATTTAAAATTTTATTGGGATAAGTTTTCGCTTGAGTCCTAGGTACAGAATCGATAAAAGTTTTTCCTAAATAAAATGCGAACTTTGATAAGGTGTAATGATAATTTCGAACTAATGGGGTTATCATAAATACTTTTTCATAAGGCATTTTGATATCATCAATAATATTCTCGATGACTCCAACTGCACCAGTAGAATGCACGAGTAAATAATTCGCGCTACTAATCAGGGGAAGTTGGTTGATGAATTCTTGATAATTTTTAAAGTCAGCGATCTGTGCCCTTGGACCTTCTGATTGACCAAGACCAGGTAGCTCCACACAAAAAATTTCAAAATCTCTCTCTAATAAATATTCGTGAATAGGGAGGAGGTAATGGCAATTTACCAGATAGCCGTGCACGGTAATGATAGTTTTTTTCGGTGGTGTATTTTTATTTTTTAAGTAGTGATAGCTGGCAATACTCAATTTTTTTTTACCAATCCTAAATTCAGTTTGCTTGAACTCGGGATTAATACCCGAAACCTCATACCAATTCTGAGCTGATACAAGGTTTGAGAAACAGAAAATTAATAGATAAGGAAAATTACGCAAATACATGTGCATTTTTATAGAGGATGAAAATACCCATGACTACTAAAAATACTGCAAAGCCTTTTTTAAGTTTAGATGCTGGAACAAATTTAACTAGATAGCTTCCAATAAGAATACCGACAATGGTAAATCCACTAAATTTTAAGAGAAAGGCCCAAGGAATAACTAGCTCAGATCCAAGGTATCCGGCAAATCCTGCAAAAGATTTAAACGCAATAATTAAAAGAGAAGTTCCAATGGCCTTTTTCATAGGTATATGTGCCAGAAGTACCAGTGCAGGGACAATCATAAAACCACCACCAACACCTACTAGTCCTGTAAGAAGCCCCACGAGTAAACCCTCAGCAATGATTAGCGGAATATTTAGTTTCTGATTTTCATCTACATCTTGTTCGTCTCTGCCTTTAAACATAAAATAACTGGCGATGATCATCACCACTGCAAATAAAATCAACTGAGCAGCTCCTGAGAAAAAGGGCGCTATAAATCTTGCTCCTAAAAAGGTTCCTAGCATAGCGATAGGGCCAAAGATCGCTGCTACTTTTAAATCGATATTGCCCGCTTTAAAATGACTAACAGAACCTACAAGAGAAGTTAAACCGACAATGGCGAGAGATAGGGCGATTGATAGTTTTGGGTCCATATCAAGTGCGTATACGAGGATAGGAACGGTTAAAATTGAGCCACCGCCACCCATAAGACCAAGACTTAAACCAATTAGAATTGCAAAAATATAACCTATCATAAAATTCTCCTGCACTAAGTTTAACATATTCTCAGCTAGGAAGATTGATGGTGGTCATAGTCGGGATTTTTTTTATAGAATATAAATGTATATTGGAAGGTTAACCCGGAGGTACTTCATGATAAATGCTTTAATTGGTGGGGCGATAATTGGTCTTGCCGCAAGTCTACTGCTTCTTACATTAGGAAGGATATTTGGAATCACTGGCATTATGTCAGGCATGTTTTCCGGATTTAATAAGTCAAACATATGGCAGTATATGATTGTTCTTGGATTAATTTTAGGCTCAGCTATCACATCAATATTTATGCCTCAGTTTTTTCAATATGAATTTAAAACGTCTCTACCTTTAATGGCATTAGCGGGCTTCCTAGTAGGGTATGGGACGAGGCTTGGTTCGGGTTGTACTTCAGGTCATGGAGTCTGTGGACTTCCAAGGCTATCAATAAGATCATTCGTGGCCACCATGACGTTTATGACCTCAGGTATTGTAACGGTATTTATAATGGGGAGGTTCTAATGTCGAATTTAGTAGCTCTACTTTTAGGTCTGATTTTTTCAGTCGGATTAAGTGTTTCTGGGATGGTAAATCCAAATAAAGTTATTGGTTTCTTAGATCTATTTGGAAATTGGGATCCTGATTTAATTTTTGTAATGGGGGGAGCAGCCGGTTTAAATCTTATTATGTTTCGCTTTATTTTAAAGAGAAAAAATCCACTACTTGGATCTGATTTTCACCTGCCTACCGCAAGCCAAGTGGATAAGAAACTTATTTTGGGTGCTATTCTTTTTGGTGTGGGATGGGGGATAGGCGGAATTTGTCCTGGACCAGGGCTAGCCAATTTATTTACGCTAAAAGCAGAACCGATCGTCTTTGTAGTCTTTATGATTTTGGGGATGTTAACTTTTAAATTTACTTCCAAATAAAAAAAGCCTCCTAAATGGAGGCTTTTTTTTGATTGATTATTTAATAGGCAGTTTTAAATACCTCATCCCATTGTCTTCTTCTTTTGGTAGGTGCCCGGCATCTACATTTACCTGAATGCTAGGAAGAAGTAATCTTGGAGCTGCTAGAGTTTTATCTCTTTCTGTTCTAAAGGTAAAAAACTGCTCTTTTGACGTTTTTGAACTTAGCTGAATATTATCTTCTTTAGATTCTTTTACTGTTGTTTGAAATTTAAGTTCTCTACCGTTTGGTTGATAATCATGTCCGACCCAAATTTTGGTTTCATCAGGTAGAGTATAAATTTCTTCACTAATACTTTTATAGAGATCCTCAGCCGAACCAGCTGGAAAGTCACATCGACCTGTCCCAAAGTCAGGCATAAAGAGCGCATCCCCCGTAAAAAGATTATCTTCGATCAGAAAACTGGTACAAGCTGGGGTATGACCAGGTGTTGGGAGAATTTTTACAGCGACCGAGCCAAAATTATAAGTTTCGTGATCTTTAAAAAGAAGATCAAATTGACTTCCATCGATATTTAAATCTTTTAGATTAAATACTGGTCTAAATGTTTCTTGAACAATTTTGATTCTCTCACTGATCGCCACCTGAGCTTCAGGAAATTGCTCTTTAAGGTATTGTGATGAACTTAAATGATCAGCATGAGCATGAGTCTCAAGAATACCTTTGACGTTAAGTTTTTGAGTTTTTACGAAGCTTGTAATTTTATTTAAACTTTCAAAACTTAATTTTCCGGCGGCTGTGTCTATGTCCAGTACCGGATCAATAATAACCGCATCACCTGTATTATCGTCATACACTATATAAGTCAGAGTGAAGGTATCAGCGTCGTATTGAGTTTCTATTTTCAACATAATTAACTCCTTGGTTGATATAATCATAATTTAGATAATTGAATACAACCTTGATTAAGATCAAAGATTCTGGTCTTATTAAAGGTAAAATAATTTCAAAAAAGGTGGTTCATATGAGTAATAGAGTTACGGATATTCCAAATCTCGTTCATTGTTGGAAATTTAATAATTTGTACCTCGCTGGTCAACCGGGTGAGGGAGCTTTTAAAGAACTCTCAGAGCGCGGAGTGAAAAAGATCATCAATATAAGATCTAATGGTGAAGCGGATTTTTCAAAAGATAAAGAAAAAGTGGAAGCTTTAGGGATGGAGTATCACCATATTCCAGTATTAGAGGATGGAAAACTACAGGAGAAGGCGATAGCTGATATAAGTTCAAAAATAGATGAATCGGATATTGTTGTTCATTGTGGGAGTGCTAATAGAGTTGCAGGTTGGTTAATTGTTCACCTAGCAAGAAACGGTCATTCCTTCGATCAAGCTGTAAAGATTGCTCAAGACAACGGACTTTCTAATCCAGGTTTTATAGAGCAAGCTGAAGATATTTTAAATTCTTAACTACACCAGCCGGCGATGATAAGTCGCTGGCCCTCAGTCACTTGATTAATCTTGTGCTCATAGCCTTCTACTCCGGTTTTAAAGACGATCATTTCACCATAAGTTGGAGTTGGAATTTTATTGGAGTTACATTCGCCTTTTTTTCTGAACTCCAACACTCCGCCTTTTGGTGAGTTTAGAGTAAGAGATAAAGAAAATGCCAACAGACGAGAGCCATCATCATGCCAGATGCCATCCTCTTCCCATTCGTTATTTGCATCTCGCAGGGAAATGATAAATTCAATCGATTGAAAGTCGCGAAATAGACGTAAGGTTTGAAAAATTAGGCCATCTTTTGCTGTTAATTTAAAAAACTCAGCATCTAGTTCACTCCAGTTTTCATTGGATACAAGCTCTCTAAGTGCTTCTGGTAGGTTCATTTTGACCAAACAATACCCTTGAGTTTCAAGGTCATCTTGGCACTTGGTAAAAATGTTATTGTCTTTTTCAAGCATATTTAAGCACTTATCCGCGGGGCCACACTGTCTCTAGCGGGAATTTAAAACATCGCCTATTCTAGGCGAGTCAAAGGGTGGTGACAACCCGATAAAGAAGGAGTTTTACATGCAAGTTTTATCAAAAAATACAAACCTAACAAATAACTTAAACTGGGATAGTTTTATGACAACCGTGATTGTTGAAGTAAAAAGATCAGATCGTAAATTTACTTCAACCGGTGTTCTGATTAATAATCATGCCCTACTTACGGCCGCTCATAGTATCGACTGTGCCGATGAAATTAAGATTATCCTCACTCATGATTATAATTTTATTACAGAAACCTATAGTGTTGAACGTTGTTATATTCATCCAGAATATAATCCATCAGTTTCATTGTTTGATAACGATATAGCATTGTTATTTTTAAAGGAGCCACTTAATAAGAATCTACTCTTTGATGAAATCGATGAAAATATTGAGTTAAGTGAACTATCTGTTTTAGAGAGAATTGGTTTTGGGAATAGGTCAAATACCAATAAGAGAACATGGACGAATCCAAAATTTTTAAGCCTTAACTTCAATAAACGCGCGATAAAATTAGCAGATCGCTATAGTTTTATTGGAGATTCTGGAGGTCCAATTTATTTAAACGATAGAGGAGTAAGAAAGCTTGTGGGCATTCACTCCACTAAAGAAGCAGGAGAGTGCACATATGTGATTAATCTTGCTTATTACAAAGATTGGATAGATTCTCTACTGCTGGTTGCTTAATCTTCCATGCAGAAGTAGATCTTTTCTGAACGATAGTAAGGGAGAAGTTTCTCCCTTACTTTATTTAAAATCCATTTTCTCATGGGGTGATTATACCTCATCTTGCCATCAAAACTTTTTGTAAATACTTCATTGGATAAGACGGATTCAGGATAGTTTGTAAGCATCTGAGCGTACACATCCTTGGTGAAACGAACGACGCCAATAGAGATATATGCAAGCTGTTGATCCGGAAGAACGTCTTTTAGCCTATCAATGATTGCTTCATAGTTTTTTACAAAATCATCTTCGTAAATAATTGGATCAAAATGTAATCCAATCATAAAACCTGCCGCTACTAATTTAGAAATCGCATTGAGCCGGTGTTTGATTGATGGGCATTTCAAATCGAAATTTTTTGCCGAAAACTCAGAAGATAAGGAGAAGCTTACAATGATATTTTTTAACGGGGTTAAGCTAAGAAGCGGCTTTATATTTACTGACTTCGTTCGAATCTCAAGCTTCGCTTCTGGGTGGTCTTTAAAAAAATCAAAGTAAAGAGGAAGCTCATTAGTTATATGTGATAGAGCAAGTGAATCAGAAAACTCCCCCGCATGAAACCAACAGTCTGGATTTTCTATAGTCGTTTTGTGCATTTCCTGGAGTATTTCTTCATGGTTAATGAAGAATACTATATCCGGTGTATTAAAATGTCCTTGCAAGTAGCAGTACTCGCATTCGTAAATACAATTATAGGCATGAATAAAATAAAAATGTTTTTCGCTGCCATGGCCATAAGCAGGAGGAGCTTCTTTAACCAGCTGGCCTCTCTTTGCGCCAATATAAAGATCAAGTGTTTCGCGTTTTTGCAGATAGGGCTTTTTGACACGGCCCCAGTAATTTTCGATCTGATCAATTTCTTTAATGCTTTGGTATTTAATCTTATTTAATATGAATTCTGTGCGATGGTGATTTTTGAATTCATGCTCGATAAAAACATTTCTAAACATCGCCGTTCCAAAATTTTTCTAGCTCAGAAAATTTAAAGTTTTGTAAGACCTCAATAAGGTTTTCAATATTCTTTGGATCATTGATTTCCATTTGCAGTTTAAATTTCTTTTTCTCTAGTTTTGGGTCAAAGAGTAGCTGCGCTCCAATTTTGTTAAATGGTGTTTGGAACTCTTGGATCTGCTCTTGGATAGTTGCCTGCAGGGGATTAACCTTTTTTTCAAGATCACTGATAAGCTCTGATACTTCTGTTTTTGTCTTGAACCTTGGAATTTCTTGAGCCAGTTCTTCAACAGTTTTATCTTGTTTGGAAGCAAGACTTTTTAAAAGTTTTTCAATACGCTTTTGTTGAGTAAAGCTTCCAGGCAGCTCCAATTCACTCTTTTTTTCGTAAGATTTTGATTCCAGGCATTGATAGAAATCAAATAGCGCCTGTGAGTAATCGAGTGCCTTATCCTTGATGTCAAAACATTGGGTTAGAGATCCGGCATAATCTGAAATTAATTTATAACTTTGAAATTCTTTTTTGTGATCTGAGCAAATTTTGGCCATGAGCCATGCTTCTCTATCTACAATCTGTGCGTACATGGAGAGTTCTTTTGCAAATTCGTCATCAAAAACTCGGTTAAAAGAGGTGATGCAATCGAGTTCACCAACAAGACTGGTAAAGCTTTTAAATTGCGGCCTATCATTTTCGTGTAGGTAATGAGTTCTTATCGGATAAATTTTTTCAAGTTCCAACTCTCTCTCAAGAGCGCCAGCGATACCAAAATTTAAAACGCGATCGAAGTCTTGAACGTAGGCCCCCAGTTTTGAGGCTTCGAATACACCCTCTCCACAAATAAGAACAGCATAGTCTTCACCTTGGTAGAAATTTGGGGAAATATTTTTAAGTCCCTTAATAAATACTTGAGCTTCGCCGCGATGGGCCAGAACACATAAATCCATACCTATATGTAAAAGGATGGCCTGACTCTGTAAAGGTTTTCTAATAGATTAGGGCATATGATAGTTTTTGGAGGAGCTGCCCTTAGTTCAACAGGTGGCGGATATGGTTTTGGTGAGATAGATGACCCTTTTGGGTTATTAGAGAATGCTTTTGATCTTGGAATCACGACCTATGATACCGCTCCCATCTACGGTTTTGGCGAATCAGAAAGAGTACTTGGAGAAGCCTTTTTAAAAAATCGTGAAAAAGTGAAGATTATCAGTAAGGCCGGTGTCGGTTGGCACGATAATGGGCGCGTGAATATGTCCAATGATCCCAAGCTAGTGCTTAAAATGTTAGAAGATAGTCTAAGAAGGCTTCAGTCCGATTATATAGATATTTATACGATTCACTGGCCGGATAAGAAAGTAGATATACGCTATCCGCTGGAGGTGCTTTTAAAAGCTCAGATTCAGGGTAAGATCCATTCTATTGGTCTTTGTAATACGAATACTCTTGATCTAAACCTATCTTCAGAGATGGCCAATATAGAGTTTGTGCAAAGTGAATTTAATTTTTTTAATGACGGCTTTAGTGATCTTCCTTCGGGGGATTTTCAAAAAATGGGTTGGGGAACATTTGATAAAGGCATTCTAGCTGGAACAGTAAAGGCAGACCGTAAATTCTCAAAACACGACTGCCGCAGCTGGGCTCCTTGGTGGAAAAAATCGGGGTGGAAAGAGAAAGTTCAGTATGTTGAGGAGTTTAGGGATTTCACAAATATAAAAAGTCTTGCGCTTCATTTTTCCCTACAGAATATGGATATGACTCTCGTTGGGATCAAAAGTATAGAGCAGCTGGGTGAAATTATTAGGTTGTCCCATTTAAATTTAGATTCGGAGCAAATACTAGACGCTCAGAAATATTTTTCCAAATTTCGCCCATAATCCTTGGCAAACGTAAAAAATATTATTTAATTTTTAATCAAATTTAGCTCGATAAATTGTTGTTTTTATTTGGTTCTTGATAAAAACACTCAAGATATGTCTCTAGTGATTTTGGATTTGCGTCGATACTGAAAGAAGACTAGGGAGGAATTTATGAAAATTCTTATAACAACATTTTTAGTTACGGCATCACTTAGCACTTACGCTTTTGGTGGCCCTGATTCTGCTACAGAGGCTCTTCGTGATTATTATAAAGATGCAGAGAAAAGAGTAGCAGCATCTGCCCTTCAAGCGCAGAATAAAGAGCAACTTGAAGCTGCCAAAAAAGCTTTGGTTGACCTAGAAAAGCAGAGAGTAGATCTAGAGAAAGCTTTAGAGGACATTGAAGAATCAAAAGAAGATTTCAGTGCTGATGCAGAAAAATACAAAGGAAAGATTGAGGATAGAAAAACTCTACTCGCTCAAGTCCAAAGCAGAAGAGATGCTAAAGCCGCAGAGTTGCTAGAAAAAAATAGAACAAGACGATTGGAAGACGCCAAAGAAACTCTTGCGGATGAAAAACAAGATCTTGAACAAGTTAAAACACAAATTGAAACGAAAAGAGCACTCTTAAAACAAAAAGAGGGAGAGTGTAAGCAATATAAAAGCGGGACTAGTGAATTTGGAGACGGTGTTTTTGGGAGTCCATGTAATGAAATGGGGACAATCTCTAGGGATTTAAATACGCTTGAATCAGAAACTATTGCCGAAGCACAAGCTGATTTAGAAGAAGCACAAAGTGCGGTAGACCGTCTTAGTAGTGAAGATATCACAGTGACTGGAGTAGAGCTTACCCGTAGACAAAAAGAGAGTCTATCTGATCTAGACAGATCTATTAGAGAAAATGAAAGAAAGCTTCGCCTACTTGAGGGTTATCAAGATGATGCCGAGACTGATCATGCAAAGAAAGTTGCCGAGATGGCAACAAAGAAGCAAGCGCTACAAGATGTGATTGGAAATATCTCTAATAGTGCTGCAACTATTAATCAGCTTCAAGATGAAGAGTCTAGGCACGCAGGTAATGCAGCTCTTCAAAGAATGGCCTTAGCGATTAAAAATACGCTAAATGATGCTGATAATAAGCAATTTAGAGCCGAGTTTATGTTCTCTAATTTAGATAGTCTTACAGGAGCATTAAAAAGTGATCTTATCTCCGAGAATCAAGCCTTAGAAGAAATCAAAGCTCAAGTTATGACTACTATTGATAAGACTCCAGTCGGTCTTTATGTGAATGAAAAGATTGCGCAAGCGATGAAAGCTGGTGGTGGAGCAGGCTCAAATCTATGTGCTGATATAGCTTCATGTAATATGGTGGGAGTTGCTGCCTCAGACTTAGTTGAATCAGCTAAAGGTCAAGGACCTGATCAACCAAAACAGTCGAGAGAAGTGTCATCTGATGCAAATAAAGAATAGTCTAGTTAACTTTTAAAATATTCCTACCTATGATAGGCTCCCATATTCTGGGAGCCTTTTTTATGATTAGTGTGATCATACCTGTTTTTAACCGTGAAGAGACGATTAAGCGAGCTCTGGAATCTGTTTTTAATCAGACTTATAAAGATTTCGAAGTCATTATTATCGATGATGGCTCAACTGATAAAACTCTCTCATTAGCAAAAGAATTTCCTGTTGAAATTATCACTCAAAATAATCACGGTGTCTCTCATGCTAGAAATCGTGGAATCGAAAAAGCTAGAGGTGAGTATATTGCGCTACTTGATTCAGACGATGAATGGCTTCCAAAAAAGTTGGAACTACAAATAGCAAAACAAAGTATTTGTTGTCATACAGAAGAAATATGGATTCGAGATGGAGTACGAGTCAATCAAATGAAGAAACATAAAAAAGGGGGAGGAGACCAATTTATCCCTTCTCTTGGTTTATGTTTAATCTCGCCCTCAAGTGTACTTTTAAAGCGGGAAGTTTTTGATGAGATTGGAATGTTTAGAGAGGATTATCCGGTTTGTGAGGACTATGATCTTTGGCTCAAGTTGACGAGCTTGTATGAAATTGATTTTATCGACACACCGCTTATAAAAAAATATGGAGGGCATGAAGATCAATTATCTCGAAAGTTCTTTGCCATGGACTATTGGAGAATTAAGTCTATTGATTGGGTACTTCAAAATAGAAAACTAAGTTCACAGCAAAGAGAAGCTTGTTTGAAGGTCTTAGCGAAAAAAACTCGGGTGCTTTTAAATGGTTATCAAAAGCACCAGAATATGGATAATTTTTCTGAAATTCAGAGTATTAGATCTACTTATTTTTCGTGAGCGAGTTTTAATTTTACCGGTCGATAATATTTTCGAGGTGAGTACTCATTAAAGTCACTGACTTTAGTCATGTAGATACAGGCATATCTTTCAATTTGAGAAGCGAAAAAACTTGGCTCAACACCCGCACGCATGACTTCACCCCAGTTATCATTGAAACAAGCTTCGTATTGCTTTATAAGCGCGCCAATCTTTTTATCAATCTTCTCGATTTGATCGAATTTAGAATAAACTTGCTCCTTAGGAACTTCTTCTCCGAATTCAAATTCTTTGGCATATAACTCATCGACTTCACTTTCAAGATCAACTTTTTGCGCCATAAGATCATCGATTTCAATGCTGATATTCTTAGTTGATTTGTAAGAATCTACTTCAAAATCAAGCTCTTCAATAACAAGAGCAGTTCTCCAGCCACATGCCTTTTTTAGTTTTACAATATCACCGTAGATATGGTCTCCAAGATAGAGAATTTCATCGCCCGCCAGTCCAAAATCATTTTGAAGTCTCGTGGCGTGACCACCTTGATAGATTCCTGGAACAATCTTTTTGTCAAAATTCTCCATTAACCCATTTGCCGGATCAACTTTAAGCATAATATTTTTTTCGGTAAAAAATCTTGGTTTGAAGGCAAGGGTAATTGTCACTTCGAAAAGCTCTGACCAATGCTTATGATCTTTTAAAAAAGGGTTGATAGTGTAGTCTAATAGTGCTTTCGTATATGTGTAGTCAGAGTTGGTGATTACCCATAACTTCTTGCCATACTTCACAAAACGCTCAAGCGCCTCAACCATTGTGCCATCTTTTATGACGTAGTCTTCAAGATTACTTTTTACAATTGATTTTAACGAATCATCACGGTGAATAATGTCTACCGCGTAAGTCACATCATCTGCCATATTGGCATACTCTGGGAGGTTAAGTTCCGGTCTTTCATCTTTAAGATCTACAAGCTGAGAAAAAAGAGAAGTGTGAGCAATAGAGAAAAATGTATCTAAACTCATATACATTGGATCACTTAAATCAACAGAGGATCCTTGATAGATTTTTCTTTGTTCTTTGTATGAAAGAACCTTTGTTCCGTGATAGCTATTTTTAATTTTATTGAACTGAGAAACCTTTAGAATATTTCCGTTAACTTTATCGACGATTAAACCTCTAATCGCCTTATGGAAATCAAACTTAAAATTCTTTATTTCTTCAGGATAATCTTTATCTTTTATAAGTCTTTCAATAGAGAGATTAAAAGTTAGTTCCTCAAATTTATCGCTGTGATAGCGAACGAGGGTGTGATCCATATCAAATCCAATGACTTTGATATGCTTCATGTTGAGTACTCTATTTACGTATATGGCCATAATATTCCACCTTTTATCAATGATTTAACTAATTTGGTCACAAACCGTCAATGAAATTGCCTGCAAATCTTACAAGGGGGTTTTCCTAAGCGTGAAATAGAGCATATCTACGTCTGATAGGGGAAAAATATGAAGAAAATTAGCTTTTTAATCTTGATGACAGCAACTTCGGCCATAGCAGAAGTTCGTGACGCGAGAATTATTTATGGTGTTGATAATAGGGTAGAGCCTTTTGAAGCCAGTGCACTGCAAAGACAGCTATCGAAATCTACTGCAGGTATGATTCAAAGTATCAAAGTTGTTAAAGATGGAGCTTATTCTGTGCTTCCTCCTTCTACGATTCAAATGGATATGGGGCTATGTAAAGAAGAACGTTTCGTTGACCAACCTAGTGCGGTTATCTGCTCAGGTTTTTTGGTTGCACCGGATCTTCTCGTAACTGCCGGTCACTGTATTCCTAACCAGAAGCGATGCGAAGAAATGTCCTGGGTATTTGATTACCATGTGAAAAAAGACACAAATAGAGCTGATGTCATGGTTGCGAATGAGAAAATTTATAAATGTGCTCAAGTTATAGAAGCTAAATTAGAAAATCTTGCTGATGATAAAAAAGATTATGCTCTGGTTAGGCTTGATAGACCTGTGACTGATAGAAAACCTTTGAAGTTTAGAACAGCAGGAAAGATTTCTGAAGCTCAAGAATTATTTGTTATTGGCCATCCATCAGGTCTTCCTACCAAAGTGGCAAGCGAGGCAAAAGTTTTTGACAACACAGCAGCTGGTTATTTTGAAACAAATCTAGATACTTTTGGTGGTAATTCTGGTTCGGCGGTTTTTAATGCACAGTCGGGAACTATTGAAGGTATCTTAGTTCGTGGTGCTAAAGACTATGTCAAAGATGGAAGATGTATCCGTGTTAATAATGCTCCTGAGGATATCGAAGGACAACCCGCTCTTGGAGAATCAGTCTCTAGGATTACAGATATAAAAGCTCTTGGAAATCGTAATAGGCTATTTAGCTTTATCCAAGATAGTAATCAAGAAGAAGCCATAAAACTAGTTAAAGAAATTTCTGATCTAGATATGGTAGACGAGGACTTCAATACCGCTCTTCATGTGGCGATAGATAAAGGTGAGTCCGAAATTGCTGTTGCTCTTATCAAAGCGGGAGCAAATTTAGATCATCAAAATTTTAATGGAGAAACTCCACTTCATAGAGCAGCCTTTATGAATAACGGAAAAGTAGTTTCACATTTAGTTGCTTCGGGTGCCGATGTACTAATTAAAGATAAGTTTGGTGTCTTTGCCTCTGGTAGAACTAATTATTTTGCCTTTGGAATGAGACGACAGCTTCGCCAAACAGAATATAAAGAGAAAATGAAGCGATTGAGAGAGTAGAGAAAGAAGACCCAGCATAGACTGGGTCTTTTTCATTATTATTGGCAGTCTTTCAGGCCGGTAATTTCTTTAATAAAGGTTGAATCTTGCATGACTCCAGCTCTTAATCTGGTACAATAGTTTTCTCTTTTTTCACCAACACTAAATTTAACTGGGTTTTCACATTTTGAATGAGTTAGTTCGTAATAGCGATCTGAGATTGCTTTGTTCTGAACTTCTATTGCCTTGTATACATAAGCTTTGGTAGGTGAATCACTTTCACCTAAATGCTTCTTTAAAAGTAATACGGCTTCATCGAGACAGTAGTCATTATTTTTTGAAGGATATGGTAGCGCTTTATTTTTATCATCCGTCTTTGGAGTTGCTAAAACTTGATCTACAGTAAGCGCCTTGTCGATAACAAGTCCTTGCTCTCTTTTTGATAAGGGAGCAAAACCTTTATTGTATTTCCAACCATAACCCCATCTAAAACTTCTATTCCATTGAGGGTGACCTCCGATTTCAACTCCTCGCTGGAAAAGGCCAGCTAGGGTAGAACTTCGAGTACCTTTTTCAACACATGCCGAAAAATCAGAATCAGCTTTTTCTTTTAAAACCTCTGGACCACCTTGCCAGTAAGCATAGTCATGGATCTTACAGCAATCAATATAGGCAGGACTGTCGTAGATCATAGAACAGCCATCGGACGTAAAATCCGCGATTTCGTTATCGTACTCTGGTAGAATCGCGAAAGCCTGAGATACTATAAGACTCAAAGCAAGTGCTAGTTTTTTAGACATATAAACTCCTATGATCTTTAAATATTACGGTATATTGAGGCAAAAACTAGAGCGTCAGTAAAAATGATTTATACTGTATAGTTTCTAGACAATTATGTCCTATGCTTATTTCCAAGCGAAAATGTCCTACTTAACGCATTAATATTATTATTCTCAAGTATTCAAAAAGTACTGGAGAATTAGATGGGAAAAGTAAGCATGGACGCTAAACAGT
>JAYZFM010000050.1:0-31972 GCA_036336775.1 Bdellovibrionota bacterium | reverse complement strand
TTAGGAGGGCAAGGAATTGATAAGAATTTTAATATTGCTAACTCTATCAACTCTGACCTTAGCAAATGAAAAGACTGAAAAGTGTATTCTTGATACTCCGGATGGGTTGAAAAAAAGCTTATTGGAGAATTTTTCAGAGTTAGCTGAAAAAGGATATAAGCCTTGTTCTGAAAAAGTTTCGTGGATGGGGGGAGATCATGAAGGTATCGATAGTCGTTATTCGCTACCATCGAAAATAGGTGATAAAGAATATAGGACGTGTGCTGAAGCCTCAGATCCGCCTGAGAAGGTGCTTTATGTCTTAAATGAACTAGGAGTTTTTGAAGCTAAAAAATCAGATAAAAAAGAAGAGAAGATTTATGATGGCGGTTTTATATATTATGTTGTGAGAAGTGAGGAACAAATAGAAAAACTAAAGAAGCATAAATGGTTAAAATTCGATGAATCGAAGCTTCCTGATGACAAAGTATATGAATATAGAACTCAAAAAGCTATAGAATTTTATAAAAATGAATCCAAAAAATACAGCAGATACTACGAACTTAAAAAGGATGATCCAAAAGCTAAAATTGCTCTCTATAATCTTGTTTTATCAAGTGCAGATGGAATAAGTGGAATTAAGACACCTAAAGACTACAAAGAGCGACCGATAACGAAAGAGGAGGCAAGAGAGTTGATAATAGACAATATAACTCGTTACTCAATGTCCTTTGAGGGAATTGAGGAGTCGGTTAAAAGAAAAATTGAGAACTGTAAGGTAACTGATTATGAGGATTTAAAGCATGCAAAATGCTATAGTAAAAAGACTCCTGATGAATTGATCAGTGCTCAATTAGTTTCAAAAGAAAACAAATATCTTACATTGGATGATAGTAGTTACGGAATTTGGAAATTACCTTTCACTTTTGAGTTTAAGGGGATTAGGTATTATCTCTATATCGGTGCTTATGAGGGATATACCTTTTTGTTGAAGTTTTCAGTTGATGGTAAGGTTTACAGTATTGTATTGCCAAGAAAATGTGAATATTTTGATGTTTACCCAGTTAGTTAGTTGGGGAAACGAAATGATAAGAATTTTAACATTGCTAACTCTATCAACACTGACTTTAGCCAGTGAGAATTCCGAAAAGTGTATTCTTGATACTCCGGATGGGTTGAAAAAAAGCTTAGTGGAGAATTTTTCAGAGTTAGCTGAAAAAGGATATAAGCCTTGTTCTGAAAAAGTTTCGTGGATGGGGGGAGATCATGAAGGTATCGATAGTCGCTATTCTCTACCATCGAAAATAAATGATAGAGAGTTTAGGACATGTGCTGAAGCCACAGACCCGGCTGAAAAAGTACTGTATGTCTTAAATGAACTAGGAGTTTTTGAGGCTCGAAGAGTTGATAAAAAAGAAGAGAAAATTTATGATGGCGATTTTGTATACTATGTTGTGAGAAATGAAGAGCAAATAGAAAAACTAAAGAAGCATAAATGGTTAAAATTCGATGAATCGAAGCTTCCTGATGACAAAGTATATGAATATAGGACTCAAAAAGCTATAGAATATTATAAATCAAAATCAAAAAAATACAGTAGATACTACGAACTTAAAAAAGATGATCCAAAAGCTAAAATTGCACTCTATAATTTAGTCTTATCAAGTTCAGATGGGATAAGTGGAATTAAAACGTCCCAAGATTACAAAGAGCGACCGATGACGAAGGGTGAGGCAAGGGAGCTAACTTTAGATTATAGAACACATTACTCAATGTCACCTGACGGAATTGAAGAGTCGGTTGAGAGAAAAATTGCGAACTGTAAGGTAACTGAGTATGAAGATTTAAAGCATGTAAAATGCTATGATAAAGAATCACATAATGAATTAATCAGTGCGCAATTAGTTTCAAAAGAAAACAAATATCTTACATGGAATAGTCGTAGTTACGGAATTTGGGACTTTCCTTTTACATTCAAATTTAAGGGCGTTAGATATTACCTCTATATAGGTGGGTATGAAGGATATACCTTTTTTCTATATTTTTCCATTGCTGGTAAGGTTTATTATATTAGATTGCCTAGAAAGTGCAATTATTTTGATGTTTACCCTGTTAGTTAATTTGAAAACTGAAATGCTGCAGAGGAGATTGGTACTACTGTTTCTATCTCTATCTCTATCAACTCTGAGTTTAGCAAATGAAAAGACTGAAAAGTGTATTCTTGATACTCCGGATGGTTTGAAAAAATTTCAGAGTTAAAGGAAAAAGGATATAAGCCTTGTTCTGAAAAAGTTTCGTGGATGGGGGGAGATCATGAAGGTATCGATAGTCGACTTTCGCTTGTAAAAATTGACTACATTCCACTTTCTATCGAAAATCAAGAATTTATAAGTTGTGTGAGAACTTATATTGAGAAAAATATAAAATTAAATGTTCGTGGTAAAGAAACGAAATCGGTTGTAAAAAACTTGGGTTTTCTAAATATTTATAAAAGAACACCTTTGAAGATTTTATTGTTGATTGACAACGGATATTCGACTGTAAATCCATCAGTTGTAAATAAAGCTAATAAACAATTCAAAATTAAGAAGTAGAGAGTCTTGTTGTTAGTTCTTACGTTGATTATGCAGGGATCTTTTTGAAGTTTTATCAACGTTTACTTATTTGTTTAGATTTAAGGAAGAAAAGAAGAAGACGAAAGATCTCAGAGCAAAATAAGGACTAAGAAAATGGCAATACATTATCTTACAGAAGAAGAATTACCCGATGAAGTACTGGAGCAAGCGATTAAATGGCAGCCTGATGTCTTTGTGAATAAAGAAGGGAAACCCGTTACTCCTAAAGAAGTAAGAAAAATTTTGAGTGAAATCAATTATGGATCTAAAACAGTTTTTAGTGAAAAAGTTGGTGGTTCCTACCATGGCAGAAAACTGGATCACAATACCCTTCACAAAAGAAAAGTAAATAAAGTCGTTGACCTATATAGGAGCTATAAACAGTACAATTATAGAACTATAATTGAAACTTCAACAAGAGAAATGGTTGACCTTTCTGCGACTGATTATTTTTCAGGTAGTGACCCCAAAGATAGAGAGTATATCGAAATGGAAAGGTTGAGGCGGGCCAAGCGTTCCGAAAAGGATCAAGAAGTATTCTTTTTACCTACGCTATTAGCAATATGTACTGCTAGTGTATTAGGAGCGATCTTTCCTCGATTTTCTATAACAAGTATTCTTTAAGAAGCCTTTTTCTGATCGTCTGTTGTCTCTGGACGATAGTCTTCCAGATTGTGAACATTATGCTCAGTTGTTGTGGCATTAGTATTTGCAACAGCTGTCGTTTTCTTTTGTTTTCCAGCCAAGGCAAACCACAATAAGCGAGGTAGCACTAAAAAAGCGCCGAATACTGCTAGGCCCATCCAAGGAGGTTGAGCTGTATTATCTACCGCATTTTGAGGTTTCTGGTCTTGAAACTCTTGAACGTTTTGATCGAAGTTAAATAGCACTTCTGTGCCCGGAGGGGTGGCCTTGTATGTCTCAGGTTCAACTCCAACAAAGTCTTCTACCGCTGGCTTTCGCGCACTGGCCGTAAATGAAATAACTAAAAGACTGATTAAAAGAATAAGATTTTTCATGGCACTCCCTTGCTTACTTATCGCCCTTTCTAGGCAAAAGCTTGAGTCACTACATTATTATAGCATGAAATATTTAGAGGATATAACCGAGAAAATATATCTCTAAAGTTATGAGGTTTAACACCGATAAATATACGAGGAAAACCTAAATAGGGTATTAAATATGAAAGAATTAACGTTATTTTGCGTACTTGCATTTGGATTTGTTTACTTCGTCGGTGAGCGTGGCATGTGGAAAGATTTCCATAATCGTGCTGAGACTGTTCATAATTATGAATATAAAGCTCTCGAGCTGGCCAAACAACTAAGGCAAACAAGAGTCGAAAATAATAACCTGAAAGCAGAAATTGCTACTCTTAAGGCTCAGAAGCAGCATTTAGAAATGAGTATGACTTCTGGTGGTATGGGCAGAACGGTAGCAAGTGTTTATCAACCAGTTAAAAATGATTTGGTAAATTTTGAGCTTTATCGTTGGAGTGAAGAGAAGCTTCTTGGTGTTGCTCAACAAGCCTTTCATTTTAAGAAATGGGAAAAAGCCGCTCAATACTACCAAGCTCTTTCGCGTCACTATCCTGGAACAAAACTTATGAATGATGAAGTTTTATTTGAAGCTGGGATCGCTGCTTATGAATCTAAACAACATTATGATTGGTCAAAAGATCATTTTAAAAATTTGATCTCAAAATATCCAAGTAAGGCAAAATCAAAATATTTTAGAGGAGCCAAATTATTTTTAGCTCTCTCAAATTTCTATCTTGGTGACCAAGAAAAATTTATCGCAACTGTTAACGAGTTTCATCAAAAATACAGAAACTCTGACGAGTATGCGCTTCTGTCAAAATACTATAACGACTTAGCATTAAAATACGACAAAAAGAGAAAGTAATGATCAAGCTATTAAGTATCGTCACTCTATTAACATGTTTTTCAGCTCAGGCATCAACAGTGGCCAGAGTTTTAGAAGTTAAAGGTAATGCTTTTGCCTTCACTGGTGGAAAGAACCCGAGGGTATTAAAGTATGGCGATCAAGTAGAGGATCTATCAGATGTTATGGTTGAAGATAGCTCACAATTATCACTCGTAAATACCGAGGGAGATGTGATGCATATTACGGGTGGAACTCTTTTAAGGGTTTATAAGAAAAATATCGAATTAAAAGCCGGACAAATCTGGACTGTGGCAAAGTCTCGTGGAAATATTACGACGACAAATGCTGTGGCCGAGTATCGTGACGGTCAATTTGTGACATCATTTGATAATATCTCTGGCAAGACTCAGGTTCTTGTCATCACTGGAGATGTGAAAGTGGCCAATGTTCTAGAGCCAGCTTTATATACAAATGTATCGGCAGGACAGTTCTCTTTAGTTGACCCAAAGTATGAAAATAACCTTCCTAGAACTCCAACCAAAGTAGGAAAAGAATCTTTTCAAAAACTTCGTGGAGAATTTGCTAGTTTTGAAACTCTAGATAATCCTAGTTTGAACAAGGTCATGCCTGGAGCAGAGCCAGCAATGGTTCCAGCTAAGGGAAGAACTATCGCGTCTGTTATTGAGGGCTACACCAAAACACCTTCAAAACCGAAGGCCGGAAAAATTATCAAAATTTATTCCACAACTAATAGAAAGCCAGCTTCAGCTCATAAATATTATATGAACTTGAAGGGCAGTCCAAAACCAGCGGTTAATCAAACTCCTGTTGAGAGTGCTAAAATTCGCTATTTTGGTAAAAAGTGGAAGCAGCAATTAAGCATTAAAACTAATAATGCTCCTAAAGCTCAAACTCATATGGAGCCAAAAAGAATACCAGCCTCGATCCCTCAGGCTTCTGCTAATAGTCTAATTCAAGACCTCAAAAAGAATAATTTTGAGAAGAGTTTAGATGAAAAATCTAAGACGATTGAAAGACATAGTGATGAGGTCAACCAATTGATCGACAACCTAAAGTCATACGATAAAGATTACCAGAAAGCTTACTAAGCTGGGCCATTTCGTTGAAATTATGTTAAATTTAGCATAACCAAAACGGAGACAAGCTTATGTTTTACCAAGAAGAGCCAGGCTTGACGTATGATGACGTCTTGTTAATGCCGGACTACTCAGAAGTTCTACCTTCAGATGTTACCCTTAAATCTAGATTCACTAAAAATATCGGATTGAATATCCCGATAGCTTCTAGTGCAATGGATACAGTTACGGAATCCCTAACTGCAATCACCATGGCACAAGATGGTGGGATAGGAATTATTCATAAAAACCTTTCGATTGAAAAACAGGCGAAAGAAGTTCTGACTGTAAAGAGATATGAGTCGGGAGTTGTTTCAGAGCCAGTTACTGTTAGTCCTGAAGATACGCTTGAGAATGTAAAAGAGACGATTAAAAAATACGGCTTCTCTGGTTTTCCTGTTGTTAATGGGCAAGGACAGATTGTCGGGATCGTGACCAATAGAGATATTCGCTACGTCGAAGATGGCAGAACATTAGTTAAAGATATTATGACGGACAGAGAGAATATGGTTCTGGCCGAAGAGGGTGTGGACCTGGGAGATGCAAAGAAACTTCTTCACGCTCATAGAATTGAGAAGCTTCCGTTGATTGATAAAGATGAAAAACTGGTTGGAATGATCACGGTTAAAGATATTGAGAAATCGATTAAACATCCTAATGCGAATAAAGATAGCCTAGGACGTTTAAGAGTTGGAGCCGCAGTTGGAGTTGGAGAAAAAGAAGTGGCAAGAGCAGAGGCACTAATTAAAGCTGGTGTTGATGTTGTTGTGGTTGATACTGCTCATGGACACTCAAAGGGTGTTATTGAGATGGTTCGAAAAGTGAAATCTTTATCGGATTCAGTTGATGTCGTTGGTGGAAATATCGCTACCGCCAAAGGTTGTGAAGAACTGATTAAGGCTGGTGCTGATGGAGTGAAAATCGGAATTGGTCCGGGATCAATTTGTACTACTCGTGTTGTAGCAGGAATTGGTGTTCCTCAATTACAAGCACTACTAGACTGTAGGGATATTTGCCGTAAGCATGATGTACCATTTATTGCTGACGGTGGGATTAAATACTCTGGTGATATTGTTAAAGCATTAGCGGCGGGAGCTGAGACGGTTATGATCGGATCACTTTTTGCTGGAACAGATGAAGCGCCAGGTGAGAGAGTGATCTATCAAGGGCGAGCTTATAAGCTCTACCGTGGAATGGGATCTCTTGGAGCAATGGTTAAAGGATCAAAAGATCGATACGGGCAAGGCTCAGTAAACGATGATGAAAAATTAGTTCCAGAAGGGATTGAAGGGCAAGTACCTTATAGAGGATCTCTTTCTGAAAATGTTTACCAACTAGTTGGTGGGATTAGAGCTGGTATGGGTTATATCGGAGCTGAAGATCTTGCTCAGTTAAGAGAGAAGGCGAGATTTCTTAAAATCTCTCCAGCGGGTCTGAAAGAATCTCACCCTCATGATGTTAATATTACAAAAGAAGCACCAAACTATAGATTAAGCTAGGAAGGAATATGCAAGATATTTGGATTATCGATTTTGGATCACAATACACTCAGTTAATCACGAGAAAATCACGTGAGCTTGGATACTCATCAGTGATTATTACTTACGATGACTGTGTGGAGAAAATAAAAGCCGGTGAAAAACCTCGAGCTTTTATTTTATCCGGTGGACCGCAATCAATTTTTGAAGATGATTCAGATTATCAACTTATATTTGATCAAAAACTTCCTCTTCTTGGTATTTGTTATGGAATGCAAATCATTAGTGAGAAGATGGGAGGAAAGGTTGAAAGAGGTGTGCAAGGTGAGTATGGCCATGCGATGGTGGCCACTCAAGAAGGCGCCCAGATTGCAAACCTTCCAAAGAACTTCAATGTTTGGATGAGTCACTTCGATCATGTTGTAACTCCACCGACTGGATTTAAAATTACTTTAAAAAGTCATAACGGTTTAATTGCAGGAATTGAAAATCAAGCTATTAAAATGATGGGTCTTCAGTTTCACCCAGAGGTGAATCATACTGATCATGGAAAGGATATCCTAGAGCATTTCTTTAAAGATGTAGCAGAACTTTCTCCTAACTGGTCAGACGATATAATGCTTGAGCAGTGTATGGCAGAAGTTAGAGAGGTTAAGGGACACAAAGTTCTTTGCGCTTTTTCTGGAGGAGTTGATTCTCTGGTTGCCGCAACGATAGCTGAAAAAGAACTTGGAGCAGACGTTTATTGCTTTTTTGTCGATAACGGACTTTTAAGACCGCAAGATTATCATCATATTGAAGTCCTACAGAAACAAACGCCACTTAATATCGAGTTTGTGGATGCTAAAGAGTTATTCTACTCTAAGCTTTCCGGTGTAAGTGATCCTGAAAAGAAAAGAAAAATAATTGGAACGACGTTTATTGAAGTCTTTGAACAAAAGGTTCATGACTTTGAAAATAATAAAGGCATCAAGTTTGACTACCTACTACAGGGAACTCTTTATCCAGATGTCATCGAATCGATCTCTCCTCATAAAAAAGGTGGGAAGTCTGTTACAATAAAATCTCACCATAATGTTGGTGGTCTACCTGAGAGAATGAAATTAAAACTTCTAGAGCCTTTAAAGTTTTTGTTTAAGGATGAGGTCAGAGTTTTAGGTGAGTCTCTAGGGCTACAACATGAATGGGTTCACCGTCATCCATTTCCAGGCCCTGGAATTGGTGTGCGAGTACTAGGAGAGGTGAGTCCTCCGGCAGTAAAAAAAGTACAACAATCGGATCAAATTCTTTTTGAAGAATTACATGCGCAGAATCTTTACCATGCAAGCTGGCAAGCTTTTACGGTTTTATTACCGGTTAAAACGGTTGGTGTTAAGGGAGATGCGCGAGCATATGAAGAGGTTATTTGTCTTCGAATCGTAAACTCTACTGATGGGATGACGGCGACTTGGACAGATCTTCCGGGAGCGTTTTTAGCAAAGGTTTCATCTCGGATTGTTAATGAAGTCGAGGGCATCACGCGAGTGGTTTATGATATTACGTCTAAACCTCCTGGCACTATTGAATGGGAATAATTCTGCGGTTTGATAGGCTGCTAGTTACGACGTGATGTGCCCGCAGAATTATCGAAAGAAAACCTCCGAGTGAGCGAGGAGGCAAGGAAATACCTACGGGATTAAGAATAAGCCGGCTGAGCTATCAGCCAGAGTAATATACCCGCAGAATTATCGAAAGAAAACCTCCGAGTGAGCGAGGAGGCAGGGAAATACTTACGGAATTGAGCTATGGCCAGACCATCACCCAACAATATATGAATGAATAAAATACCCGCATGCGAGTAATAGAAT
Source organism: Bdellovibrionota bacterium (assembly GCA_036336775.1). Classification (GTDB taxonomy): domain Bacteria; phylum Bdellovibrionota; class Bacteriovoracia; order Bacteriovoracales; family Bacteriovoracaceae. The sequence continues at coordinate 23,030 of JAYZFM010000050.1, read as the reverse complement.
TCCCAATCCATAACAAGTCCAAAAATGTAGATTAAATTTTTGTGCCAATAAGAAAGGAACAAAAAATAAGAGACTCACTGGAATGGCCACAAAAACACTTTTGGCATATTCCACTGATTGGGCAGAGTCTTTCCACTGCGCTTGTGAAAAAGCGAGCGCGATTAAAGTGGTTAGGGGGAGGGCAGTCAAAAAGCCTGCCAAACCCGTTTTTTTTCCAGAAAGCCATGAAACAAAAGCTATGATGGACGCCGAAAGAAGAATTTTTCCTAACCAGATCATATTAATCTAAACCATCAAAAGCACCAAAAAGCTTTTTATCACCTTTTGATAAGTTGATATCAATATTAAACGGAACTCTCTTATTCTTTGCTCTCATTCCCGAAAAGAATTTTCCTGATTTATCCAAAGTAAGTTCAAATTTCTTTTCAGCGTTTCTCTCTAAAAGAACAGCATTGATCTTGTTTGAAAATGCTTTTAAGTCAACTGGCTTCATGTTTAAGTCATAGATATAAACTTTAACATCTAAGTCTCTTGAAGAATGAACTAATTCACCTTTATAAAGCATCTTAGCATCTCTTCCCTTGTTAACTTCATCAGCACTAATGATTGCGGTAACTTTACCTCCATAAAGGCTTTCACCTTTGATTGCCGGTCCATGACCTCCATCATGCGCAAATGCTGAAAGTACTACTGCTGATAAAATAAAACTCATTAATAATTTCATATCCTACTCCTTTAAAATAGTTGTATTGGTTATTTTTTCTAAATCTAAAATAGCGAAAAGATATTCTTTTCTGTACTCAATTAGGTCTTTTTTAAAAGCTGCCAGGCGGTCTCTCGCACTTACTAGATCAAGAGAATTTTTAATTCCTCTTTTATATTCGTTTAAGACATTCTTGAAGTAATTTTTGCCGTTGGCCACATTTCTTTCTGCAAGGTCTGCTTGCTTGTGAATTGTTTCCATTCTCTCAAAGCGGTGGATGACATCAATCTTAAGATGGTTTTGTCTTTTGTCTCGATTGAGTTTTTCTCGTGCTAATTTGCTCCTAAGCTTTCTAATTTGTGAGCTTTTCTCTCCTCCGTTGAATAAAGGAATTTCAATATAGACGCCTACAAGTCCTTCAAGTTTTTCATCGTTTGAATACTGCTCATCTATTCTCATTTTTCCGTAACGCCCAGATAGATTGACTTGGGGTAAATTCTGCGTTTGGTTGGCATTAAGTTCATAGTTTAGTGACTCAACTTTAATCTGAGTTCTCGATAGTTCGAGGTTTTTGTTCATTGCCTCTGATACGAGTTTTTCTTCATTTACATGAAAGTGATCGTGAGGAATATTGCCCTTTAAGCGGATTTCTTCGTTATGGGGGATATAGGTAATTCTGCGAATATTATCCAATGAGTGTTGAAATTCTTCTTCCAGTTTCAATAGCTCATTGGTTAGTGTCGCATCTCGCATATCGATTTCAAGAATATCAGCTGCACCGACAAGGCCTTGATCTTTTTTAAGCTTGACCTGTTTTTTTAGTGTTTTATTAAAATTGATTTCTTCTTTTAAAATATCGATTACTTCTCGAAAGGATAGGGCTTCGTAGTATTCCTTTTTTAACTGCCTTTTAATATTTGTTTCTGTGAAATTTACAATTTTTTCTTCTTCTTTTTTAAGAGATTTCAGTGAACTTACTCTGTTAGTCGTTCCACCAAATTTATAAAGATTATAATCGACTCTTAGTTCTCCAACCGTATTCGTTGTGTTTATACTGCTATCTGTGGCAGAGTTTCTAGCTTCACTACCAATAACACCAGTTATCGTTGGGTAGTATTCCGATTTGGCATTCTCTATTTCTGCTTCCACTTCTTCAACTTTAGTACGAGCTATCTTACCATCAATATTATTTTGAGTGGTTAAATCTAAAAGTGAATTGAGGTCATACTCTTTGGCGTATGAATTTAATGATAGATTGATAAAGGCCATACCTAAAATGATTGTCTTTTTATAGTTTTTCATTTTTTTCACCTTCTTTTAAAGCTTTAGTCATTGCATTCTTAGCATAATTATAAAAAACAACAGGAGTCACAAAAATATCAAGTAGTGTAGAGGTTAGAAGTCCTCCTGTGATAACTACTGCAACAGGGTAGAGGATTTCTTTTCCAGGTTCTCCTTTAGACATAAGAATCGGCATCAGGGCGAAAACGGCTGTCATTGCAGTCATTAAAACCGGAATAAGCCTCTCTTGTGATCCTTTTATAATTGTTTGTTTATTAAACTCCATTCCTTCATGTTTAATAAGATGGATATAATGGGAAATCATCATAACGCCATTTCTACTAGCGATCCCACATAAAGTTATAAACGCTACCAGTGTTGCTACTGAAAGGACACGCTCTGTTAAATAAATTGAAACAATACTCCCTATCAATGCCAATGGCAGAGCAGTAAGTACTTGAGCACACATCATAAAGCTTTTGAAGTGCCAATAGAGAACAATAATAATACCTAAAAGTGATATGATCCCAAGAAGAGCTATAAGGCGACTGGCCTTTCTTTCACTTTCAAATTGTCCTCCTAACTCTATAAAGTAGTTCGCAGGCAGCTCAATCTCGCTAATTTGTTTGTTAATTTTATTAACCAAAAGATCGAGGGGGACGCCTTCTGAGTTAGCTTGCACTACGATTCTTCTATTGGCATTTTCCCGATTAATTATATTGGGGCCATCTGATTCATAGATTGAGGCCACGTCTTTTAGCTTTACTACCTGACCGGTCGGAAGAACTCTTACCACGACTTCTTCAAGTCGTTTTAAGTCTTCCCGTGTTTTCTCTTTAAACCTCATGGTGATATCAAAGATCTTTTGTCCTTCTATAATATTCCCCACATTTTTTCCATTAAGTGCGATTTCAAGAGTCTCTACTAGATCACTGATATTAATTCCATACTCAGCTGCATCTTCGCGGTAGATATGGACTTTGATCTGGGGCACTAATACCTGTTGCTCAAGTTGAAGATCGACCAGTCCATCTATATCTTTTAGCTTTCGCTCTAGACTTTTACCAAGCCTTCTAAGAGTACTTAATTCTGGTCCAATTATTTTAATCGCAATCTGGGCCCTTATCCCTGAGAGGAGGTGATCAAGCCGATGCGAAATAGGTTGACCGATATTGGCGTATGTTTTGGGAATAGTCGCAAGCTTCTCTCTCACTTCTTGTAAGACCACTTCTCGGTCTCGTCCTTCTTTTTTAAAATCAACATCGATCTCATTCCAATGCACACCTTCAGCGTGTTCATCCATCTCAGCTCGTCCCGTTCTTCGAACAGTGCTTTTAACTTCAGGAATGGTAAGGAGAAGTTTTTCAGCTTTTCTTCCTATTTTATTCGACTCCTCTAATGATATACCCGGCCAGGCAGCAAGACCAATTGTCGCTGTACCCTCATTAAAGCTTGGGAGAAAATTTCTTCCCATTAAAGGCAGTAGTGATAGGGAACCAACAAATAATAGTAGGGCAAGACTGATAATAAGCTTGGGTTTGTCTAAAATTTTACTTAGAAGTTTTGCTTCATTAAATTTGAGCCAGCTAACAAGCCTTCCTTCTTTTTCATCTATAACTTTTGCTTTGGGTAAAAGGTACGAACAAAGTACTGGTGTTACCGTTAGGGAGACAATTAAACTCGCTATAAGAGAAACAATATAGGCGATCCCAAGTGGAATAAATAGTCTTCCTTCGATTCCTGAGAGAAAGAATAGAGGGATAAAAACGAGGACGACTATAATGGTGGAGATGACAATTGAGTTTCGAACCTCACTTGAGGCGAGGTAAATTACTCTGAGCGGATTGAATTTTTCTCCAGATTTCTTTGCCTCTTTTAATCGTCTAAAAACATTCTCTACATCAACAATTGCATCATCAACTAATTCTCCAATGGCAATTGCTAGCCCTCCAAGAGTCATCGTATTAACGGAGAGTCCAAAAAATTTAAATGTCAGGGCCGTCAGTACAAATGAAAGTGGAATAGCTGTCAGAGTAATGAAAGTACTTCTAAAATTTAGCAGAAAAATAAAGAGCACGATTCCTACTATGATTGCTCCATCTCTCAGAGCTTCTTTCACATTGTCGATAGATGATTCAATAAAATGCGCTTGCTTAAAGAGATCACTTTTAAGCTCAACTCCCTCTGGCATTTGTTTCCTAAGATTTCTAACTAATTCATCGATTTTTTTAGAAACTTCTATGGTTGATGCCTCAGGTTGCTTCTGAATAGTGAGAATAACTGAATCTTGGCCATTGATTGATCCATCTCCTCTTTTTGGTTGATGCCCAATAACTACATCAGCAACATCTTTAAGTTTGACAGGAATACCTAAGTGCATACCAACAATAGAATCTCGTAGGTCATCTTCACTTAATGCTCTACCAATTATACGGATGAGGAATTCTTTTTCTTCTTTGTCGACAAAACCACCAGTGGTATTTTCACTAAGATGCTTAACATTTTCCATTAAAGAATCGAGAGAGATATTTTTAAGCCTAAGTTTTTCCGCATCGATTTTTATTTGGAATTGCTTTTTACCTCCTCCGATAATAACGACATTACTCACTCCTGGAATTGAGAGGAGTTGAGGTTTGATTGTCCAATCAGCAAGAGTTCTAAGTTCCAATAGACTTTGACTATCAGATTTTGTTTGAAGCCCAAGAAATTGAATTTCTCCCATGATGCTTGTAATGGGAGCTAGGGTAGGAGATATGTTTCCTGGTAGTCTGTTTTGCACCGACTGAATTTTTTCATTAACTAGCTGCCTATTGCGATAAGGATCTGTTCCCCAAGCAAATTCAACGTGAATGATACTAATCCCCATACCACTGGAGGATCGCACTCTCGTTACACCCGTCGTTCCCACCATAGCGGTTTCTAAGGGAATCGTTACGAGTGTTTCTACTTCCTCGGGGGCAAAACCATGGCCTTCTGTAATTATAGTGACCTTTGGTTTGTTAAGGTTGGGAAATACATCCACTGGTAAGTTCAGTGCGACGAATGTCCCATACACAAGTGTCAATGCAGCTATGCATGTGACAAGCATTCTATTATTTAGTGAAAACTTAATTATATTATTTAGCATTTATAGTCCTTTCAAAAATTTTGCGCATTAAAGCCTTAGCTCTAATAAAAAGATTTTTTGAATAAGGCCTAAATAATTAGCGGAAGATTTCTTTGATAGTCAGGTGAAAGGGGGAGCGGAGAGCTCGCTTGTATTTGAGGTTGTACTTTTAATCTTAATTCTTGATAAGTGTTTAAAATCGTAAGAATTGCAAAATACTCTTTTAATGTTAGAGGAGCTACTGCGATCTCATCTTGCAGAGATAATTTATCGATTTTTAAATTGTAGTGTTCATGACCACTATTTTTATCATGAGTGTGATTTTCGTGGTGCTCATGATGTTCATGCTCTTGGATTTGATCTGAAGCTTTATGGTAGTGCTCTAAGTGCTCGTTAATTGACGCATTTGATACAGGAATCAAAACAAGGTGAAATAAAAATAGAAGCGCCAAAAGTATTTTCACTTTTATAAAAATAAAGGCTTTTGGTGTTTGAGTCAACTATTTTGGAGGAAGAAAAACAAGCGGCATTTCTACCGCTTGCTTATTGAAGCTATTTATTTAATTTTTTTAATACTAACTTCCTCAATATATTCTGCTGGTTCATCACTGTATTTCGCAGCCTCTTCTGGTGTTAGGCCAGGTCCAACATATACTGCTCCGTTTTCAACCAGGCGTTTTTTGTTCTCGAATACATCAGTATCTGAAGTATACATCCCCTGAAGAACTAGGTTACATTGAAACAGGTCTTTTTGATCTTGATACTCTGATTTACAAGGAACACCTCTAAGTGTGGCATATTCAATTCCTTTGTGTCTTAAGAGTACGAAGTTAATACCTTTGTTGATTATACCACTTGAGCCACCTAGATTTGATGCCATGAAAAAATCATAGCTGTATGGGGCAAGAGGATCAGAGTTAAGCATATTCATATTTCTAAAATATTGATTTAGATCTGAACTCATTTGTTTTCCAATAATAGAGTACTGTGCCCACTGCATGTCTCCATCTTTATTAGAGTCTGTGTAGTGAGTGGATTGAGACGCGTGTCCTTTTCCAAGTAGATCAGATGGCTCTCCAGTTTCATCTATACGATATAGCTCTGGAATACGACTTCCATTTAATGCGAAAAACCTTCCACCTTCAAAGCTTCTTTCTTCTCTTTTACTTGGTCGATAAACTTGGTAGGCAACATTCATAAAACCACTCGCAGCAGGAGACATATTAGCGATATGCTCTACGATATCAAAGTTCTTGTGGTAGTGAACAAATAGATCCGCGCGGTAGTCTGTGAAGTCAATCGCCTTATCAATATCTTTTACTTCAAATTCTCCTACAGCGTAATGGTTAAAATTTACGCTTAGAAAATTTACCTCACCAATTTGTTTAGTTTGAAGTTTAAAGCCGTAACCGTAGCGACTAGAGTCTTTTCTTTCTCTGTAGTTATTCTTCACTAATCTTGCTACAGACTTAATATAGTCTTTGTTTTCACTTTTATATTTATCTAGAAGTTTTCCTTCAAAAGCTAAATTCGTTCTATAGTGACTTGAAATATTATAGTTAACATTAAAGTAAGCTGCAGCTAATGCACAAGTAGCAATTCTTTTGTACTTATCGTTTGCTTTTACTTTTGCTTGTGCCGCTAAGTAGTTAAATGCATCTGTGACATATTGTTGTTGGTAAGTTTCTGTCGATTGACATGCATTTTGCACGAACTGCTCAAGATTATGGCGAGATTGTTTAACTGTAAGAGCACTTGAACCAGACTCTACCAGAAGTCTGTCTGCTGAATTTCGTTGAACATTTTGTCTTACCATTAAATTGTAATCTGCCATTTTATCTAGGTCATCCCAACGAGTATCTTTTTTCATTAGTTGTCTACTTTGGGTATCGACTAGGTTGGAGTCAGAGTATTGTTCTGTAATTAAAGTTAAAAGTGATCGCATATATTTAAAATGAAAAACGGCTGAATCACTGATGGTATTAGTTGTGAATATATTCTTATTTGTATTTAATTGCTTTACTTCAACAATCGGAGTGTTTTGATAACTACGTGCTTGCTCTACTGCATATTTAGTACATTCGAGTGCAGTTTCTTCCATCTTTGTTATGTCTTCATCTTCTAATGATTTTTTTGAAGCCATTTTTGTGATGCTATCGTAGCAAGATTTGTATTTAAGAGAAGTCTCTTTATAAGATTTTAAAAATGGGTAAGCCTTTTCAATTTCTCCGGTAATATTGGCAGCATGGAAATCTAGATATTGCACTTGTCCAAATGATGGATGCTGGGTTACGGCTTTTAAAATGTCTGGTTGATTGGCCTGTGCGGAAACCGCTGACAAAAGTAGTGACCCTACTAATAGTTTTTTCATTTCTCTCTCCTTATGTATTTGTAAATAGAGAGCAAGGCAGATGCCAAAATACAGAGAGATTTTTAAACTAAGTGTTTGATTTCTTATGTAGAAATTTTACTGGTGTTTAATGATTTAACATTTAAAAGTACAAGTATTTAAAAACTCGAAAAATAGGGCGAATTTGCAAACTATTTAGGGCGAAATTTCGAAAAATCCATATTTTTCATTGAGTTTAGGGTTATCTAAAGATCAATGCATCTATCCGAAATTATTATGTTCTTACCACATGAAAGAGATTTTCTCCTTTGGACAAAACAATGAATTTATAATGAAAAAGCACCAAGCCTAAACAGTAGAACGTGAGTTAAACAAGGTTTTTAAAATGAGTAATGATAAATTCTTAGAAATTCTCGTAGATGAATACTCGGAACAAATCATAGATATTATTTTAAGTAATTATGGCCATTCAGGTCGTTCATTAAATTTCAGCCGGTTAAATCAAAGACTTCAGTCACTACGTATTGACCATGCTTCTTCGACTCTCTCCGAAGACGAATGGTATGAACTGATTTATGAGTTAACTCCTGATGTTTATGACGAAATCTATTATGGTCGTAAAGCGGCTTAGAGCCTCGTGAATGCGAGCTTTGGGCGAACATAAGGGTAAGGGTTCAAAAAAAGCGCTGGTAGGGACGCCGGTGCTTTTTTTAAACATTAATTATTTTTGCGCAACCCAAAAGAAAGCTTTTATTACTATTTCAAACTGGAAATAAAGTCTTAAAGATGGCATAAAGAACCTACACACGGTCATTTATGAAGAATCCATTTCAGTATCCAAATTTAAACATGCAGGAAGATCACAAAAGTGACTTTGTTCATCTGCACCTTCATACCCAGTATTCACTTTTAGACGGAGCGCTTCGTTTAGATGATCTATTCGAGCGTGCTAAAGAATATGGGATGAAGTCAATTGCCATGACAGATCATGGGAATATGTTTGGGGCGATTGATTTTTATACCAAGGCCATCAAAAACGGGATCAAACCAATTCTTGGTTCTGAGGTTTATTTTACGCCCGGCTCTCGTTTTGATCGAAGACCGCCTAAAAATAGTAAGTCGCTCTCGACTCAAGATGAGCAAGAAAGTAAGCACCAGATTCATCACCTAGTTCTTCTTTGTAAGAATAAACAAGGTTATGAAAATCTTTGTAAACTTTTATCTCACGCCTACCTAGAGGGATTTTACTATAAACCAAGAGTTGATCTTGAATTATTGAATAAATACTCGGAAGGTCTAGTCGCAACGACAGCATGTTTAAAAGGTGAAGTCGCTTTTAATTTTTTCACCGGCCAAGATGATAGGGCCCATAATGCTATTCAAAAACTTCGTGATATTTTTCACGATGATTTTTATCTTGAAATACAAAGACATGGTCTTGAAGAAGAGCAAGTATACGAAAAAATTATTGATTACGCCAAAGAACATCAAATCAAGCTTGTGGCCACCAATGACTGTCACTATCTAACTCGTGACGACGCCGCCGCTCAAGAAGTACTACTTTGTATTCAGACGGGAAAAACTTTTCTTGATGAAAAGAGAATGAAGCTTACTGCTGATGAATTTTATTTTAAATCTCCAGAAGAAATGCGAGCGAAGTTTAGTGACTTGCCTGATGCCTGTGATAATACATTAGAGATTGCAGATAAGTGTAATCTTGAAATCACTTGGGAAGATGAAGACGGTAAGCAGATTTATCATCTCCCAGATTTTGATCAACATATTGAAACTGGTGAAACCACAGAAGAGTATTTTAAACGTGTTTCATACGAAGGCCTTGAAGAAAGGTTTAAAGGACCTCATTTTAGAGACCTTGTTACTCAGTCCAATTGGGAAGATGAACTTAAGCCTCAATACTATGACAGGCTACAAATTGAAATTGATACTATTCTTCAAATGGGATTCCCTGGTTATTTTTGTATCGTTTCTGATTTCATTAGCTGGGCAAAAGAAAGAGATATTCCGGTAGGTCCTGGTCGTGGTTCTGGTGCCGGTTCACTTGTTGCTTATTCTCTGAAAATTACTAATATTGATCCACTTCCATATAACTTACTTTTTGAGCGTTTTATTAACCTTGAACGTATTTCTATGCCGGATTTTGACGTCGATTTTTGTCAGGACAGAAGACCGGAAGTTATCGAATATGTAACTAAGAAATATGGTGAGGAAAAAGTAGGGCAGATTATTACCTTTGGTAAGCTGCAGGCCAAAGCCGTTATTCGAGACGTTTCTAGAGTTTTTGGTCTTCCTTACGCGGAAACCGATGCACTCGCAAAACTTATTCCTGATGAACTTGGAATCACGCTTGAAAAAGCTCTCGAGATGGAGCCTAAGCTACTCGAACTAAGTGAAAAAGATCCAAAGATTAGAAGAATTATACAGATCTCAAGAAGACTTGAAGGTCTTTTAAGACATGCTTCAATTCACGCCGCAGGGGTTATTATTACCAATGAGCCTCTGGTAAAATACTGTCCGCTCTATAAAGGACGTGAAGGTGAACAGGTTGTTCAATTTGATAAAGATTTTTCTGAGCAGATCGGACTCGTAAAATTCGACTTCCTTGGGCTAAAGACCCTTACTGTAATTCAGAACGCTTCAAACTTCATCCGTCGTGATCACGATGAAAACTTTGATATTGAATCAATCGATATGTGTGACCAAGTAGTTTATGACTACATTTCAAATGGTACCACGACAGGGGTTTTCCAACTTGAATCTTCGGGGATGAAAGACCTTTGTAAAAGGCTAAAGCCAGGTACAATTGATGATATCACTGCGATCAACGCTCTCTATAGACCAGGTCCAATGGGACTTGGAATGCACGATGAATTCATCGAGAGGAAATTTGGTCGTAAAGAAGTTGATTATTTCTTTGAAGGCGAAAAAAGTTTAGAGCCGATCCTTAAAGATACTTACGGTATTATCGTTTACCAAGAGCAGGTTATGAACATTGCTCGAACCGTTGGTGGATACTCTCTCGGTGAAGCGGATATGCTTCGAAGAGCGATGGGTAAGAAAAAAGAAAAAGAAATGGCCCGTCACCGCGAGATCTTTTTAGCTGGTGCTAAAGAGCGCGGGTACGATGTCAAAAAGGCAGAGGAAATTTATGACCTCATGGCCGAGTTTGCAAAGTACGGTTTCAATAAGTCTCACGCCGTTGCTTATGCCGTAATTGCTTATCAAACAGCTTTCTTAAAACAATATTATAAGCCGCAATTTTTTGCAGCTCTTCTTGGTACTGAAATGTCTAACACAGACAAGATTACCATGTATATCAACGATGCTAGGGAAGAAGGGATTGAAATCCTTCCTCCTGATGTTAATGAATCACTCTTTCTATTCAACGTTATCGAAGACAATATCCGTTTTGGTATGGGAGCGATTAAAAACGTTGGTGAGGGACCAGTTAATGCCATCATAAAAGAGCGTGAAGAGAATGGACCTTTTGTTGGTTTTATTGATTTTTGCGAGAGAGTAAATATGCGCTCTTGTAATAAGCGAGTTATCGAATCTCTCATTAAAGTAGGGGCATTCGATGATTGTGAAGAGATGAACCGAGCAAGCTTGCTAGAAAATCTCGAAATTGTCGTGGCCTATGCTCAGAAAAAACAAGAAGAGCGTTCACTAGGACAAGTTAATCTTTTTGACATGGGATCGATGGAAGAGCCTAAAGAAGAAATGCTTAACTTGAATCGAATTACTGATTTTGAAGAAAAAGAAAAGCTTAGCTATGAGCAAGAGCTACTAGGTATTTATGTTTCTGGTCACCCGCTAGATAAATACGGTGATATCATTACAGAGCTTACTTCGATGTCTATTTCTGAAATTCATGGTCTGCCTCAAGTGGCCAAACCTGAATTTGATTTCAAAAATAGGGACGCTAAAGTTAATGATCCAAGCAAAAGAAATCTAACAATCGCTGGGATAATTTCCGAGAAAAAAGCCATCATGACAAAAAAAGGCGACAGAATGGCTTTTATCACTGTTGAGGATTTAACCAGCAAAATTGAATGTATTCTATTTCCTAGAACATATGCAGATTTTTACGAATACCTAGAGCAGGGTGATGAACCAATTGTACTGTCTGGCTATGTACGTTTATCAGATGACCGTAGAAGTTTCTATGTAAACTCTATTCGATCCCTGACAGATGAATCTGATGATCGGGTATCAGCAGTGCGGATAAATATCCAGACGGCAGAACTTAACGACTACACTTTGCCTAAATTGAAGCAATTACTCCTAAGTTTTAGAGGGAGTGTTCCAACCCATTTGATCTTCGAATCGCTTGAGGGAAGGGCCAAAATAAATCTTGATGAAAATTATTTGGTAAATCCAACTCCGCAAATGGCGGCACGAATCAACGAATTATTGAATAATAACTCAGTTAGTTTTATAGTAGATGGTAAGCTAGAAAAACCAGCGAACCCTAACTAGGAAACGTTTCATGAAGAAAATCTCAATACTTTTAATTGCGCTTGGTGTGCTAAGCTCTGCATTTGCAAAAGACTTTACTCGTGGAAGAGGAAAGTTTAAAGCAAGTGACGATGACAGTTATGAGTTTATCAAAAAGCAACTTGTGCACGAAGGTTTTAAAGATATTATCACTAAAGAACTTACAGCTCTCGGTCTTAGTCCTGATCTATTTTGGCAGAAATACAATGAGTCTTTAAATAGTTCTTTTGCAGCGATTGAAAATGATTTAAAGATTAAATACAAAATTGATGAGAATAAGTCTCGTTCAAATCTAGATAATTATGAACGCGAACTTAGACGCAAAAAGCTACTGAAAGAAAGAAGTTTTGGGGGATTAAATAATATTATTCCTCGTTGGGTGGTAAAAAAGATTACTCGCTCTCAACAATATCCTCGTAATCGTTATATTCAATTAGAAGGGGATGTTGATAAAACGAAACTTAATCAAATCTATTATTCTTTTGTAAAGGGAAAGCAGTCTCTTAGCGAAGGAACTTTGTATGTAAAAGTAAGCTTTGAACTGAAAGGTTTTACTTATACTGATATTGGGATCGATAACGAAAGAGCATTCGATGGGGTTATCACAAAGAAATGGCTTGAATGGTTTTTGATTAATAAGCCTGTGAATATTTCAAATGTGGTTCTAGTCGAAGGAAATACAGCTCAAGATTTGAAGAATTTTCAAAGTCTTCCGACAACAGAAATGCTTTCGAATATTCCAGAAAAATTTAGAAACTCTTTGCTTCTTGATTTAAATTTAAGAGTTACATTGAATGACTCTAATCCTGAGTTGAATATTTATGAGTATGATTATTATGGACAGGGGTATTTAAAGAACCTTCAATCAAATACAGTTGTAGATACTTATAAAATGCTTCCAGAAACAAAAGAGTATAGGCTTTCAAAGTCTTCTAACTTGGCCAATATCATCGCTAACCATGTTTATAGTTTAGCGAAAGGTTATTTTCCAAAGGTTACTAGTAGTATTAAAAACATCACACCAGTTAGCTCGGTACAGCGAGTGAGCTTAAAAGACTTTAAAAGTGTGAGTAAGCTTCATGATCTGTTAGCCATGGTTAACGATCAAGGTGTTCGATATTCACTTCGTACTGAAATTGAGTCAATTGCTCAAGGACAGGCGGATGTCATCTTCTTTTATGATGGAAAGCTTGACCAAATTAAGGGGTTATTGAACCAAGTGAAAGTCGAGGCGGCAAAAAATGGTCTAGCTTTTGAGGTAGTTGATACTGCAGAGGAGCTTGGTATAAAATTTAAGGGTGAATCTGAAAGCGAAAAGATTTAGTTTATTTGTAGGTTTTATACTTTTATTGGTTTCATGTACCAATCAGCCTATTAGAAGGAGAGGGACAGGTTATGCCCCAAGGCCAACTAATAGCTTTTATCAGCAGGCCAACCCTCAAGATGTATTTAGCCCAATCAAGAAGAAAATTGCACTCCTAAAATTGCATAATGAATCTCCTTTTGGAAAAGAAGATTTAGCGATTACAGCAACGGAAGAATTAAGAAGAGAGCTTTCTCAAACGAGAGACTTCGTAGTTGATCCGGAAGCCTCTTCATTATTTGGCTCTTCTAAGGAGATCTTCGCTGGGGGAGGGCTGAAATTAGCTCAACTTTCAAGAAAGGCTAAGCTCTCAGGGGTTAACCTTGTTGTCTTTGGCCGGATTACTAACGCTCGTGTCAGACAAAAATCAGATGAGATCGGGTTTGTGAGAAAAACAAAGTCTTATGCCGAGTCAGAAGTTGAAATTCGTGTTTTTGATGTCGTTGCAAACAAAGAAATATTCTCTGATAAAATGGATGGAAATATCAACGATTCATCTTTCAGGTTTTTTATGAGCCAAAGAGATGCCACGGTTGATTATAGAAGAGGACTTCTTCGCTATTCTGTTAAAGTCGCAGTAAGAAGGTTTATCCCTAAAATTGCAAAACTAGGGGAAAAGCTAGACTGGACGGGACGTGTTGCTAGAATTATTGGTTCAAAAGTTTATGTCAATGCCGGACGAAGATCAGGCATTAACGTTGGAGATATCCTGAAAGTCATGACTGAAGGTGAAGAGATTTACGATCCTGAAACGGGGGCACTACTTGGTGTGAGTAAAGGAGAAGTAAAAGGAACTCTTGAGATCATAGATTATTTTGGTCCCGATGGAGCGGTCTCTATTCTTCATTCTGGAGGCTCTGTTACTGAGGGAGACTTCGTTCAGCTCTATTGATTCTCGTTTTTAAATAGCTTACAAAATTTAAGCCAGCGACACTTACCGTCACTGGCGATAATAAATTAAAATTAGTTTGTTTCTCTTTTAGCTTTTCTTTTTTCTCTTTTTTGCTTCATTTCAGTTCTTAAAGGTTTCATCGCATCTTTATGTTTTTTGCGACAAGCCTTAAGGTCTTCTTTTTTTGATGCACTTGAAATACAAGATTTCAATTCACCTAAAGCTTTAATACGAGCATCAATACTCTGTAGTGCTTTGGCTTTTCTTTCTTGAACTTTACTTCCATCCTCAGCAAATGAATTAAAACTAACGGCAATAAGAATTGTAACGATCCACTTCATGGTAATCTCCTTGATGAGAAGATTTTATCCTAGAAAACAAAAATCAAGGTAGCTATTTTTGATAGGCAATTGGGTCTTGCTTTCCTAACTCCTTAAAACCTCGAAGTCTTAAAGCACAGGAATCACATACACCACAGGCGAGGTCATTTTTAGCATAACAAGACCAGGTCAGTTGGAGTGGTACATCGTTTTCTTGAGCTAACTTAATTATTTCAGCTTTTTTGAGGCTAATTACAGGAGTTTTTATTGAAATCCGACCTTCTTTGGTGCCTTTTTTAATCAACTCATTATAAGCATCATAATAAGCAGGTCTACAATCTGGATAGCCAGGAGAATCTTCTTCATTTGCCCCGATATAAATATTAGTTGCGCCAAGAATTTCAGCCCATGAAACAGCGCAAGCGATTATATGGGTGTTTCTAAAAGGAACATAGCTAGATGGTATCCGATCTGAATCACCTGCATAGTCACTAACTGAAATATTTTCATCAGTAAGAGAGCTACCGCCTATTTGGCGTAAGAAACTGATGTCTATGACTTTTCTCTTCTCTGCAGGAACTTGGTAATGATCAGCTAGCTTCTCAAAACATTCACGCTCTTTTTGGGCCGTGTTTTGGCCATAGGTTATATGGAGGAAGGCTAAATCATTATGCTCTTTTGCTGCCACTCCAATGACAGCTGCAGAATCCATTCCTCCACTTACAAGTACAATCGCTGTCATAGTGAAGCGGCTCTTTCATTAATTTCAGCTTCTATTTTTTGAATATAGTCTTTAGCTGTTTGTTTCTTTTGAGTTAAATCGCCATCTTTTACCTGAACCATTGTGTAGAATTTTATCTTTGGCTCTGTTCCCGATGGGCGTAAAAACAGTTTTGTTCCATCTGTGAAGGTAAAACCTAAAACATTACTTGGAGTCATATCAAGTTGAGTGGTTTCTCCAGAAGCAAGATTCTTAGATACTCCAGCTTTATAGTCATTAAAGTTTTCAACCTTAAATCCTGCGATATCAGCTGTTGAATTATCTCTATAGTACTGCATGATTCGGTTAATCTTTTCTTTTCCTTCAAGACCTTCAAAAGTTAGAGCAACTAAGCTTTCTTCTGCATATCCAAACTCTTCATAAATCTTATCAAGAGCATTGATAAGATTCATATCTTGAAGTTTGTAATAAAGAACGATTTCATTCATTAAAGCAATTGAAGCAACAGCGTCTTTATCTCTAACTTTATCATGAGGCATATACCCAAATGATTCTTCACTAGCAAACACATATTCATAATCTGTGTTCTCTAATTCCTTCCAAAGTTTCGCCATCCATTTAAATCCAGTAAGTGTGTCTCTAACTTCTGTATTGTATTTAGTGGCAATTGTCGTTTGAAGAGGGCTCGTAACTAAACTTTTTAAAATTAAAGGCTTCTTAGGAAGAGTCCCTTGTTTCGATTTTTGCTCTAGCATATAGTGCATCATTAAAATCGCAATTTGATTTCCATTCAGATAAGCAGGAATCCCTTTATTATTTACAACGACCCCAAGACGATCTCCATCTGGATCAGTTCCGTAAGCGACATCCGCATTTTCTTCTAGCATGATGGCCACCGCAAGTTCTAGAGCTTGTGGATCTTCAGGGTTAGGAGTTGTTTTAATCGTTGAGAAATTTCCATCAAAGACTGCTTGTGATTCAACTATTTCAAAGTTCTCAAAACCCATCTCTTTTGAAACGTGAAGGCTAGGAACATAACCAGTTCCATGAAGAGGAGTATAAATAATATGCACTTTCTTTCCATGAGTTAGGCACATCTCACGATCAAGAGCATTGTCATATACTGTTTGGTAGAAACTTTGGATACATTCTTGTGATACCCACTTGATATTGTTTTGCTCCATTAGCTCTTCAAAGCTTCCCAGTTTAATATCATTCCAATTGCTAATGGCATTGTATTTATCAATCACTAGTTGATCATTGGGTGGAGTTACCTGAGCCCCATCTGCCCAGTAGGCTTTAAAGCCATTGTATTGTTTTGGATTATGACTCGCAGTGATCATTACACCTAGGTTCGCTTCATAGTAGCGTACGGCATAAGAAAGCATTGGGGTAGGTGCTAGGTCTTCAAAAATAAAAGTCTCAAGTCCATTGGCTGCAAATACGCCCGCCACTTCTCTTGAGAACTCTTTTGAGAAATTTCGGCAATCAAAAGAAACACAAGCACGGCCACCACTTGGAAGTTCAGCTCTTAAGGCATCGACCATAGCTTGAGCGGCTTTTCTGACGTTGTATTTGTTCATTCTATTTGAACCAACTCCAAGAATACTTCTTAGACCGCCAGTTCCGAACTCCAAGTCTTGGTAGAAAGATTCGACGATTTCAGATTCATTTTTGGCAGGATCTCGTAGTAGCTCTTTTAAGTGCTGGCGATCTGCTTGATCGATATAGTCATCGTTTGCCCAAGTTTGAGCCAATTCAAACGCTCTTTCTTTCATATACTTTTATTCCTTTTTGAGATATAAACTGTCAGTATAATAGTAAATTGTATTAGAAAGGAAAAGTTTCCCGGAGGACTAAGTTGGCAAATCCAGAGTTAAAGCACCCAAAGAACGTTGAAGGTAGATTTTACTGCACTGATCCAGACGACGATAATGGTGAAGGATGCATTGCTTGTAACGTGTGTTATAACGGAGCGCCAGATTTTTTCGCAGAAGATGAAGATGGTAATGCCTACATCTATAAGCAGCCTACCACTGATGAAGATATTGAATTGTGCACAGAGCAACTTGAGGCTTGTCCGGTTTGTTCAATTGGTGACCAAGAAGCTTAATAATATTTAGCTTAATATTTGAAATAATTAACAAAATTTAATTCAGTTCATATAGACATTCGTTTACACTATATAAAATTACCTTATTAGTAAGAAAAGGATGTCTCAATGGAGCAGTTAAACCCTACTGTAGTACAGGTGGTGGGTACCGTGCTTTTTGCAATTGCGGTCTTACACACCTTCTTGGTTAAAAAATTCGAGCACCTCGCTCACAAGTACCCGTCAGGATCACCAACTTCTGAATTTTTTCATTTTCTTGGAGAAGTTGAAGCTGTTTTTGGTCTTTGGGCTGGGATTCTCATTTTATTTTTGACGGCTTTCTCTGGCGGTCATACGGCGGTGGAATATTTAGAAAGTCTAAATTACACAGAGCCAGCTTTTGTTTTCGTTATTATGTGTGTGGCGGGAACTAGACCGGTAATTAAATTTGCTGAAACTATGATTGTTCAGGTTTCACGTTTAATTCCTCTACCAAGTCAAAGAATGTCATTCTTTGTTTCAGCTCTTATAATGGGACCGCTTCTAGGTTCATTTATTACAGAGCCTGCGGCGATGACAGTTACAGCTTTAATTTTACAAAAGAACTTCTACTCGCAAGAGGGAATGTCTCTAAAATTTAAGTACGCAACTCTTGGACTTTTATTTGTGAACGTTTCTATTGGTGGAACTCTAACTCACTTTGCAGCACCTCCTGTATTAATGGTTGCTGGAACATGGGGATGGGGTATGTCTCATATGATCGGTCATTTTGGATATAAAGCGGCAATTTCAGTTGTTATCGGAACTTTAATAATTGCGTTTAGATTCAAAAATGAGCTTATTGGAAACTTCAATTTAAGAGCCGAAAGAGAAGATAAAATGCACCCACCATGGTGGATTACTGGAATGCATATTGTTTTCTTAGCCTTAATTGTTTTAACTGCTCACCATATGGTTGTCTTTTTAGGTCTGTTTTTATTCTTCCTAGGATTTGCAACAGTTACTAATGAGTACCAAGATAAATTGAAACTGAAAGAATCATTATTAGTCGGATTTTTCTTGGGTGGTCTTGTTACACTTGGAGCACAACAAGCTTGGTGGCTTCAACCGTTACTTGGAAAATTGGATGCGATGCCATTATACCTAGGTTCTACTGCACTGACGGGAATAACTGACAACGCCGCTCTAACTTATCTTGGATCACTTGTTCAAGGAATTTCTCCTGAGCAAAAGTATTACCTCGTTGCTGGTGCTGTTACCGGTGGTGGTCTAACAGTTATTGCAAACGCACCAAACCCAGCAGGTTTTGGAATTCTAAAAGAGAACTTTGGAGAAGATGGAATTTCTCCTCTTGGACTTTTAAAGTCAGCTCTTCTTCCAACTTTTATCGCACTAATCGCGTTTAGATTCCTTCAAAGTTTTTAGTTGATTAGAACACTTTGTTTAATTTTTTACACAGGGGCCGTAAGGCCCCTTTTTCTTTATCAAAATAACAAGCTGTACATTTATTTCTCTCTTAAGCTGTTGTAACCTTATGGGTATAATGGGAATTGGAGGAAAATTGAAGAACCTATTTCTATTATTCACCTTAATGAGTTTAGCGGCACATGGTTATGAGCTTGAAAGCCAGCGTGCTCCTGTTGGGGTGGGAAATGACAAAGCACTCGATCTTACGAGAGATGCTCTTATGTCTTACGACTATATCGTAGAGCGTTCAGATTACCTCATTTATAAATTTAAACAATTAACCCTTGGAGAGCATGCTGATAACTTGATGTTTCTTGCGCCGTTTATTTCTGGCCGTATTGAAATCCAAGCTTATAAAGATGTGAACTTTTATTACAATAGTTTCTCTCAAAAGGGTGGGTTTAGATACAACGTTAATTTTTAACATTTAATACATAAAAAAGAGAAAAAAACATGAAAAGGATTTTGAGTTCTTACTCTTTCTGGATCTTTACGATCACAATGGTAGCTTCATATTTTGTGGGTACCCAAGTTAAACCTACAGTAGTCTTAGAGACAGTTGTCCTCGATGTAAAAATGGAGCAAACAGATGAAGGACTTAAACCTTATTATATATATAAAGGTGAGCCAAAGTTTTTTAGTCTAGTTGAAAAAGCTGATTCCAAATTTTTAAATAAAACATTAGATGAGAACGATTATAATTCGGACAAGGAAAAAAATGTTGAATATATCGTGGACCAAGTCGATGGTGGACCTGTTTATTCAAAGCTAGAGGTAAAAAGACATTTTGGATTTTGGTCACTTCTGCCTGCATTGGTTGCAGTTATCCTTTGTTGGTTGGTAAAAGATCCAATTACTGCATTGCTAGCGGGGATATTTTCTGGAGCACTTGTGTTAGGGCAATACGACTTAACAGATGAAGTCTTTATCAATGTCTTTGCTAGTAAAAATGCTGCAGGAGTTTTACTACTATACTTATGGCTACTTGGTGGCCTAATGGGAATGTGGGCAAAGACAGGAGCAGCGCAAGCTTTCGCTGATTATATGACGAAGCACTTTGTAAAAGGCCCTAAGTCAGCAAAAGTTATTACTTGGCTACTTGGAGTTATATTTTTTCAAGGGGGAACCGTTTCTACTGTTCTAGTTGGTACAACAGTTAAGCCATTGGCAGATAGAGAGAAGATCGCGCATGAGGAGTTATCTTATATCGTTGACTCTACCGCTTCTCCAATTGCAATCCTATTGGCTTTTAATGCCTGGCCTGGATACGTACAAGCATTCTTATTTGTTCCAGGTGTGACTTGGTTAGCAACAGAGTCTGATAGGCTATCATTCTTTTTTAGTTCTATACCGCTATCTTTTTATGCAATCTTTGCAGTGTTAGGAACATTCTTACTCTCAATAGATAAAGCGCCATTTCTTGGAAGAAAACTTAAAAACGCAATAGAAAGGGCAAGGACAACAGGAGAGTTGGACCATCCTGAATCTGAGCCACTAAGTGCAAAAGAGTTAACTAAAAACAGTGTTCCGGGTTACTACCAACCACATATTATTGATTTTTTTGGTCCATTGGCTTTATTAATTGCTATTGCTGTTGGAACTTTTGTTTTTATGGGGTCTCCTAAGGTAAGACAAGCTTTTGGAATTGCATTAATGTTTAGTGTTGTTCTTTCTATGGTTAGAGGATTGAAGCTCAAGCATGTTATTGAGGGGATAAGTGACGGACTTAAAGGTGTCGTTGTAGGTTCTGCTATTTTACTTTTGGCCATTACAATTGGAACCCTGAGTAAAGAAGCTGGAGGAGGAATGTATCTTGTTGAGCTTTTAGGATCCTCAATTCCTTTTTGGAGCTTACCAGTGATCTTGCAAATATTAACGGTTTTAATTGCATTCTCGACGGGTACTTCGTGGGGAACATTTGCAGTTGCCTTTCCACTTGCAATGCCACTTTCTTGGGCAATAGCTCAATCTATTGGAATGGCACATCCTGAATTCTATATGATGATTTGTTTTGCAGCCGTTATGAATGGTTCAGTTTTTGGTGATCAATGTTCTCCTATCTCTGATACTACCGTACTTAGTGCAATGTGTACTGGATGTGATCTTATGGACCACGTAACAACTCAACTTCCACCAGCTGTTTTTGCTGCTACCATTGCAGGAGTCCTATGGACCGTTTGTACTTTCTTTGCTTTATAGCCTTAACTTTTTTGAGCACGAGTTTAACTTTTGCTCAAGCAACATTAGAAGCAAAAATAGTTTTTAATAAAGGCGATAACTACAAATTCAATGCCGCTGGATTGAAGATTAAACTTCAAAAAGGTGCTGCAATAGAAGAAGGTGATCAATTAGTTATCAAAGAAGACGGTCTCGCTGTCATAAAGATTGTAGGTCACTCAGTATTGAAGTTAGAAGGTGGCACTAAATTGAATTTCAATCAACTACCAGAAGTTATAGGTGAGGGAAAGAATCAAGAAGTCTCAAGTCCAGCGGAGCTGACAAATAAGATCGGTTCAATTTTAATAAAAATGCTCAAAGAGAGTAGCTCTGAGTCTTTAGTTGTTCGGTCTAAAGATGCAACTCTTGGGGTTCGAGGAACGAAATTTCTTGTTTCTACTGATGAAGACGTGGTGGTTGCAGTTAATGAAGGGACGGTTGAGTTAGAATCAAATGGTAATACTGATTTTTTAACTAAAAATGAATCCATGGTCGTTGAAAATGGTAGGAACTTTACTGCGCGCCAAAAACTGGATGTCTTTAAAAATATGAATTGGGATGTTGAATCCCAAAAGACTTCTAAATGGAAAAATATCAAAAAAAAATTTCGTCAAGCTTACTTAAAGAAACGTGAAAAATGGAAAGCTAATAAACCAAGAGTGCAGACGTTTAAGAAGCGATGGGAAGAAAGGACACAGAGGTCCCGCGATAAAATTAAGAAATTGATGAATAATCCGTCGGTTCAAAAAAAGATAGAAGAAAAGCCTAAAAAAAGAAAAGAATTCAATTCTAAAACGAGAAGAAGTACTCCAACAGAGAGGCAGATTGATAACGCTAAGAAACGTTTTCGCGACAGAAAACGAAATAAAGATATGAGAGATAAGGTGAGGGATCGTGTCAGACATGATGAGCCTAAACCTCCAGGAGAACAATAAGTTCTTCTCATTAAATAATTATTTTTCTAAAATAAATTATGAAAAAAATTATTTTGATGGCAACTCTAGTATCTGCGCCAGTCTTGGCAGATGATTTCGATGGCTTTTTGGTAGAGGTTGATAGACTTAATATTACAGAAGAAAACTTAACAGAGCTTCAATCAGTGAGCTTAGATCATTTGGGTATCTACAAAGTTGATCAATTAAATAATGAACTTACTTCAAAAACTTGGGTGAAGCGCATCGAGCCCAATTATAATATTTCAATTGATAGCACTGATCCGCTATTCGAAACTTCTTGGGGGTTAGAAAATTTAGGAAATAACGAGCCTAGAAGAGGCGGCGGTCGATTTCCTGTTCCCGGAAAGTTGGGGGCGGATTCTAATATTTTCCCAGCTTGGACTATTACAAGAGGTAGTTCTGATATTAAAATTGCCGTTATTGATACAGGTGTAGACTACGGCCACCCAGACCTCAAAGATAATATGTGGGTCAACGAGGTTGAACTAAATGGAAAAGCTGGGATTGATGATGATGGAAATGGATATATCGATGATATTCATGGTTTCAATTTTTCAAATAATTCTTCTGATCCGATGGATGATAATAAGCACGGCACTCATGTTGCAGGAATCATCGGTGCCTCTCACAATCAAATAGGCCTTGCCGGAGTAATGGGAAAGGTACAGTTGATTGCAGTGAAATTTATGGATAATAAAGGTCGCGGTAACGCTGCCGGTGCAATAGCTGCGATTGAATACGCTGTGAAAAATGGCGCTCAAGTACTAAACAATTCTTGGGGGATGCTCAATAAATCTGAGCTTCTAAAGGAAGCTTTTGAAAGAGCACAACAAGCGAATGTTCTTTCAGTGGTAGCTGCGGGAAATAGCTATTTAAATAATGATGTTAATCCACGTTACCCTGCAAGCTTTGATCTGGATGGAGTAATCACTGTTGCCGCTTACAATGCGGAAGATAGGCTTGCTGCTTTTTCTTGTTTTGGTCCTAACTCAGTTGACTTGGCAGCTCCAGGACGAAATATTGTTTCTACTATTCCCGGTGGAGAGT
>JAYZFM010000049.1:0-33846 GCA_036336775.1 Bdellovibrionota bacterium | reverse complement strand
GTCTTACAGGTGCTCCAGCACTTGCATCAACTGCATCCCTAAGAGTCGGTTCAGGTCTTGTTACAGTTGCAACGTGGGAGCCTCAATATCAAGAGATGCTCTCTCGTTTAATTCCAGAAGTTATGACCGGTTATGTACCTTTAGAAGTTAACCGATGGGCAAGACTAATTAAAGACCTAAACAAATATTCATCTATTGTCATCGGTCCTGGTCTTGCCAAGTCTACTCGTGCGAGAAGACTTGTTCTTGAAGTTTTAAATAATTTTGATGGGCCTGTTGTCGTGGATGCTGATGCCATCAATGTTTTAAATTATAAAGAAGACAAGGATGCATTTACGATGAGGAATGCTCCAACTATTTTAACTCCTCATTTTGGCGAGTTTTGCAAATTTACTGGAGTTGAATATGAAAAACTCAATGAAAGGCCAGTTGATTTTCTTAAAGAGCTAGTCGATAGCATCAATTGTACTGTCGTTTTAAAGGGGCCATGTACTTACCTTGGTTGTAGCGATGGAAATGTATATTTTAATTATTACCCGAATGACGGAATGGCCACTGGCGGTGTCGGTGATGTACTTGCTGGTATTTTAGGTGGACTGCTTGGACAAGAGCCAAGTACTCGTTCTAAGCAATCTCTTACCAAAAGGTATGAGAGAGTAAATCAAACCGTCGCTCTTGCTGTGTATCTTCATTCTGTCGCAGGAAAGATTGCCGCCGATGATTTTGGCGTGAGGACAATGAGTGCTAATTCATTGATTGAGTCTTTACCCAAAGCTTTCAAAGTTCTAGACGATAAATTAGACCTGATCGTAGGGAGAAATAATTAGTATGAGAAAAAGAGAACTTCGTGCTTGGAAAAAAGTTTTTGAAAGTGATCTACCTCATATCGCCTATGAGTTAAAAGAGTTTGTAGATCCTCCGGCGATGATCATACTAGATGGAAAAATGGGCGTAGGTAAAACGACGTTTGCCAAAGCCTTTGTAGATGAATCTACCATGAGTCCTACTTACTCGGTTTTAACAGAGACCAAAGATACACTTCATGCAGATTTTTACAGAATAAGATCTAGAGAAGAAATCCTACATTTAGAAATACCCCTTTACTTAGAAGACAAAAAGTATTTCTTAGTTGAGTGGGGGAAGGATTTCTATGCTCAAATTCTGCCAGAATTACCGGAAAATTACGGCCATTATCTAGTTTCAATTGAAAATCTTGAATCAGATGAAGGAAATGAGTTTCGTAACTTTAAATTATTCTCCGTGTCAGAAGAATAAATACCGTAGTTGATAATATTACTCGGAAAAATATTCCGCCCTTTATTCCTAAAAATGAAGAATTTTTGCAGCTCAAAAAATGAATAAAAACAATATGTTACATGCAATACTTGATGTAAGAACTTTTTAAGCTTTCTTAAGTATTAAACAGTTGACGTCAACAACTAAAACGAGTCATACTTTCTAAGAAGATATTTTGGCCAACCATGAGAGTCGGATATCTTTCAGGGATCAAAGGAAGGAAAATCCCTGCTAAACAAAAGCGTTTTTATTAAATTATGGAGGATGACAAATGAGATTAACTTCTAAAGGCCGTTACGCAGTAAGAGCTATGCTCGACCTTACTTTCCACAGCAATGGGAACCCAGTAAGACTTCAAGAAATTTCTTCAAGACAAGCAATTTCACTTCACTATCTGGAGCAATTATTCAGAAAGCTAAGAACTGGAAGAGTTGTGAAGTCTGTAAGAGGACCAGGTGGTGGTTATGTTCTTGCAAGATCAATGGACGAAATTTCTGTAAGAGACATTCTTGAGTGTGTTGGTGAGAATATCAACCCAGCAAAAGACATCTCTGGAATGCCAAGTTCAGGTGTAGAGTTCAAAGCAACTGAAGGTGAGTCAACTAAGATTGACACTACTGAATTCCGTTTAACTCGTGGATTCTTTGAGAACCTAGGTATTTTAATGGAAGAGTACCTAACAACAACTACACTTGGTGATCTGTACAGAAAATCAAGAGAAGCAAACACTGATGCGGCAATCAATAATGAAGTAGCAGCTGCTGCAGCTACTACTGTGAATGCAACAGAAGAAATTACTTCTGCAATTAGACCTAATATCGGCGAAATTAACCAATAATTACAAGTCTACATAATTTAATGCCATTTTACTCTTAACAGGGTAAGATGGCATTGATGCGTTATTACTTAGATTACAATTCAACTCACCCGATACTCCCAGAAGTTCTTTCTGAGCTAACTTATTTAATAAATTTAGATGCAAATCCCTCTTCTCAGCATAGTGCGGGTAAAAAGGCCTTAAAAGCTGTTCACGAGACAGATAAGTTCCTGCTGGGCTACTTTGGCGCTGATTCAGTATACGAGATCATATATCACTCAGGTGCAACAGAATATCTGAATACAGTTTTTTCTCCCGCGAATTGTGATGGTCTTATTTATTCATTATGCGATCATTCTGCGGTTCATGAGATTGCCAAATCCCTTACAAAGAATGGTGTTCCTTGTTTAGAGTTGGGACATATTCCTGCTGAAGGTATGTTATTGGAAAAAGTGAAGGAATTTTGCCAGGGAAAATCAAAAGTTTGGTTTAATTTTCAATGGGTCAATAATGAAACCGGTGAAGTCCTTGATTCAGAAATAATTTCAAGACTAAAAGCCGAAACAAATTGCTATGTGCATGTAGATGCTGTCCAAAGTGTGGGCAAGATTTTTGATTTTAATAAATTGAATATGACAGCAGATATTTTTACATATTCTGGTCATAAATTTGGTGCACTTAAAGGCATCGGTTTTAGTTTTGTAAAAAAAGATTTAAACCTCACACCATTCATTTTGGGTGGAGGACAGCAAGATGGAAAAAGGTCTGGAACTTTAAATATTCACGGAGTTCTCTCGCTTAAAGCAGCTCTAAATGGGCATGATTTCGATGGAGAGATGAATGAAGTTTTAGCGTTGAAAAATAAAGTGACTGATCTCATAGCTAAGTTTAAAAAGCTTTCAATTGTTACAAATGATTCTATTAATACAATATGTGTGATGCATGAAAGTATGCGTTCCGATGCTATGCTTGTTCATTTTGATTTACAAGGGCTCGATGTCAGTACAGGAAGCGCTTGTACATCAGGTTCTTTAAAACCATCACTTACTTTGCAGGCCATGGGATTTGAAGAAGGTGCGTCCCAAAATATTCGCCTTTCATTTGGTAGAAGTCTTATAGGCAAAGAAGATGAACTTCTTAAAAAACTAGAATCAGTATTTTCTCGGCTATGAATATTAAGACGACTCATGTGGGATCTCTTCCTCATTCAAACGTAGAAGCGGCGATTGATTATACTTTTAAATTTGATATTCCTGTTTTGTTTTCACTGCCAAATTTGGGTGCAGAACATTTTATGGGAAGTGATATTTTTTCTTATTCCGGAGGCTGGGAAAATTTTAATTCACATTCACTAGATAGTTTGTATTTTGAAAATGAGTTTTTTAATGCTTTTAATAAACAAGAAAAAAAGCAATTCAAAGTTCAACTCATTGGACCTGTGACTTTACATAAATATTTTTTGAATTAGAGAGAGTACCTTGAAGTTGAATCCAGATTGATCTCAGCATATTCAAAATTAATTGGAAGACTAATTCATAGAGGAGATCTATTTTTTGTTTTGGATGAGCCTGCTCTGAATGAGAAAGTTGATATAGAGAGGTTTAATTCTTTTTCAAATAAGCTAAGCTCAGGAACAACTTCAACAATTGGTGTTCATTGTTGTGGAAAGCTTGAGCTTGATCTTTATGAAGCTATTTCACTTGAGTTTAAACAACTGGATTGGGCGCTCTATAAATTAGAGCAAATACCTAAAAATGGGCGATTTTTTGGGGGCTTTGAAAAATTTGACCATGAAATTTGCCAGAAATTGAGTTTTCAATCAGGTAATATAATAATTTCACCATCTTGTGGACTTTACGGTCATAGCAATCCAGAGGAAATATTTGAACAGCTACAAACGGTAAAAAACATACTTATAAAAAAGTAAAATTATTTAATCTCTAACAAAAACAGTATTTTATCTTAATATTAATTAAGCTTCGTTTAATAACTTAAGAAAATTAAGGAATATTCTTTTGGCAGATAGTCTCCTGTTTTATAATAATGCTATGAGTAAGGTGTTAGTCATCGATGATGAAAAAGACATTGTAGATATGATCGAAACCCTATTGGAGTTGGATTTTGATGCTGAAGTTGTAAAAGCCTACAACGGTCAAGAAGGCTTGGATGTACTAGCAAGTGGTGAAGTTTTCGACTTAATTATTAGTGATGTTAATATGCCGATACTAAAGGGACCTGAAGTATTTAAGCAAAATAGTACTGGAAGAAACTTTCCCTTTGTACTAATGACCGGATCAGATGATTTAGAACAAGCTTTTCTAAGTGAATTTAACTCTGCCAACCCAAATAATTCAGTGATCACAAAACCTTGGGATCAAGATGAGTTTCTTCGTACTATGAAGAAAATCCTAGCAGCTTAATAATCGATATCGTCCAAATTTACTTTTGAAGAAACACTCACACCTTTAACCAGCTTTTCACTCGGCTCGTCTTTAATAAACGGAAAGGTTAGCTTTGTTATATCCTCATAGTTTTCATCAAAAGCGATTGTAATGGTTTTAGGAGCAATTTCTTTCAACGAGTACAAATAGTAGTGCGGAGGAAGAGAGTCCAGCACTGCTTGATACTCTTCGTCTTCAGAGAAGTCATGATCTATAGGTGATTTTGTGGCATTCTTTACAATCAAAGCACCTTTGATTTTCTCTTTAGGAAGCTCATTGGTATTTGCCCAAGTTGCAAAATTAAAAAAGTCCAGATGAAAACAAGAGTTTCCGTAGCGAAATTTTCTCGGTAGTGCCATTTTTTGTAAAAACTTACGGGAGGTTGGGTCTTTTGCCTTTCTAATTAGTTTCTCTACTAAATAGCTATCCTGTATTCTAATAATATAATGCCCAGGGTCTTTATCCGAATTATACAGGAAGTAATTAAACGCTAAAGAGTAGAGGGTATAGAGTTTTTGTTGTGTTAAGTGGATATGAGGGGCGTCTAATTCGATAAGTGTTTTCACACCCTCAATCATTAAATCCTTAGATAGATCTTGTGCCATGGTGCATTTATAAACTAAATGGCTAATATATTGCAAGTATAAATTGACGGAGATGGTTTTTTTACCTAGAATTCTGGCCATATTATTCACTGTATTAATTTGAGTTTGGAGTAAAAATGAAGAACCTACCCAAGACCAGAAATATCGGGATTTCTGCCCACATTGACTCTGGTAAGACAACACTAACAGAAAGAATCCTTTTCTACTGTGACATGATCCATAAAATCGAAGATGTTCGAGGTGGTGGTGATGGTGCAAAGATGGACCACATGGAACTTGAAAAAGAAAAAGGGATTACAATTACTTCTGCAGCCACGACTGTTTACTGGCATGGATTTGCAAAAGAAGGAATCACTTACGCAGAAGGTGATGGTAAATCAATCAAGATCAATATTATTGATACTCCGGGCCACGTTGACTTCACAGTTGAAGTTGAAAGATCACTTCGTGTACTAGATGGTGCTATCCTAGTTTTATGTTCTGTTTCTGGGGTACAAGCTCAGTCAATTACAGTTGATAGACAAATGAAGCGTTATAGTGTTCCAAGACTAGCTTTCTTGAACAAAATGGACCGTATGGGAGCTGGTGCTGATAAAGGTGCGAGCGAGCTTAGAGATAAACTAAATCACAACGCATGTCTTATGCAGATTCCTATTGGAGCTGAAGAGAATTTTGCTGGTGTTGTTGATCTAATTACAAAACAAGCAATATATTTTGATGGCGACAATGGTGAAAACGTTCGTTTTGAAGAATGTCCAGCTGATTTAGTTGAGCTAATGGAAGAAAAAAGAGCTGAGATGATCGATAACGTTGCAGCTTTTGATGACGAAATCATGGAAAAATACCTTGAAGGTCAAGAGCCAACTGAAGAGGAACTACACAAGTGTATTAGAGCTGGTGTTAACTCTCTAGAGCTTACTCCTGTTTATATGGGATCGGCATTCAAAAATAAAGGTGTTCAACCACTTCTAAACGCTGTTGCTAGATACCTTCCTTCTCCAGTTTCATGTGCTAAGCCACAAGCAAAGCAAGAAACTAAAGATGGTGAAGTTAAAATTACTCTTGAGCCTGATTTTGAAAAACCATTAGTAGCTATGGCATTCAAAATTACTGATGAGCAATTTGGACAGCTAACTTATACAAGAATTTACCAAGGTAAATTAAATAAAGGTGATACTGTTTACAATACACGTGAAAAGAAAAAAGTTCGTGTTGGTAGAATGGTTCGTATGAACTCTAACGATAGAGAAAACATCGATGTTGCTGGAGCTGGTGATATCATCGCTATGGTTGGTGTAGACTGTGCATCAGGGGACACTTTCGTAGGAAACGATGATATGCTAGATGTATCTTGTGAAGGGATGCACGTGCCTATTCCAGTTATCGAGCTTTCAATTAAAGCAAAAGATAAAGATCATCAAGCAAGAATGTCTAAAGGTCTTGCAAGATTTAGAAAAGAAGATCCAACTTTCCACCTATTCACAGATGAAGAATCTGGTGAAACAAGAATTGCAGGGATGGGGGAACTTCACCTTGAAATTTACGTAGAAAGACTTAAGCGTGAGTACAAAGCTGATGTAGAAGTTGGTGCTCCTCAGGTTAACTACAGAGAGACAATTAGAACTGAAGCTGCTTATGACTATCTTCATAAGAAGCAAACAGGTGGTTCTGGACAATTTGGTCAAGTTATTGGACAAATCAGACCTCTAACTCAAGATAAGAAAGAGCGTGAAGATCAAAACTTTAAGTTCAACAACAATATTAAAGGGGGATCAATTCCTTCTGAATTTATTGGTGCTTGTGAAAAAGGTTTCCAAGACGTTATGGATAAAGGACCTCTTGCAGCGTTCCCACTAATTAACGTTGAAGTTGATCTAAACGACGGTAAGTATCACGATGTTGACTCATCTGACATGGCGTTCCGTATTGCTTCAAGACAAGCGATGAGACAAGCGATTGCAAAAGCAAGTCCAGTTCTTCTTGAGCCATTTATGCAAGTTCAAGTTGAAACTCCAGATGACTATCAAGGTTTCGTAATTGGTGACCTTTCTTCAAGACGTGGTCTTATCCAAGGTTCTGAAACTAACTCTGGTGGAGAAACTATTGTTAACGCTCAGGTTCCTCTTTCTGAAATGTTTGGTTACTCAACTGACCTTCGTTCAGGTACTGCTGGTAAAGCAACTTACTCAATGGAATTTGCAGAATACAAAGAGTGTCCTTCAAACATCCAAGAGAAAGTTATCAAAGAAAGACAAGATAAACTTGCTAAAGAAGAGTAAATCTATTTTTCATAATTTTGAAAGAAGGCCTGCTATATGCGGGCCTTTTTTTATTCTATACTTTTTAGACCATATATTAAAAAATAGTCTTTTATGTATATTTTTTTAGGGGTTTTTGATGTTAAGAAATGAAAACGGACTCAGTATAGTTTCTGTTACAGTTGCAGCAGGAGCTTTAGGTTTAATTGCACTGGGGCTCATGCGTATGAGTCAAAATCAGAATATTCAAATGACCACCATGGATGTAAAAAATGAACTGAATATATTACATTCGAGATTTAGCAAGGTTGTCTTTGATCAGCAGGCTTGTACTAATACTTTGACCGGTGTGGCCTTAAGTGGAAGTCGAGTGAATTTAACTCAGGTTAGAGATGCTGATAACGACGTTGTTTTCGATGTATACGATCCAGCTACTCAAGGCCCTGTTTACGGGAATGGTAAGATTGCAGTTAAGGAGGTTTATTTGTCTCCTACAGACGGGAGCTTTCCAGGCGCAAACGAAACAAAGTCTCTTGATCTAAATGTTATTTACGACAAGGTTTTTGTTAAAACCTATGGGGCGAAAGAAATCCGAAAAAATTATCGACTAAAAGTTGAAACGAATGGGGCAGGAACAATTCAAATATGTAAACCTTCGATTGGTGTCGATCGTGAAGAAATACTCGCATTAACCTGCACCATGTTTGGCGGAACATATGTGAACTCTGGATCACCTGAGTGCCTTGATTTGAATCTGCGAGACGATCTATTTGTTGCCAATAGCATAAGGGCCAATTCATTTGTTTATACATCAGATAGAAGAAGCAAAAAAGAATTCAACCATATAAGCGCAAATGAACATATTGAGCGCTTAGAAAATATAAAAGGCTACCGCTACAAACTTCGTAGCACGAATAAAACTAATTTTGGACTTATCGCTCAAGAAGTGGAATCTCAATATCCTGAAATGATCCAAGAGTCACTTGATGGGGTAAAGGGAGTCGCTTATGGTCAATTTGTGCCAATTTTAGTTGAGGTCGTAAAGCAGCAAAACTCTAGTATCTTAAGACTTGAGAAAGAACTTAAGGAGCTAAAAACACAGCTAAAACGGGTTAAGTGAGTGGGTAAGTATCTGTAAATACTTCAAGCCACATGAATATATTTAGGGAGAGACTAAGACAAGTTAATCGAGCATTGGAGTTTTTTATTGTTCTGCTGAAGGTGTGAAACTACAATTGAGAGATCATAAGGAAAAATAAAAATGAAGGTTTTCTACTTATTTGTCATTTTAATCGGTTCTAGTTCACACGCTTTAGATAGGGGTGGTAATCACAGAGACTTACTTCCAGGCGATAATGGGGCAAGCGTAAAGATTATTGGCAGGGAGGAAAAAGGAAAAACACCTTCGACGCAATTACCGGATCTTGGTTTGAATCCTAAGGAGCTGAAAAGAGCTGGGAAAAAAATAGCTAATGGTGTTTCGCAAGATGTAGAGGCTTTTGGAGTTTGTAAGGCGGTCCAGAATGGATTTGGTGAAGATCTTTTTATTCCGTTGGGTTCTAGTTTTGAATGGAAGCAATTTCGAGAAAATCCTCCCAATAATGTTCTTATCACGGATTGTTCTTTAGCTACCAACAAGTGTCCTGAGAAGTATATTTTTGATGGAGAATTTTGTGTAAGAAGAACTACAGGTAAAAAACCTTCTTGTCCTTCAGGTTATTTTCCGGCCCATGAATACGTGGTTCGTTACGGGGCACAAGTTTTAGAGGGAAGTGTTGAGCCGAATATTTGTTACAAGAGAAAAGAGCTAGCTGATGTTTGTGAAGCTGATTACAAATATTGGGCTGATATTGATGATTGTCTTCTTAGATCAGATTTGACTACGTTGGTGGCCATAGCAGATGAGACTATTGTTCCTCCTGCTCCTTCAGAATATCCATATAAAGTTGGGTGCGGCTATGATTATTGTAAATTCTCCAAAGTAAATAAACCTAATTGGAAAAAACCAACTTGTGAAGATGCTAGTGATATTGAGTATTATTACTCTGCCGCTGTAAGATGTTTAGACGCTGATGATACTAAACCTGTTAGCTGTGAGAGTGGGTTTAGTTTTAAGCCAGGTCCTAATGGGAGAGTTGAGCCTGATTCGTGTGTGAGAGTTGATAAAGTTAAGCCAATAGAGGACTAGAACTCAATCCAAGACCTGGCCTCTGGAAGGTATAGGCCAATTCCGATAAACGCAGAAGACACAGAAGATAAGTCTAATCCTTCAGTGCTATAAGGATCTACATAAGTTTTAAAGCTTCTAAGACCCATATTTAGATACAATCTATCTCCCATAAAAAATGTCCACTCTACGGCAACTTTTCCTGATGGTTTGGCAAAACGTTGAGCTCCAAAAATCTCATCATCAATATCAAATACCCCCATACCTAGACCATAGGAGATGGAAAGGTTTCCAGCTGGTGTAATTAGAGCGGCAACGGCGTCTAGGGTGAAATAACCGATTAGAGCATCAATATTTTTGATGTGACTATAAACTTCCTGAATAAAATCATATTCTTCAACTCGAGCACGAAAAGAACTGAAGGTGGCCGAAGGTGCGATGTAAAAATCATAATCATAAACATCGTAATATAGTGGAGAAATAACTGAAGAGATTGAAGTTTGTCCTAGTATTCCTTCTAAAGCATCTGGGTGTTTGGTGTTGGTTACAGAGATATCATTGCTAAAATCACCTTGGTAATTAGTCTCTGTGAAACCATTAACGGTATTTGTTATAGTGATCGCATTAGGAATAAAGCTTACCGCTTTACGGGTGAGGCGATATATTTCATTTTTTTCAACTAGGTCATCAGGTATTTCTATAGAAGTTGATTCTACAAGCTTGTGAGAATAGATATCATAAATATTTATGTTAGCTAACTTTGCGCCGATCTTAACTTCAACTGCATGAGTGGCATGGTGTTTATGGAGAATCTTATTAACAGAGTGAGTGTCAGCATTTAAATAATCCCAATCTCTCTCAAATCCAAGCCCACTAGAAAGAAATGTCGGAAGGCTCTCATCATAGGGGATGAAGTTTACTTTTTTGTCCATCGTGATGGTTCGAATAATTTCGGAGATGGTAGATAAAAAATATTCTCGTTTTACTGAACTAAGTCTATTGATAGGTAGAAAGACATATCGGTTGGGAAGTTCACGAGATTTTTTGACATTCGTCTTAGATAATTCCGGACAAACAAACATCTCATCTCGTAAAAAGTCGATGGCGAAATAAGTGAGGCCAATAGGTGGGTTGTACCCAGTAAAAAGTGCATCAGGTATGACTGAATGTTTCCAATCAAAACCACATTTTAAAGTCACAGGCATTTCACCGATCTTGATCGTGGCGGTCTTACTCTCTGGCTTTGGAATAACCATCGGAGTGAAGCCTAGAAATTTGTTATCATAGCGTACGGTGGCGCCGCGGGGATTACTATCTACCCTGATATAATCATCACGTTTTGTGATGCTCCCACAAGAGACGATAAAGATCATCATGATCAATAATTTTGCCATGTTAGAATTTTAGCATGAATTAAGAAATATAAGTATTACTAATAGGTATAGACAGATTAAGTTTAATGATTTACTGTGTCAGGACTCATAGGATATTGAAATGATTGAAAACTCACAATTACAAGTTTTAATGGCGCTAACTTCTGCGGAGAGTCTATCGCAAGCTGCAGATAATCTTAGTATCACTCAATCTGCTGTGTCACAGCATATTAAGAATTTAGAAGCTAAAGTTGGTTTCGACATCGTGACCAGACAAGGAAAGAAGCTTGTTTTAACTCCTGGTGGAAGAAAGCTCGCAAAGCTTGGGAGAAATTACTACAAACGTTTTGAAGATTTGATTTCTGAAATACAACAGGAAAATAACCGCATCATGGGTGGTGTGAGCCTTGGAACCCTTTTTGGTGTTGGGAAGTCTTGGATTGCTCATCGTATGGTTGAGTTCTCTTCTCATTTTCCAGATCTTGAGGTTAAGGTGGGAATGGATTATCCGGATAGATTGCTCTCACTTTTTGAGGCGAGAGAATTTGACTGCCTAGTTCTTCCTAGTCAACTCACACCTGCTCATTGTGAGGTCTCACTTTTGCACTCAGAAAAGGCAACCTTGGTTGTTCCAAATAACAAAAACTTTAAGATCACTCCTGATAGCACTTTAAAAGAAATTATTGAACATCCAGTAATTTTTTTCGAAGAAAGAGATCCACTGTTTTTCAATTGGTGTAAGCATTGTCATGGGAGTGTTCCTAGAAATATAAAGCCTCGAATGGTCATCAATGCATTTGGACAGATTTTGCAGGCTGTTCATGAAGGGCTTGGAATTGCTGTTATCCCAACCCATGTTCTGAGAAGATCTTATTTTAAAGACAAGGTAAAAACATTTGGTGAAAAGTTTGAATACACCAGCACAAATTTCGATTTTATCTGTCACACGGAAAATAAAGACTCTTTAAAAATACAAACTCTCTTTCAGTTTCTGGCCAAAGAAGTTGAAAACTTTGAAGTTTAGTCTCCCCAGACGTTTGAGAGAAATTTTAGACTCCGCTCAGAGTAGGGGGATCGAGTGCGCTATTGTAGGCGGAACAACTCGTGATCATTACTTGGGGCTTCCATGTAAAAATGATTTTGATATCGAGTATCGTGGTGAGACGAATGATCTTAAATCTATTCTAGAAGAATTTGAAGTCCTAAAGTATGACGTCTTGAGATTTAAAGATTCTGAGTTTGAAGCTGAGTTTAGTTTACCTCGAATTGAAGAATTTAATGATGACTTTTCTCATTCAAATTTTACGGCAAGCTTTGATGCAAATTTGAGCTATGAAAAAGCAGCTCTTCGTCGCGACTTTACTGTGAATTCAATTTATTGGAAATATGTTGGTGGTGAATTTGAAGTGGTTGATCCTTTAAATGGAAAACTTCACTTGAAAGAAAAGCGATTAGTACCTTGCTCTGAAGATTTTTTGAAAGACCCTGTTCGTCTTTTACGCGGATTGCGCTTTTCAATTTTGTTTAATTTTGAATTTTCTCAAAAAATTTCAAATGAACTTAGTGGGAAGTTTGAGGAGCCGTTTTATTTTGTTTCAGAAGCGAATAAGTCGCAAAAAGCTCTAGCATTTATTTTTGGATTTTTAGGTTTGATTGAGTCTCCATTAAAAAAAGAGATTGAGAAGGCTTTAGAATGTGGACTGGAAGTTCGCACGGTTCAAGAAATTAAAAACTTTTGGTTTTTTAGTAAAGAGTTGAAAACGGAAATTTTAAACCTCTCTGGAATATCTATTCAGAACAGCCCACAAGCTCTGAAGTTAGAAATTAAGAGCTTAGGATCAAAAGAAGATCTCGATAGTGATGTATTAAGCTATTTAGATGGCCTATTAAAGCTCAATACTGAGTCATACCAGTTTCTTAGATCGATGAATCTTATTGATTTAAGCTTTCCTGATTTTCAGAGATTATGCGCTATTGAAGTTGATTTATCACAGGTTGAACCTAAGAAACGTAGGCAATTTCGCTGGGCGCAAAGATTAAAACTTAGCTAACTTGACAGTAGTCCCATCCGTTTATAAATTCTCCTAAACAAAAGGAATTATGATGGAAAATAACCCAGTTAAGTTACGCGGAATTGAATTTATCGAGTTCAGTGCTAAAGATCCAAAAAGTATGCATGATCTATTTCAAGCTTTTGGATTCTCAAGAATCATGAGGCATGATCAGAAAAAAATAGACCTATATCAACAAGGTCAAATTACTTTTCTTTTAAACTCTGAGCCGACTAGTTTTGCGACAGACTTTTATGAGCAACATGGTCCTTGTGTTTCAAGTATGGGGTGGAAAGTAGAAGATACCACTTACGCGTTAGAAAAAGCTGTGGAAAGAGGTGCTAATGCTGCTGAAAGAATTGACTATCAATACGATGGAAATGATCTACAAGGTATAGTTGGAATTGGAAATTCCAATATTTATTTCATCGATAAATATAACGAAAAAGATTTTTACGAAAAGCTAGGTTTTAAAAAATTAGAAAAACCAGATATGGTTGAAGACTTAGGCTTTGATTTTATCGACCACCTTACAAATAATGTTGAGCAAGGTCAGCTAAAGGTATGGTCTGACTTCTATAAGAACATTTTCGGGTTTACTGAAGTTCGTTATTTCGATATTCGTGGAGTAAAAACAGGACTTCAATCTTTTGCTTTAAAAAGCCCTGATGGAAGTTTTTGTATTCCTATCAATGAAGGGACGGAATCTAAATCTCAGATTAATGAGTATCTAGAGGAGTATAAAGGACCAGGTGTTCAACATATTGCACTTCATACAAATGATATTATTAAAAGTATCTCTAGGCTTTCAAGCACTCAAGTGGAGACTCTAGATATTGATGATGAGTATTACCAAGAAGTATTTAACCGTGTTCCGAATGTTTCTGAAGATCATAAAAAACTTCAAGAGCTGCAAATTCTTGTCGATGGAGATGAGGAAGGTTACTTGCTTCAAATCTTTACTAAGAATATTATTGGGCCGATTTTCTTTGAGATTATTCAAAGAAAAAATCATCTCTCTTTTGGTGAGGGTAATTTTGGTGCACTTTTTAGATCTATTGAGCGTGATCAAGAAAAACGCGGCTACCTTAAATAGATTCAGTCTTTATGGTCTCACTTATTAAGAGACTGGTATTGCGACTGAATCTATCATCCATTGAAACCTCCGGTGGAGGTTTCACACAGTCTTTATGGTCTCACTTATTAATTACGCTGGATTATCAGAAGGAATGAAAAAGTACTCATGGCCTTCACTACCAAATTTCTCATGGATGTTTTTCATCAATTCTTGAATGCCAAACTGCTCAGTTGCATTATGTCCACCAGCAAAAAAATGTACTCCGCCTTCACTTGCCTCGTGCCAATCATGCTCACTTATTTCGCCAGTTAAATATGCATCAAGCCCGAGTCTTTGAGCATGAACCCAGTCTGAGTTTGCACCGCCAGTTATAATTCCAAGAGAAGAAATTTTTTCGCTATCACCAGTAGCATGAATTATCTTATGATCCAGCGTCGCTTGAAGAGTGTTTTTAAAGTCTTCTAAAGATAGAGGCGTTTTAAATACTCCGTGGACTCCAGTTGGCATACCTTTATGGTCCCCAAAAGGTTTTAGTTCTGTCAGTCCAAGCTTTCGAGCAAGGGCGGCAGCATTGCCAACCTCAATATTCGCATCAAGGGGGAGATGATAGCCCACAAGATTAATGTCATTTTTTATAAGTGGTGCGACTCTATTGTAAAAAGCCTTGGTTAAAGTTCTTACTCCATGAAACTTCCAAAATAGACCGTGATGGACAATTAGAATATCTGCACCGAGCTCAACTGCTTTATCTATGGAGTATTTTGTGGCCGAGACAGCAAAAGCTAACTTGGATATGTCCTCATTTCCTTCGATCTGCAGTCCATTTGGACCGTAGTCTTGGTAGTCGTAGATATTTAATAATTTATTAGTGTATTTAATTAACTCTGATCTTTTCATAATTTTATAATAAACGAGAAATAGCTTTAAGGGAAATAGGTGAGTCTAGTTGTCGTGTATAGTTTGTTGGTCAGAAGAGCTTATTTTAAGTACAATTTTAAGATGACTAAAATACTTATTTTTCTATTCATATTGCAAATAAATATAACTCCTACTTTTGCTCAGAACGATGCAGTCGAAGAAAAACTCACGGAAGAGCAACTTGCAGAAAAGTCTGAAGAACAAGAAAAAGTTGAAAGGCTGATGCGGTTTCGCTCAGAGCTGATCACCCTTAGTTCGGAGATAAGAAAAGTTGAGAGGGAGCTTGAAGGCGATATAAGTATGGTGAGCCGTATTCAGCAAGAATCAAGGCTCGTTAATATGAAGCGAGATTATGAAGACAAGAGGTTTAAATTTATTCAGGCCATCTCTGGTGTGGACCTTGCTTTGGAAGAATCTGCAAAAGAAAGTAGTTTTACTGAGGATATCAAACAAATTCTTGAACCTGTCATTTTAACATTTAAGAAAGTCTCAGAGAAACCACGAAAGATCCAAGAATTAAGCGATAAAAAAGAATCTGTATCAACGAGGCTTGCCAAAGCTAAAGTGGCGAAAGATGAACTAGAAAAGTTCATGCAAGAAAATAAAAAGCGAAGCCTCAATGCAAGACTGAAAGATTCGCTGAGGCTTGTTGAAAAGATGGTGTCTGATCTTGAGAAAGTAAATGATGACTTAAATTTCGAGCAAAAACATTTAGAAGAAAATCAAGAATCTATTTTTACGACATTTTCCAGTATCATTTTTGATTTTATTAAAACGAAAGGTAAAAATCTCGTTTTCGCGATACTTATTTTTGCACTTGTATATTGGGGATTTCGCTATAGCCAAGAAAAATTTATCAACTTACTTTTCTATCGTTTGCAACGTTCAGACAATAGAGAATTTTATGATTGGTTGATAAGGCCAACAAGGGTTATTTATTCAGTGCTTACTTTTTTAGTCGCATTTTTTATGTCGATTCTTACTTTGTATGTTCTGAACGACTGGATTCTCGTTACTATTATATTGATTACTTTTGCCGCTTTAATTTGGAGTTCAAAACAATATTTTCCAGTCTTCTTTGAGCAGTCTAAAATTGTGTTGAATCTTGGTGCGGTCAGGGAAAGTGAGCGTCTTATTTATAATGGACTTCCATGGAAGATAAAAAATCTTGGCTATTATGGAAGACTTCACAACCCAGAACTAGATGGTGGCTTATTAAGAGTCAGTACGAAAGAAATGCTGAATTTAAATTCGAGAAAGTTCAGTGAATCAGAGCCTTGGTTTCCTACAAAAAAAGGTGATTGGGTGGAAGATGGCGACGTTTTTGGACAAGTGATTTTACAAACTCCAGAGCAGGTTATCGTTCAAAAGATTGGTGGTGAGCGTGTTTATTATAATACGTCTGATTTTTACTCTAAGGCGATTATGAATCTATCTCAAGGTTTTGCAGTAGAGTTTTCTTTTGGGATTGATTACTCCCATCAAAATGCAATTTTAGATGAAGCTATACCACATTTTAAAAAACATATTGATGAGAGGTTGAAGTCAGATTATCCACAGATTAAGGAGTCAATTCAAAGAAGTTCTCTGGACTTTTCAAAAGCGGGAGCAAGCTCGCTAGATATAAGGGTGTTTTATAAAATGTCTGGAGAATTAGCTCCACTGAAGCTTCAGCTGACTCGCAGTATGCAAACTTATATGTTAGAAGCATGTAACAAGTTTGATTATATCATTCCGTTTAATCAATTAACTGTGCATATGCAAAAATGAAAGAATTAGAATCAATACTAGAGGGGCAGTTTAAAATTACGAGGGGTAACGGGGTACCGGATGATGAATCCTTCTACTTAAAAGAGTTACAGAAGAGACTGGCCGAACGCATCAAGTTTTATATTAATACCGACCTAGATTATCTTCTACAAGTGTTATACAGAATCGATGTACCCCAAGCACAATCGGATAAAGCCTTTTCTTTAGGGGAAATTGATTTGATCGCTATGGAGCTTTCTGAGAAGATCATTAATCGACAGCTAAAAAAGCTAGATTATGCCAGAGAGTTTTATAAAGGTAATAAATGAGTTTTGCGTTTACCCAAAATGATAAATTCGAAGAGCTTCCAAAAAAGATTCGAGATTATCTCCCTACTTTTTTTGAGAATCGAAAGCAGGATTTTAATGAAATTGAGAATGCTTTCATTGAGCTCAACTACCAAGTCATTAGGGATTATTGCCATAAACAATTGGGTGTTGCCCAGTGTTATAATTGTTTTAAGCTGCATGAAATTGTCACCGTTTTGCAAAGTTACGCCAGAGAGGAAAATGGGGGGCAAGTAAAAGCAATCTATTCCCAATTAAAAAGTTATTTGAACTCTCTTTAAAGCTAAATCTAACTGATAATAGCTCTATACAGGTATCTAAGGCTCTGATATTATGGGCCCATGAAAGATTTAGACCAAGTAGTAATTAGATTTTCGGGTGACTCCGGTGATGGAATGCAGCTCACTGGAACACAGTTTTCAAATACCTCTGCACAGATGGGAAATGACCTTGCAACTTTTCCAGATTTTCCGGCAGAGATCAGAGCTCCTCAGGGAACAGTCGCTGGTGTTTCAGGTTTTCAAATTCATTTTGGTGCAGTTGAAATTAGCACTCCAGGAGACGAGCCAGATGTATTAGTCGCAATGAATCCTGCGGCATTAAAAGCAAATATAACCGATGTAAAAAAAGGTGGGACCATCATCATAAATGAAGATGCGTTCAACGATCTTGGTTATAAAAAAGCAGGTTATGCAGAAGAGCCAATTACAAAATTAGAAAAAGAATATCGAGTTATTAATGCAAAGATAACTTCCCAAACAAAAGAAGCGCTTGCTGAAGTAGAGCTTGATTCAAAATCAAAAGCACGTTGTAAAAACTTTTACGCTCTTGGGATGACCTATTTTATGTTTTCAAGAGACTTAAAACCTACTCTTGAATGGATCCAAATAAAATTCGGACATAATAAAATTCTCTCTGAAGCTAATGCAATGGCTTTGAAAGCTGGTTATCATTTTGCAGATACAATTGAAGCATCAGGTGAATCTTATAAGATCAATCCTGCAACAATTGAAAAAGGGATTTATAGACAGATTTCAGGAAACACAGCTCTCGCATGGGGCTTTATGTATGCAGCTGAAAACTCTGGTCTGGATTTATTTTTAGGGTCTTATCCAATTACACCAGCATCAGATATTTTACATGAACTGGCAGCCCATAAAAACTTTAATATCAAAACGTTTCAAGCTGAAGATGAAATTGCGGCCATGAGTTCGGCCGTGGGTGCCGCCTATGCTGGAGCGTTGGCGCTAACGACATCATCAGGTCCTGGTATTGCTTTAAAAAGTGAAGCACTAAACTTGGCCATGATGCTTGAGTTACCATTAGTTGTGGTTGATGTGCAAAGAGGTGGGCCGTCTACTGGATTACCTACCAAAACTGAGCAATCAGATCTTAATATGGCGTTGTATGGTAGAAATGGTGAATCACCAATTATCGTCTTAGCTGCAAAGTCACCAAGTGATTGCTTTAAGATGGCATTTGAAGCTTCTCGTTTAGCTATTGAGCATATGACTCCTGTTATGCTTTTGACTGATGGTTATATTGCGAATGGATCGACTCCT
Source organism: Bdellovibrionota bacterium (assembly GCA_036336775.1). Lineage (GTDB taxonomy): Bacteria > Bdellovibrionota > Bacteriovoracia > Bacteriovoracales > Bacteriovoracaceae. The sequence goes on along the minus strand of JAYZFM010000049.1, from coordinate 15,184 downwards.
TGGAGGCTTCCTGATCTAGATAAAGATTTTCCACAAATCAAAGTGAACAAGGCAGAGCCTCAAGAAAACTTTCTTCCTTATAAAAGAAATCCTGAAAATCTAGTTCGTCAGTGGGCGATTCCTGGAACTGAAAATCTTATGCACAGGGTGGGTGGATTAGAAAAAGAAAATGATACTGGAAATGTATCTTATGATCCGGCCAATCATGAGCTGATGGTCACATTAAGAGAAGAAAAAATTAATAAAGTGGCATTGAATATTCCTGATCAAAAAGTTACTGGTAACCCGAATGCTAAACGCTGTTTAGTTTCTTGGGGAGGAACATACGGATCAGTAAGTAAGGCGGTTGAAAATCTTAATAAAGATGGGATTGAAATGGCCCATATACACATCAAATACCTAAATCCTCTTCCAAAAAATCTTGAAAGCCTACTTAGAGGCTTTGAAGAAATAACTGTATGTGAGCTCAATCGCGGACAACTTGCAGGTTACCTGAACTCGAAATTTTCATTGAATGTGAAAAAGTATAATAAAGTTCAAGGGAAACCATTTAAAGAAAGAGAGATCTACCAACTCATGGGGGATTTATAATGAGTGAAAATCCAAAATTAACGAAAAAAGATTTTATGAGTGACCAAGAGGTCAAATGGTGTCCGGGATGTGGAGACTATGCGATACTTGCGGCAGCTCAATCTGCTATGGCCAAAATCGGAGTGCCTCCTCACCAAGTATGTGTCGTTTCGGGGATTGGCTGTTCATCGAGATTTCCTTATTATGTGAGTAGCTATGGTATGCACTCTATACACGGTCGAGCTCCTGCAGTTGCCAGTGGAGTAAAGCTTCAAAATCCAGAACTTTCAGTTTGGATTGTTACTGGAGATGGAGATGGTCTATCGATCGGTGGTAACCATCTAGCTCATATTTTACGAAGAAACTTGGATGTTAATATCATCCTATTTAATAATGAAATTTATGGTCTAACTAAAGGACAATACTCACCAACTTCTCAACAAGGAACCAAGACTAAGTCGACGCCTTTTGGTTCATTTGACCGTCCTTTCTCTCCTGCAAAGTTTGCTATGGGAGCTGGGGCAAGCTTCTTTGCGAGAACAATCGACACTGACCCTAAGCATATGATGGATGTCTTTATGCAAGCAGCAGCTCATAAGGGAACCAGCTTAATTGAAGTATTTCAAAATTGTATTATCTTTAATGATGGAGTTCATGATGATTTTACAAATAGAAAAGTACGAGATGAACACACAGTTAGACTGGAAGAAGGTAAGCCACTTATCTATGGGGCTGATCAAGATAAAGCTCTTTGTTTAGAGAATTTCGAATTCAAGACAATTCCAGCTGATAGTGAAAAATGTATAACCCATGATCCAAGCAATAAAAACTTAGCAAGCCTTTTAAGTAACCTTGACGGACATAATGGACCAATACCTCTTGGGGTTCTTCAAAAATTTGAGGCTCCAATCTATGAAGAGGATTTTTACTCTCAGATTGAGGCTCAAGTCGCTAAAAAAGGCGCTGGTAAGATGAAGGATCTTTTGATGTCTGGTAATACTTGGAAGGTTGATTAGATCCTAAGTGATTGAAATAACAATGGTGAAAATAAACTCATTGGGTATATTTTTCAATGCGTCAAAATATTTTTGATTGAAATTTTGTATTGCGTTACAACTGTTCCGAACTTAACAATCGGGGCAGTATGCTACGACAAATTAATAAGCAACGAGCTTTATCGTTTACTTGTTTAGGACTCCTATTTTACTTAGTGGGGTCAAAAGCTTTTGCTAATTTTGCTAGAATATCACGAGGTGGTTTTGCCCTTCCGGCAAACGATCTAGTCTATAATGGAGAAATTTTAAGGCCTGAACAGGCCAGAAGACTTCTATCCCAAGGAGTTGATCTTTCGAACCTTGATCCTGCTGAGTATGAGCGCGGGATGTGGGAAAATAACTTAGGCCTTCCTTATAATTCGGAGCTTGATCAAAAAGAAGTTGATAGTGGTGATACTGTTTCTTTTCAAGGTGTAATTAAATCCGCACCAGGTGAGTTTCGTTTTAGCGTCATTACTTCGGATAGAAGAATTGTCACTCTTTATGCAGACAAGAAACTTCACACAACACTTTTAAGAAAAAACTATCTAAGAAAGCTTGGTTATATTGTTCCTGCTATAAAGTGGCTAAAAAATGTTTCGGTAAATTTCAAATCTACAGATGAGAAAGACTATTTCATCGAGAACATGCGCCGAAAAGCAGAGGGAACCACTAAAAGGTGGATTGACGATGAAAGAAGTAGTGGCCTGACTCTTTATTTAAGAGACGTTGCCGCTGTTGAAATTTCAGATACAGATCTTTATAACCCTGCATTTGGTGTTCCTCCAGGAGCCTTAGGTAGCAGAGTTTTAAGGTCACTCGTTGTCCCTTATGCACTTCTAGATTTAAAAGAATCAGTTAATAAATTTTCTTATTCAGTAGGTAGAGAAGAAAACTCTGATCGAATAATTCTGCCACATTTCTTTTCAAATAATAATTTTGGAACTACGACTTTTGCTGACGCTCAGTGGATGGCAAAAAGAATGAGTAAGCTTTCTCGTGCGGATATTGAAGATGTTGTGAAAAACTCATACTTTCCAGCACCTGTTGCAAAATTAGTGGTCGAGAAAATAGTTTCAAGAACGAATACTTTAATGCGTTTACTGGATATCCCATTTAGAGAGATGAAGTTTAATTCCAAAGTCTCTGAAATGCCTCACTTATTAAACGGCAAGATTTTAAAAATTCAATGGCGCGATTATGGTTATGCAAGTGAATTCGCTGCAGGGGATGCTACAAGTCCATTTAAAGATTTTAATTATTATATCTATTCAATGCTTCAATCTATTGGGATCGATAGTATTGTTTCTCAGGCGAATGAAGCTTTAAAACTTTTTGATCCAAATGATGCCAGAATTAAGCTTGCAGAAAAAGAATTTAATCAAGGTCTTGAGCATTTTGTTAAGACTGGAGAATTCATGCAATTTCCTGTTTCAACTTGGTATTCACCAGTTGTAAATGGAAACCTGATACTTTCTAGAGACGTTGTTGTAGGTAATTATTTAGGGACTGAAAACCTAGTACAATTAGCTGATACTTTTGGTTACGCATTCACACTCGGTGGAATTATGGGAGTAGAGAATGTAGATGTTCTCGATCAAGTGACTTTGAGTGCTACTGGAAGTTATGTTAAGACCTTTACTCACCTCAAACCACTAACTTCTCTTAAAGATGTGTTTAAAGAAGAGTATAGAAATTTGGCGGTAATGTTACTTAAAAAAGACCTAAGTAACTATCTTCAGCAAGCTGTTTCTCAAAATGAGATGAGAAATGAAGAAGAAGACCCTGAAGAAAAAAATAAATTTTTAGGTGAAGTTGTTGAAAATTTAAATAATGTTCTAGACGTTGGTGAAAGTTTAATCATAACAGAAAAAGTTGTGCCGAAGTTAACAGCGGGAGCAGTTATACCTCTAGCAACTTCTGGATTTGTCGTTGGACTAAAAGCCGGTGCCGAGTATATCGGAGTTAAGAGACTTCAGATTCTTAGAAGAGATGCCAAAACGATTCAGGTATATGACGATAATGGTTATGGTGTTGGAGCTGACTTTACCATCACTCTTCAAAATAAAATACCAATCGTTAGATTTGAGTACAGAGTTTTGAATGGGCAATATAATGTAAACTCATTTTTAGTAAATATTGATGCTGACGATGCTAAAAACCCTAACTTTATGTCAGGGATTCAAGGTCTTCATAGCCTTATTACAACTAGTTCTTCTGAAGTTTTAAACGAATTAGCTGAAGAGGGTAAATCTCAGAGTGCTTCAAAACTTCACGCAACCTATCAAGATAGATACTCTCGCTTTGCGTTTCTATTTTGGAGAAGTCAGAGCAATAAGGGATACAGTAAGTACGATGTTAGCTCTACGAATGGTCTCAGTGGAAATTATGTGACCCATCATGATGTTTCTCGTAGTGGTTTGAACTGGGAATCATTTGTAAAAGATATCGTTAAGTATGGCATGTCTAAAGTTTCAGGTGGAGATGATATTATTTGGCGAAACGATGCATGGGCCGACCCTTCAACAACTTTTTTTGGAAGCGCTGATGTATTAGAAGCTAATTATGAGGGACAAGTCATTGATGATCAAATTGCAAAAGAATATATGTCATTTGCAATTCGCTATGAAGGTTGGAGTCGTAATCAATATGATTTAGGAAAAACAGTTAAAAAGCTAAATAAGAATTTTGGAAAAACTCTTTTTACAGAGGCGCAAATTGAAGATATCAAAAAACTGTTTATGTACGATATCTCGGCCAAAGTAAATATTTATGAAAGAGGTATTGCCCGCCTTAAAACACTTACTCGAAACGATATGATTGCTCTAGCAGCTAACGCCGACGCTGATAGAAGATGTTCATATAGGTTTGCTGAGCATTACACTTGGGTTGATCCAGACGGTAAGGATGTAAGTGTTTCTACTTGTGGCGCACTAAAAACAGCGATCAGAAAGATTAAGTACTGTGACAAAGAAGATAAAAGTATTAAAGAAAGTACAGAGTGCTGGTTGAAAGTCGCAAAGGATCTATTTAAAGACGTCTCATTCGAAACATTTGAGAAACTCTTGGGTGAGGATAACTACTTTCTTGAAGGTGAAGTTAACGGGTTTAGAAAAAATGATGAAATCTTGAATGAACCCATAACATCGAATAATTTTGGTCGTCGTCATCCGAAATACCCTTATGGAATGATTAATGTCGTTCAGAAAAGAGCAGGTATTCAAAATGGTGAGTTCACTGGTCAGTGGTTAAGGGAGAGACCATAATGAAATTTTTAAGTTTCCTTCTAACACTTTCTACAGTTAATGCAATTGCCAATCCTCTATATTTCCGTCAATGGCCAATAGAGAATAAAGGTCAGCCAATATTTATTAGGGAAAGTGAGCTGAACTTTCCTGCGCAAGCTGGAATTGCGGGAGTTGACATCAACTATTACGCTCCAAAAGACTTGAATAATGAAGTTGTAGTTGCTGTCATTGACACAGGTGTTGACCTTGAACATGAAGACCTAAAGGGAAGATTTTGGGTCGATCCAAATTGCCAAGAAGAAGACAAAAGCATCTGTACTGGAAAGAATTTTTTAAATCCAAAAACAGCTCCATTAGATGATAAAGGCCATGGAACCCATGTTGCAGGGATTATAGCTGCCAATGATAATGCTGTTGGGATCAAAGGAGTTTCAACTTCTAATATCAAAATTATGCCACTCAAGGTTCTTAACTCTAAGGTCGATAGCTTCGTTTATAACAGAAGATTGATGTCAGACTATTTTGCAGAAGCCATTCAATTTGCAGTCGATAATAATGCTAACGTAATTAATATGAGTGCTGGGTTTCCTCAACTTGTTTTGACGCCTAAGTTTAGAAAAGCCGTCGCAAGTGCTGAACAAAAACAGGTTCCTATTGTGGTAGCCGCTGGGAATAATAATAAAGATATTCCTGTCTTTCCTTGTAGTTTAAAGGGTGTCATTTGTGTTGGTTCTATTGATAACAGGGGAGAGTATTCAGAATTTTCTAACTATGGCCAGGCGGTAGATATTCTTGCTCCTGGTGAGAGTATTATAAGTACTTATCCAACAGATAGAGAATCTAGAAGTCTAAGAATCATGGGCTATGAAAAGCTTAAAGGTACCTCTCAAGCCTCTCCGTTTGTCGCTGGTATCGCGGCAATGATAAAGGCAACTCACCCAGAAGAGAGTCTTGATCAATTAAAAGCAAGACTATTTTGTCATGCTCATGTGGTAAATAAAACAAATCATAAATTCTCTTTGTTTGGTCGAGTTGATATGAAGAATGCCATTTTAGGAGAGCTTCCAGAATGCGTGGCCCTAAACTTTAAAGAGAATAATCAAATCGTCATCAAGAATAAAGACTTAAGTTTTGAGTACGATTTAGATCTAAAATTATTAAATGGATCTCCACAGGACCTTAACGTTTCTATCCAAGTTGATGATAGAGTGACTCTAGAAAACAAAACAGGACTTGTCCTAGATGCAACGGCCGGAGAAGATTTAAAATATACAATTAAAGGAAAGTTCAATGATATCAATGCCGATAGTATTGTTCCATTTTTAATCAAAGTAAAATCAAAAAATAAGTCTTATAACTTTGAAGCGAACTTAAGTTTCTCTCTAGGTGAAGGTGCAATCAATACAAAAGATTATAGATTAAATGGAGTACGTGCAGCCCATGTTTTTCAAAAAAGAAGTGGTAAGAACTATTCTCTTCTTAGTTATGTGTTTTCTGCAACTAACTCTGAGCTTCTCCCTGAGTATTTCTATCAGATGAGAGAACCATCTTTAAAAAAACCTACTTATGGATTGGTTTCAATATCAGGTGAAAGTGCTCAAATGAAGCGTTTAGAATTAAACGAAGAAGAACGCTTGATCAATATGATTAAGGGAGATTACAATTTTGATGGGAAATCGGACTATTTAGCATTAGTTCAAAAACTAGGGGAGTCCGTTTTCTATCTTCGTTATCTAGATCAGGAGTTAAAGCCTTTAATGGAGAATAACTCAATTCGTTTTAATGATGATAGTAAATTGATGAATCTTGAGTCTCCGATTAACCCTGATGGAAACCTATTAAACTTTCAAAAGAGAATGGTGAATTTTGAATGGATGAAATATACCTTAAATGGGCAAGACATACTTCTGCCTATCATCCGTCATGAAGGGCTACTACCAACTGAAGACAACTCTGTTGAGTTTGTAGATTTCGAAGCTCCTGAATTATCTGTGAGAAGATATACGATTATCCCAAAAAATATTGATGGGGAATTGGTGGCCTCACCTAGAGTTCTCATGAGTGTACAAAGAGAAGACGAAATTAGAGAAGAACTTTATTACAGTGGATTTGAAATTGAGCCATGGGAGACAATTCGTATAGAAAACCCTCTGAAAGCAGCACAAGATAATAATGGAGTCACTGAGTATTTACTTTCTGTTGGTGAGTTCTATTTAAGACGTTATTTTCGCTATCAAATTTTAGATGAAAATCAATACACTATCAGCCCAATCGAGGCGATGAATTATGTGAGCCAAGAAATTATTTTAAGCGGTAATACTACATTTGCACAAGTGAAACCAAATAAAGCATCTGACGACTTGGTGTCCTTTAGCTTAAGTCAAAGGCATGAAGGAAGACTTGCTTATACAGAGAAAAATAGTGGGGAGACTTATGTACAATTGGTTGAAACTGAAGGTTACTCAGATCCAATCTTTGGATTTCTATCTGGAATGCATTTAGAAAATAAATACTCCTCATATTTTGAATCTCGCTACTGGATTCATTATTTTGGTGATGATGATCAACACTATATTTACCCCGTGAATAGAGAGAGTTCTTTTCCTGGTGTTGAATTTAGTGAAACAATGGAATCTGTTATAGCAGAAAAAGATGGTCGGTTGATTCCTTCGATTTTTGTTAACTCAACTTTGTTGTATGGAAATCAAATCCATGTGATTACTTTATCTGAAAAAGGTTTAGTAAGACCACTTAAGTACACAGTAGAGATTCCAAAAGATTGTAGTTATGTACTTCCGGCAAAATTAGAGCAGGATAGTTTTGATAGTTTAGTATTGAATTGTTTCGATAAAGGTCGTGCAGTTTTAAAATTTGTTAACTTGGATTAAGAGAAGAGTATGTTTGATATCAAAATGACACTGAATTTGGAGACGTTTTGGCACCAATATTACTTTATTACAATTGAGGTTGACGTATAGTCAGTAAACTTAGATAACACACACGTTTTGAGTAATGATTATTCAAGCAAAACAAAAAAATCAAAGAGGATGAACACTGGAGAAAATTATGAAAAAATCTAACATGAAAACCCTTACTAACAGTCTTTTTCTTTGCGGAATGCTAACACTTGCAAGTTGTTCTGGCGGAAGCGGAGGAGGAGGATCTTACGGTGGTGGTGGAAGTACTTCTACTTATGGTACTTATTCATCTCCTTTAGCTTCAGCTAATCAATTTGTTGATTCTCTGAACTACGTAGATGGTGCAAACTCTTTCGTAGAACTTTATGGTGACGAAACAATCCGTTCAGCTGTTCCAGGTGAAGATACTTGGTTTGTAATCTGGGATGACAAGTACGGTGAAAACAAAGCTGTTTCTTTAGAGTACATCAGATCAATCGTTTATTATGACTATATGTCAAACACAGATGCACTAGCTTCAGAATTTAGAGCAATTGAATCTGACGATATCGCTGCTGGTGACCTATATGGTGATTACTATGGTAACGACTATGAAGTAGTAGATTATGATCCAATTTCTGGAATCTACTATGGTGTTAATTCTGGATTTGAGTATGAAGATTCAGAAGAAACTACAGATGTTTCTTTAATGGCAGCTGAAAGCCAAGAAATGAAATTCTTCAAGAAAGCATCTGCTATCTCTTATGAATTCAGTGTAAGTATCTCAACTGCAATGGGACTTGTTACTCTAGGTGATAAAGTTTCTAGCATGACTGCTAAAGGTGACCTTTCTGCAGAAGATATGGCGGTTATCGGAGCTGATATCGAAAAACTTACAAGTGTAAGTGTTGCTGACCTTATGGTTGCTGCGGTAGACTCTGCTGCTAAAGACGCTGCTGTAGAAAAAGCTGCTGCTAAATTAGGAACAACTGCTGCAAATATTGAGCAAAGAATCCTTCCTGAACTAGTAGGAATCGAACTACAATAAGAAAACGATCTAAATTTTGATCATAAAGGAAAGCCCACTTAATGTGGGCTTTCTTGTTTTTAAATGACTTATTTTTTTAATTTTATTTTTTTAATTTTATTTTTTAGTGATGAGCTTCAACATAATCCGAGTTATTAAAAAACTTAACTTCTGGATTTTTCTCCATGCAAAGCTTTAAATCCCAAGGACTTTTTACTCCATAACAAACACGGTCTTTACCATCGAGTAGAATATTAGATCCATATTCAGAGCGGAACTTGTCTTCTTGTTTTTTATCGACGAATTTCAACCAACGGACACCCGAAAAAGGAGTGCCTTCGTAGTCAGCGTTCACATTGTATTCATCTTCGAGGCGAAATTTTACAACTTCAAATTGAAGAGCACCAACTGCACCTAGCATTTTCTCTCCTGTTGCTGGTCTAAGAAACAACTGAGTTGCGCCTTCTTCACTTAATTGTCTTAGCCCTTTATCTAGGTGCTTGGCCTTAAGTGGGTCTTTGAGCGCGACCTTTTTAAATAGTTCAGGGGCAAATGATGGAATCCCTGTGTATTGAATTTTATCACCCTCAGTAAAGGTATCACCAATCTGTAGTTTCCCTGTATCATGAAGGCCGATGATATCTCCTGGATAGGCTTCCTCTGCTAATTCTCTATCTCTTGCTTGGAAAATTAGAGGAGAAGTGATTTTAATTTCTTTTTCTGATCTAACATGAAAAAGCTTTTGGTTTCTCGTGAATTTTCCAGAACAGACACGCATAAATGCAATCCTGTCTCTATGTTTTTTATCCATATTGGCCTGTATCTTAAAAACAAAGCCTGAGAACTTTTTCTCTTCAGTCGGTGAAATGACCATCTCCTCTGAATCAGCATCAAACGGAGGAAGCTTGGCCTTGCGAGGTCTCGGTCCTGGAGCATTATTAGTGATCATGTCTAGGACTTCTTTTACTCCAAAATTATAGAGAGCTGATCCAAAGAATACAGGTGTCATGATACCAGCTAGATATTCTTCCATGTTAAAATCAGGGATGAGCTCTTTAATCATCTCAAGATCTTCTTCGAGTTTGTCCCTTAAGGGCTGACCTATATATTTTATTAATTCAGGATTATCTAAATCTTTTGCATCAATATCTCGAACCGACAGTGGATCTTTCTTATCATCGAAAACTCTTACTTTATCAGTTTTAAGATCATAAACACCTTTAAAATCAACACCCATGCCAATTGGCCAAGTCATCGGAATACATTGAATGCTTAGTTCTTTTTCGACGTTATCAAGTAGCTCGAACGCATCCATAGATTCGCGGTCGTATTTATTCATAAAAGTAACAATCGGGGTGTCTCTTAACCTGCAAACTTCCATAAGTTTTTGAGTTTGTTCCTCAACACCCTTAGCTGAGTCAATCATCATTAGTACCGATTCGACAGCAGTCAGAGTTCGGTAGGTATCTTCAGAAAAATCTTTGTGACCCGGGGTGTCGAGTAGGTGAACATAGCGGTTATTGTATTCATAACTCATAACAGAAGAAGTAATAGAGATACCTCTTTCTTGTTCCATTTCCATCCAGTCAGACTTGGCGAAATCTCCCGATTTGGATTTTACCATCCCGGCCTGACGTACAAGTCCCCCAAACCATAGGAGTTTTTCAGTAACAGTAGTCTTACCAGCATCTGGGTGAGAGATAATGGCGAAAGTGCATCTTTTTAAGTCTTTGGTTAAATCATTGCTCATGAGCGTTATTCCTCTAAATTTTTTGAGATTCTAATACCCAGAAGCTTGAAAGTAAATTTACAATTGAACATATCCATCAGGGCGAACAAGTACGGCCCGGTTTTGATACTTCTCTGGGATATTTTCATAGAGTTTTATTACTTTGGTATTCAAGGGAAGCTCACTCGGAATTCTAGCATTATTAAATATAAATAGAGTATGAGTTGAATAATCTAAAAGTTCATAGCTTCTTTTATTTAAGTCAGTAATAGTGAAGTCCCAAAAGCGTTCACAACCAGGGTAACTGATTCCCATGCCAGTTATATTTCCAGCGCGTTTTTCCAGAATTTGTAGGTAATCAGCTGCATGCTGCTTATCTTTTGCAAACTTAGTTTTTCTCACAAGTTCTCCAGAAGTATCAATAACTGACATCGCAACAGGTTTCCTTTCACTTTCATAGGTATCGAGAATATCAATACCGTCTTTAATTTTAGTTGCTAGTTTCCAGATTAAATTGAATGCATCAGCTATACCGGTGTTTAGGCCTTGTCCTCCGTTCACTGAATGAATATGACAAGAGTCACCAGCTAAAAATACCCTGCTCTGAGCGCGGAAATTTTGTGCTACTGATTCCTTTACTTCAAAATCAGATGACCATTCTATGTTGTTAAGTTCGACACTGTAAGGTGCTGTCGCTTTGTTAATTAATTCAAGAGCTGTCTCTGTATTTAACGTTTTTTCATCCATGCGAATATAAAATCTATCGAGCTTACCCTCTCTTGGTATCCAAGCAATGTCTGCAGTTTCTCTTTGAAAAACGATGATCTCACTTTTTCTTGGAAGGTTGGTACTTAGTTCTGCATCAATGACCATCCAGTTTATTTGTGGTCGCTCAATCTTAAATCCAATGTCAAAAAATTTACGGACAAAAGACCTCGGTCCGTCACAGCCTATAATATATTTGGAACTGATTTCTTCTCCTGAACTAATTTTTGTAAGGCATTGGTGTTCATTGACCTCTATATTGAGCACCTCGGTATTTCGTTGCACTTTATGTTCAATTTTTTCATTTAGGATCTTTTCAACATGCGCTTGCCCAAGCATTAGGAAGTGTTTATGAAAGCATCCTTCTAGCTCGTCCCACCACTTAGATGTTCGTGTTTGAAATTCACCGTTTTTAAAAACGGAACTTGTATTGCAAGGGAGACCTAGGGGGTAGACATCATCAAATAGTTTAGCTATCTCCATCAATTGCAATGTCCTCGCGTTAAGAGCATCGGCACGTCCAACACTGAGTGGAGCTGTGTTCCGATCAATAATCCGATAGCTTAATCCTGATTGCTGAGCGAGGTAAGCACTCATTAGGCCAACAGGACCTGCGCCAATTATCATGAGATCAATATGCTTCATGTGACTCCTTCATCGCCTGGTTTTTAACTGGAACTTTGCTGTGAACTTGTATCCTTTGAATATGGCGTTTTTCAGTACTCTGATATCCTTCTCTTGCGTGAAGTAGGGTGAAATTATCCGCGATAACCACATCACCAGATTTCCAAGTGTGCCGATAGCAATAGTCGGGGTGATAAAGCTTAGCGAGTATCTCTGCGTGAAATCCTTCGTAGGAATTTTGAAATATAGCTTCAGCTGGATTTTTGAAGTTCTTGTCAGTAATATTCTCCTGATAACGAAGAACTTCGTAGTCGTATAGAGGATGTTTTTCAATTAGGTTTTGTTGAATTTGTCCTTCATAATTTATGGCCTTTCGGTAGTATTGTGCTGATATATGCTTCCAGCTTTCTTTTGTTTTTGTTGGAAGTTCTTCCAGAATTTTTTTAGTGTTAGTAAGTATAGTTCGGCCTTGGTGTTGTTCACTTTCGATACAGTGAAAAATTTGAAGATGGGGTATATTTTCCCGGTACATACCATCCCAATGCATAGGCATTCTAGTATTATCAAAAATATGATCTTTAGCTGTAGGATCATATTTAAGTTCTAAAATTTCTCCAAATGGCCAAAGAACTACCTCGCCCCATAGCTTTGAAAACTTAATCAAAGATGTTTTTGGGAGGGCATTTCCTTTTATGACGATCAGTTTATGTTGCTTAACTAGGTTCTTCAGCTCTTTCAAAATTTGATCGTCTATTGTTTGAAGGTCAAGCTCGATTTGTGTTCCAAAAGGCATTAAGTTTTTCATGAATTTTTCTCCTGAAAATGGCTTGGTTTACCATTTGGACTAAAAATAAGTTCAGCTCCTATTTCAATGGCGTAAGCCTTTTTTACTAATTTAAAACCATCTTTTGTTTCTAGCGCTACTCCATGCCAAGGTGTGAGCCAACTTTCTTTATCTACTAGTCTTATGCCAAATTTATTACTACCTGCCGGGTGTGGATGTATTGAAAATCGTAAGGCATTCGGAAACTCTTGTTCTAAAAGCTTACTCCAAGCATTACTTCTGACGATTGTTAACTTGGCCTTGTGCTTTGACTTCTTTTGTAATTGAGCCTTAGTCATTTTATTATCTGGAGTGAGGGAATCCTCAAAAATGAATCTTGTCATCGCACAGTAAAGCTCTTTGGTGGAGGGATGTGTTTTTATTCTATTTTCAAGTTTCTCCACTGATTCGGCAAAATTCTGCATGAGAAGAAATCGCATTGAATCGAAGTCCTGAGTCGGATAGATATAATCAAGATTGTAAGTTTCAAGATTTTCTAAGCTTTTGAGCTTTATGAAGCTTTCAATTTCTTTTTGGTATGAGCTTACATTTTGATCACTAATATTTAAAACATCACTAAAGACCCGACCGTCTGAACATAGGATTATTCTCATTCCAGGTGGATAAACGGTCTTAATTTTTTCACATAAAAAATTAAGGAAATAGAGGGATATTTCCTCCGCTTTATCCGTTGAAATACCTAGGACCTTATTAAGGTTTGGTGATTTTGCTGGAAATGCCGGCAGGACACACTCAATGGTTTTGTTCCTTTCGACAAATTTCTTAATTGTATCGTACTGAATTGAGAAATCGCTGGATGCTTCATGTTTTTTAGGTCTTCTGCGGTGCTGAATAAGAATATTTAAAATATTCTGAGTATATGAATGTATTATTAGGTGTTTAGGATGGGTTTTTGTGTTCATTGATTCCTCCGGAGATATTTTTATAAGTTTTATGTAGATAAATAAAATGAATCATATGATTGGTTGTGAGTGAAAAAATTTATACCATCTTGGTTGGACCTAAATTCCCTCGACAGGTGTTTATATCAACGTAGGTATGGGGTAGAGTTAAAGAGTATTTAAATTAGGAAGGTAATCTTGAATAAACTCTACGGAAAAAAGAAAGTTATTATAGTCGAAGATGATAATGTAACTCGGAAAAAAATTGCGTTGATCGTAGAGAAGTTAGGCTTCAATATTATCGCTGAGTTTTCGAGAATCAATACAAAGAAAATTTTGAGTTGTGCAAACGATGCAGATTTAATTCTTCTGGATATAAACCTTCCAGGTGAAATCAATGGGGTTGATTTTGCGGAACGAATCCGAGGCGAATGTGATGTGCCTATCATTTTTGTTTCAGCAACGGATGACCAAATGCAAATAGAGCGTGCATTTAAATCAAATATTTATGGATTTATAAAAAAACCATTTAGCAGCTCAGATGTGGAAATGGTTCTTAGGATTCTAGATGTTCGAAAATCATATGAGGCAAAAACAAGCAGTTCTCCCACCACTCGGGATGAGGCATATAGGCTTGAGGAGCATGCCGGCAGTTTAATTCATGATTTAAATAATTTTACCACAGTTATCTCAACCAGTTTGGAGACAATAGATTTATTAATTCAAAAATATGAAGAAACTAACGAGCTTGATTTAGACATATTTAAGCGCAGTATTCAAAATGGTTACCAAGGTGTTGGTAAGTTAACTCAGATATCAGAGAGATATCGCAAGGTCTTTTTCGATCAAAAAGATGAGCCCGTCAATCAGTTTGAATTGAAAGATATGGTCGATGACTTGGTGAGAATATTTAGTCGGCGGTGTCGAGATTCCAATATAGAAATAATTGTTGAGAATCAAGGTGATAATCCTATAAGTACGAAAGAGATCACTCTACTTCAAGTTTTAGTGAATATGATAAGTAATTCTCTGTATGAGATTGAACATAAAAATCTAAGTGATCGGTGGATTAAAATTTCTTGTATTGTGGATAAAAATCACTGTGTGATTCAATTGAAAGATTCAGGCAAAGGTATCGAAGGTTATGTAGCCGCAAGAATTTTTGAAAAAGGCTTCAGTACAAAAAAACGAAATGAGCAAGAGGGAGCAGGAGTTGGTTTAAGTCTGGTTAAGGAATCAATTGAACGAGATCTTAAGGGGAGTATTTGGTATTTACAAGATGAGAAAAATACAACTTTTGAAATAATCATCCCTCAATTGGAAATGAGCTAGTTGTGTTTAGTATATGGTTTAGAATAGCGCTGAATAAAATTTTTATGTTTTATTAACGGCGTATAGATTGATGCCGCTTCTAATTTATTAAAATGTAAAAGTTGCGACTTGATCTGACAGTCCTTCCTTTTTAGCAAGTGTCTGTCAGGTCAAATATGACCTTCAAAACACCATCATTCTATTCCTCATTTTGACTTTCTAAAACCTCCCTTGAAAATTTTCCAGACAACATC
>JAYZFM010000048.1:0-81329 GCA_036336775.1 Bdellovibrionota bacterium | reverse complement strand
TACCATCTCCTTTTTATGCTGCTGATACTATGTGTGAGGGAATTTATCCTACATGGATGAAGTTGTTGGGGGAGCGAAACGAGGTCATTCCCCAAAATTATGCTGGAGTTACTTTAAGTCCATCTGGTAATTATGATGAGGAAAATCTCCAATTTCTTGCTGCAGAGTTTGTCGTAAACCCAAACAGTAAAAATAATGAACGAACAGAGGTGACTCTTCCTGCTCAGAAGATAGCCAAATTCAAAATTAAAATGGATCTTAACTCTGACAATTTAGGGCGAACTATCGATTATATATATGGTTTTTGGTTAGGCAATAGTGGTTATATCAGAGGTGACGGGCATGATTACGAGCTTTTCGAAGGAGTTAAGAACTTCGAAAATTTCGATGAGTACAGCTATTATTATTTTTTACCGGTAGAAGAAGCCTAGTTTTATCAGGAAAACTGAATTTGTTTTAGAAATATTCCAAATAGGCTGCGTATTTGATCGTCTCGATTAGATAACTTACATAATGAAGTAACACTTATTAAAATAGAGTCAAAAAGATTAGTCAGTTCTTCGGCTGATAGTTGTGAAGAAATTTTTCCATTTTCTAAAGATTGCTCAAAAAATTCATGCATCTGTTTGTAGCTTCTTTCAAATTTTCCATCGAGAAGCCTTTTTACTTCAGGATCTTTTTGCGCCATTTCTTGAATGGCAAAACTTGCAAAACAACCTTTTGATTCGAGACAAGTGTAGTTATCAATAACCATTTCAATTATCTGGTTAAGTTTTTCTTTTGCACTTATTGTATCAGAAGTAAGTAGGTCTCGAAATTTTTTGCTTGATTCATGAATATAATATTCGAGACAGCTAATAAATAAGTCATGCTTATTACCGAAGGTATTGTAGAGCGATTGGCGAGAAATACCCATTCCACTTACGAGCTCACACATAGATGTGCCTTCAAAACCTTTTTCCCAAAAGATTTTTTGAGCCTTTTCTAGAGCATCGTAATTGTCGAATGTTTTAGGGCGTCCCTTTAAAACCATCTCAAAACCTGTCGCTAAAATTAAAATCTATAATTATAACCTACCCCCAATGATACATGATCTTTCAGGTCTATTGAATCGTTATTTATAGAATTAATGATCCAAATATCGTTAACTCCTGATTCTAGGTAGATAGAGTTGGTTTCTTCTAACCTAAACTCATGGCCAATAAAGAGCTGGGCCCGAATTGAACTTTGGCGATAATAGTTATCAGGAATAGATCCAATTTCTTGGGTTTTGTATTTGTCCCCTGGAACATGATAAAGGGCGACTCCTGTGTAGAGGATATAATCGATTTTTTTGTAGTTATAGAAGAACAACGAATAGCTATTTTTTAAAGTATAAGTCTCAATTTTATTTTGAATTTGGTTCGGGGGGACAAATCCATAGTGAAGACTAATACGATAGTTTTTAGTCAAAGATTTTCCAATTCCTGCGGAGTATTTACCAATATCACCAGCGTACTGAAGAATAAAATTATTTTCTTGAGCGAAGGTATAATTTGATATTAAAAGAGCGATGAAGCTATAAATTAATAAACGCATGCGAAATATTTCTCCCAAAGATATTGAGCTCTAACAAAACATCCTTGCTTGAAGCACCTGCTGTTAGGTGAGTTGTTTCACCTAGTTTATCCTCTCCTGGATTATGATTATGGCCATTGATATAATAGTTAACTTGGTATCGGTTAAGTAGTTCTATCGTCTGCTTAATTTCAGTTTTACTGAAACGATCAGGGTCATTAGGGGCAACATGAGATATGACAATTAAGTTTTCTGATTCATTGTTTTGCAATTCATGTTCAAGCCAATTCATGTCGGGAATGTGAGATGCGCTTTCCCAATTATTATTGTTGTAGAGGACAAATTTGGTATTTAAGTATATAAACGAGTAGGTGTCTTTCCCAAATAACCTCTGGTATATTTTCTTTCCATCAATAAGAAGGTCATGATTTCCTGAAGTTGTTAGATAGGGAATTTTCAGTTTATCGAGACGATCCTTAGTTGCTTTAAATTCGCTCGCCAATCCAACATTAGTCATGTCTCCGGACACAATAACAAAATCGTATCGTTCAGCATTTTTATTGATATAGCGAATCTGCTTTTCAAGTCCATCATAATAGTCATGAGTATCGGATATAACCGCAAAGCTAAACCTAGTTGTTTTGGTTAGATGTTGGCTTTGCGGCATAGATAAGACTTTGCTGAGATTGGTTTGGTTATGGTCTAACCTAGCAACCTCAGCATGGTACGGGGAGTAGTGAGTTTCACCACAAGCTACAAGGAGAAATAGAATGATCATTCTATAAATCATAAGTACAATATAGAACAATCATTCTAAAAAGCAATATGTAAATTTTAGCAATATTTTAATTTTATTGTAATTACATATGCTTAATAGGTTGTTAGCCCTTTTTTAGACTGATTAGTTTGTTTGTACTTTAATAAATCAAAATTCTTTATATTCTCATTGGAATTATCTGCCAATTAGTAAGCTTGACTGAGATTTCAATGACTTGTGAAGCCAATAAAATAGGTAATTTTTTCTTAAAAACTCTAGAGAATGCCCTGCTAAGTATTTAGATTTTTATGAAATTTTAAGGAAGGAGGATACTCTTAATAGTTATTAAAAATGATTAAGAATAAGTTAATCTGACTCCGAAAAGGTGAGTATGCTCAAAGGTTTTCTTTCGACATTCATACTTCTTTTTTTATTTAGTTGCGGAGAAGAGCAGGGCGGCGCTAGGCAAAATAATTTAATTAGCCTGCCTCAAGATGACACAGCAAATGCTAAAGCAAATGGGGACGCCCATATCGTGGCAATCGAAATAGCGGACGATCATTACAGCTACAAAGAACCAATGTTTATTGATGTGACATTTTCGCAATGGATTGTCGTGAAATCTGGAACTCCAAAAATGAAGCTCGACGTTGGTGGAGCAACTGCCTACGCTGAGTATATTAGTGGAAGTGGAACGGCAAAACTGCGTTTTAAATATCTTCCAGAGATTGGAGAATATGATGATGATGGTATCGAAGTTGTCCCCCCATGGGATTTTAATGATGCTGAAATTGAAGACCGTATCGGACAGTTACCACAACTAAGTTTTGATTCATTTTACTTTCCAGGTGCGATTGTTGATGTTGATCCGCCGGTAACAACTTTTGATAGTTTAAGTAGTATTGTTTACGCAAATTTTGAAAACTATTCTGTCAGCGGAACCTGTACTGATAAAGGTCAGGATGTAGATGTGGTGATTGGTGGAGTGTCGAAGACAACGACATGTAATAATTCAAATAGATATTCAGTGTCTATGGATTTAACTGCAGTGGCCGAGTCTGCGGATAATACAGTTGCTGATGTTGAAATTTACGCTAATCACTACGATTATGCTGGGAATATTACCAAATCGACTTCCCAATTTGTCATTAAAGATACGATTAGACCTTTTGTCATTGCAAACGCTAATTCAAATACAGGAACTAGAGTTGTTGGAGATACATTAGACTTCACCGTGAGTTTTAATGAAGATGTTGTTGGGTCAGGGTCTAGGCTGCATTTAAAATTTAGTGACTCAGAAAAGAATTCAGGAGCCACCTTTGCAAACTATCAAGGAGGTAGTGGAAGCTCTGTTTTAAGTTATCGTTACACTGTACCGTCCGGCTACAGTGGAAATGGGGACGAGGATAATGATGGAATTGAACTATATTCTAATCTTGATTTAAATGGCAATACACTTCGGGACGTGAATGGAAACGAAGCCATCGTTGCCTTGAGTACTCTATCTTTTTCAGGGGTATTTGTTGATGGGATTCAGCCGCGCATCGTGAGCATTACTTCGCCATCTAAAACATATAATACTTATTACATCGGTCAGACGATTTCATTCACTGTTACTTTTGATGATAATGTATCGATCACCGGAGCTAATCCCTATCTGAGGATGGCGGTTTATAACGACCAAGTAACAGGTTCAAGAGATGTAACCTATGTTAGTGGAGATGGTGGAAATAGCTTTGTGTTTAACCATACTTTCATTTCTGGCAATAAAGACTCGAATGGAATTCAACTTGAAGGAAACTTACTTAGTAATAACTTACAAGATGCAAATGGAAATGCAGCGCTAAGTACTCTTTCCCATACAAACTTCACTTCACTTTTCATTGATGCCGTGGTTCCAACTGTTAGTCTGAACACACCTGCTGATATAATTATTGCCAATGCAAATTCTTATCCGATTAGTGGTAATTGTTCTGAATATCTACATTCAGAAGTTGTTAGTATCGTTGTAACAGATCGACTTGGTGGAAGTGTTTCGAAAAATGTCACCTGTACAAGTGGCACATACACCACCACGATGAACCTATCCACTCTTGCTGACTCCGCTACTCCAACTACAAGCGATCTCACAATTGCTGTCGATCATACCGATAGAGGAGGCGTTTCAGCGACAACCGCTTCAGGTTCAATGCTTAAGGATACCGTAGCACCCTATATTACCAGTAACACATCAGTTAATTCAGGCACAAGAATATGTGGGCAAAATATAAACTTTGACGTCAATTTTAATGAAGTTGTCTCAGGTGCAAATAGTTCAAGAATTAAATTAACTTTTTCTGATTCTGAGCAAAATGCGGGTAATACCTTTGCAAATTACCAGTCAGGAGACAACTCAAATCGTTATCGTTTTAGATATACGATTCCCAATGGGTATATCGGTAATGGAGATGAAGACACTGACGGAGTTGATCATGCCAGCTCAATTGATTTACAAGGTGGAAGTATCGTCGATTTAAATGGAAATCCTCTCGCATCAACCACTCTTTCTTCTACTCATTGGGCCAGTTTAAATATTGACGGGATTAAGCCGGTCATAACCAATGTCTCCACACCTGCGCCAAGCTATAATACCTATTACATAGGACAGACGATGCCCGTCTCCGTGGTTTATGATGATATCGTAAATGTCAGCGGAGCCAATCCCTATATTCGGTTTCAAACATTTAATGTGAATTGGACTTCATCACCTCAACTTGATTATAGTAGTGGCAGTGGAAGCAACACTTTAGTATTCTCACACACTTTTTTTAATGGAAACCAGGATAATAACGGTCTAAATTTAAATTCAAATATCCAAACCAATAATGTTTTCGATGCCAATGGTAATAGGGCCTATAATAGTTTAACGACCACTAGCTTTCCAAGTATCTTGGTAGATGCTCTAGTTCCTGTCGTCACGGCAAGTACTTTACCTGATATTAATATCGCAAATGTAAATGCCATTACTTTGAGTGGAACTTGTAGTGAGTATCTGTATAGTGAAACGGTAGATGTTACGGTTACAGATAGGAACTCCAATACACTTACTTATAATATCCCTTGCTCTGGAGGCAGCTTCTCGCAGACTGTTGATTTATCAAGTTTGATAGACTCATTAACTCCAACAACCAGCGATATTAGTTTTGTTTTTAATCACTCTGATAGAGGTGGAAACAATGCTCCTCAGGTTGTGCAAAATAAGAGAAAAGATACCGTTGCACCTTATTTCGTTAGTAATACGCTTCAAACGTTAAGTGATATTTATATCATTGGAGAAACTATAAATATTCTTGTGAACTATAACGAAGTGGTTTCCTCTACCGGAGGAAGTATCGCTCTAAGTTTTGAAACTGAAACTGGGGCTTCACCTGTAGCAAACTTTTTTAGTTCAAGTAATAACTCTAATCAGCATAGTTATCGCTACACGGTTATTGCCAACGAAGAAGATACCAATGGTATCACTCTCAGTAGTAACCTAAATGGAGTGACCATTACTGATGTAAATGGAAATTCAAGCTCACCAATCACACTTACGACGTTAAGCTTTCCAAATGCGACAGTAGACGGGATTATTCCTGTTGTAAGTATCAATGCCGTTTCAACTGTAAATGAAGATAATGTCACGAGCTACTCAATATCGGGAAGCTGTACCAGTGGAGACAATAATATTGATTTTACTATTGCAAGCCCAAGTGGAGGGACACCGGTTACAGGTTCGGTAAGCTGCAGTGGCGGGAGTTGGACATCTGGTCCTTTGAATTTGAGTAGTGTTGCCGATAATGCTGCCATTACTTTCAATGCTCAGCAAGCTGATGCTGGGGGGAATATTGGATATGCATCGACTCTTACCGCTTTAAAGGATACAGCCGATCCAATCGTTGTTGTTAATTCACCTGTAACTATTAATTCATATAACTACACTTCATATAGTTTCTCGGGAACTTGTACTAACGGAGATGGGAGTGTTTCCTATACAATTCATTCACCAAGTGGCGGGAGTGATGTGACGGGAACTTCTGCTTGTAGTGGTGGAGCTTGGAATGTTTCAAGTTTAAATCTTTCAAGTTTAAGTGATGACTTAGCAGTTACTTTTAATGCAACTCAAACTGATAGTGCTGGAAATATTGGTTCCGCGTCTCAAGTCACAGCGCTGAAAGATATTGTGCTACCAGTTGTAAGTCTGAATGCTGTCTCTACCGTTAATAATAGTAATGTCTCAAGTTATTCTATTAGTGGAACTTGTACCGATGGCGATGGCAATATTAGCTACACAATCTCAAGTCCAAGTGGAGGCGTAGACGTGTCGTCTAATGTCTCTTGTTCAAGTGGAACTTGGAGCTCTGGAGTCGTAGATATTTCTTCAGTCGCAGACAATGCTGCGATCACCTTTGATGCAACTCAAACGGATACTGCTGGAAATATTGGAGCGGCAACCCAGAGATCTGCGGTAAAAGATACTCTTGATCCTATTTTGGTCATCACGAATCCTGGGGTTATCAACTCCTATAATAGCGGGTCTTATTCTTTTTCAGGAAGCTGTACTAACGGAGATGGAGCTGTTTCTTATACGATACATAGTCCAAGTGGTGGAGCTGATATAACAGGATCGACAAGCTGTAATGGAAGCTTTTCCGTTTCAGGTTTAGACTTATCTTCCCTGAATAATGACAGTGCAATCAGTTTTGATGCTACTCAAACTGATAGCTATGGGAATATGGGTGCAGCTTCTCAAAAAACAGCTCTAAAAGATGTTGTGTTACCGGTAGTCTCAATCAATTCTGTTGTGACAATTAATAATAGTAACGTCTCAAACTATTCAATCTCTGGGACTTGTACTGATGGTGATGGAAATACGACCTATACTATTTCTAGTCCAGCGGGTGGTAGTGTCAGTAATTCTGTTTCTTGTTCGGGCGGTTTATGGACGAGTGGGAGTATTAGCCTTGTTAGCTTAAATGATCACGCAGGCGTAACTTTTGATGCTAGTCAAACTGATAGTGCTGCAAACTTAGGTGCATCCGCACAGTTAACTGCAATAAAGGATACACAGGCTCCAGTAGTTACAATAAATCCTGTCAGTACAATCAATATGTCCAATGTCACAAGCTATTCAATTTCTGGAACTTGTATCGATGGGGATGGCCTAGTCTCTTATACGATTCATAGTCCGAGTGGTGGAGGTGATATTGTTGGAACCACTACTTGTAGTATTGGGAACTGGAGTCTCTCCCCACTTGATCTTTCAAGCTTGTCTGATGATTTAGCCGTGAGCTTCGATGCATCTCAAACTGATAGTAACGGTAATCTAGGTTCAGCCTCTCAGAGAAATGCACTAAAGGACACATCGGCTCCTGTGTTGAGTATTAATTCACCTGTAACCATAAATTCATCAAATATGGCCAGTTATTCTTTCTCTGGAACTTGTACGAGTGGTGATGGAAATATTTCTTATACTATTCATTCTCCAGGGGGCGGCAGTGATGTAACTGGAAGTACTGCCTGCTCAGGAAGTGCTTGGAGTGTTTCTGCTATAGATTTATCAGGGCTAAGCGATCATGCGACCATAACATTTGATGCATCTCAAACCGACGTTGCCCTAAATACAGGAAATGCTTCTCAAGTGAGTGCACTAAAAGATACAAACGATCCTATCGTCACTATTAATGCTGTTAGTACGATAAACATATCAAATGAATCCAATTATAGCATTAGTGGAACTTGTACTGTGGGTGATGGAAACGTCACTTATACAATTCATTCACCGAGTGGCGGGAGTGATGTTAGTGGTAACGTTATATGTAATGTTGGTGGCGTATGGAGTGCTACGAGTTTAAACTTAGCCGGATTAAATGATGATCTCCTAATTAGCTTTAATGCTTCTCAAACTGATAGCAATGCGAACGTTGGTACAGCGACTCAGTTAACAGCTGTAAAGGATACTCTTGCTCCAGCCGTTTCGATAAATAATCCAACTATAATCAATAACGGGAATTATACCTCTTATAATGTAAACGGTACCTGTACCAGTGGTGATGGAAATGTGACTTACACAATTCACTCACCGGCAGGTGGAAGTGATATTACTGGAAGTGTAAGTTGTAATTCTAATACCTGGTCAGCTCCTTCTCAGAATCTTTCAGGTCTTAGTGATCATACAAGTATTACATTTGATGCTTCTCAAACTGATAACAATGGTAACCTCGGTTCTGCTACTCAAAAAGCGGTTTTAAAAGATACAGTATTGCCTGTTGTAACGATCAACCCTGTGGGCCTTATTAATATTGGCAATGTTTCGAATTATAGCTTATCAGGAACATGTACCAGTGGAGATGGTAATATTTCCTACACTATTCATTCTCCTGGTGGGGGGAGTGATATAACAGGAACGAGTTCTTGTAGTGGGACGACTTGGTCTTTGGCCGGGCTTGATCTTTCTGGCTTAAATGATGACGCCGCCATTAGCTTTGATGTTAGTCAGACCGATTCCGCGGGTAATATTGGAAATGCTTCACAAAGAACAACTTCAAAGGACACCCAGGCTCCAGTCGTTACGATAAACGCTGTGACAGTCATTAGTTTAAGTAACCAATCAAGCTATTCATTTGGAGGCTCTTGTAGTAGCTCTGATGGAAGTGTTTCTTATGTGGTTCATTCTCCAAGTGGAGGAAGTGATGTTACGGGAAGCGTAAGCTGTTCAAGCTCAACATGGAGTGTGAGTGGTCTAAATCTCTCTGGACTTTCAGATGATTCGGCTGTGAGTTTTAATGCTTCTCAAACTGATGGACAAGGTAACACAGGGAATGCTTCAGAACAAACCACGCTTAAAGATACTATCGCTCCGGTGGTTGCTATAAATCCAGTTTCCACTATAAATTTATCTAATTATTTATCTTACTCTTTTTCAGGTAGTTGTACTAATACGGACGGCAGTGTTTCCTATACAATACATTCTCCAAGCGGAGGAGCGGATATAACTGGGCTCGCAACTTGTAGCGGTGGTTCTTGGACTACAACAAATTTAAATCTTTCGACTCTAAATGATGATGGCGCGGTAAGTTTTAATGCGAGTCAAACAGACGGTGCAGGTAATTCAGCTGCGGCCACTCAGTTAACTGCGACTAAAGACACTGTGGCACCAGTTGTTACTATTAATGCTTTAAGTGTAATCTCAAGTTTAAATCAATCTTCCTATTCTATTAGTGGTACTTGTACAAGCACAGACGGAAATGTTTCTTATGTTGTTCATTCTCCAAGTGGTGGAAGTGATGTCGCTGGAACTGTCGCTTGTTCAAGTTCAAGTTGGAGCGCGACGGGGCTTAATCTTTCAGGTCTTGTTGACGATACCTCAATCAGTTTCGATGCTAGTCAAACAGATTCGCAAGGAAACTTGGGAAGTGCAACTCAGTTAACAATTCAAAAAGATACTGCTCCACCTGTTTTGAGTATCACTTCTCCTAGCGTGATAAATCAATCAAACGTGACAAGCTATTCTCTTGGTGGAGGGTGTACTGATGGGGATGGAAATGTCTCTTATACGATTCACTCCCCAAGTGGTGGAAGTGATGTGAGCGGAAGTGTAGCTTGCTCCAGCTCAGCGTGGAGTGCGACGGCACTAAACCTTTCGGGACTGGTAGATGATGGTGCAATTACGTTTAATGCGACCCAAACAGATAGCGCTGGAAACTCTGGAGTCGCCAGCCAATTGACTACAATTAAAGATACTAGCGCGCCGATTGTTTCGTTTAATGCTGTGGCGGGCATCTCACTAGCCAATGTCTCGGCTTATTCAATCAGTGGAAGTTGTAGCAGTGGAGATGGGAATGTCTCTTATTCGATTCACTCACCAAGTGGCGGCAGTGATGTGACAGGCAGTGTCGCTTGTTCAAGCTCCTCTTGGAGTGCGACGAATTTGAACCTCTCAGGACTTAATGATGATATAGCTTTGACATTCAACGCAACTCAAACTGATGGTGCAGGAAACACTGGAGCTGCCGGCCAGTTAACGGCGGTTAAGGATACAACTGCACCTGTTCTCTCAATCAACGCGGTAAGTACAATTTCTTCATTAAACGTATCATCCTATTCGATTAGTGGAACTTGTAGCAATGGGGATGGTAACGTCTCCTATATAATTCACTCCCCAAGTGGTGGCAGTAATGTGACCGGTAGTGTAGCTTGTTCCAGCTCTACTTGGAGTGCTAGTGCTTTAAATCTTTCGGGACTTTCTGATGATATAGCTGTGACATTCAATGCAACTCAAACTGATAGTGCAGGGAATACAGGCGCTGCCGCCCAGATGACTGCAGTTAAAGATACTACAGCACCTGTACTTTCGATTTCTGCTGTAAGTACAATTTCTTCTTCGAATGAATCTTCTTATTCAATTAGCGGAAGCTGTAGTTCAGGAGATGGAAATGTATCATATGCAATTCACTCCCCAAGCGGTGGAAGTGATGTGACCGGAAGTGTAGTTTGTTCCAGCTCTACTTGGAGTGCAAGTGCTTTAAATCTTTCAGGGCTATTTGATGATAGTGCAGTGACATTTAATGCAACTCAAACTGATAGTGCAGGAAATATCGGCGCTGCCACCCAAGTGACGGCAATAAAAGACGCAACAGCACCTGTTGTTTCGATTTCTGCTGTAAGTACAATTTCTTCTTCAAACGAATCGTCTTATTCCATCAGTGGAAGCTGTAGTTCAGGAGATGGAAATGTTTCTTATACTATTCACTCACCAAGTGGCGGGAGTGATGTGACGGGAAGTGTGTCGTGTTCAAGTTCTACTTGGAGTGCGAGTGCTTTAAATCTTTCGGGACTTTCTGATGATAGTGCAGTGACATTTAATGCAACTCAAACGGATAGCGCAGGAAACACAGGAACGGCGACTCAAATTACAATAATTAAAGATACTATCTCTCCAGTGCTTTCTATTAATGCGGTTAGCACAATCTCTTCTTCAAATGCATCATCCTACGCAATTAGCGGAAACTGTAGTTCAGGAGATGAAAATGTCTCTTACGTAATTCACTCACCAAGTGGTGGAAGTGATGTGACTGGAAGTGTAGCTTGTTCAAGCTCTACTTGGAGTATTAGTGCTTTAAATCTTTCAGGACTTTCTGATGATAGTGCAGTTACGTTTAATGCGACTCAAACTGATAGTGCGGGAAATACAGGCGGGGCGACCCAAATGACAGCAGTAAAAGATACGGCAGCACCTGTACTTTCGATTTCTGCTGTAAGTACAATTTCTTCTTCAAACGAATCGTCTTATTCCATCAGTGGAAGTTGCAGTACTGGGGATGGAAATGTTTCTTACACTATTCACTCCCCAAGTGGCGGAAGTGATGTGACGGGAAATGTCTCATGTTCAAGTTCTACTTGGAGTGCGAATGCTTTAAATCTTTCGGGACTTTCTGATGATAGTACTGTGACATTTAATGCAACTCAAACTGATAGCGCAGGAAATACAGGAGCGGCCACTCAACTGACGGCAATAAAAGATACAGCGGTACCTCTCGTTTCAATCAATATCCCAAGTACTGTAAACTCTATTAACTATGCTGCTTATGCAGTGACAGGAACTTGTTCTAATGGAGATGGCAACGTTTCTTATACAATTCATTCACCAAGTGGTGTAAGTGATGTGACAGGGGCAGTTGCTTGTTCAGGCGGCAGTTGGTCGAGTGGAGGAATTAGCCTTGCAGGGCTGAACGATGATAGCGGAATAACTTTTGATGCAAGTCAGACAGATTCATTTGGAAATATTGGAAGTGCTGTGCAGAGGTTGGCGATAAAAGATATTATCGCTCCAAGTTTAAGTATTAATAGTCTGAGCATCATATCGATAAGTAATAGTAGCAGTTACTCTTTTTCTGGTTCGTGCTCTCTTAGCGATGGAGATGTGTCTTACTCTATCCATTCTCCAAGTGGAGGAAGTGATATCTCCGGTACGGCGACTTGTGGCGGAGGTTCTTGGAGTGTTAGTGCTCTCACTATGTCAGGTCTAAACGATGATGTTGCGATTGAGTTTGATGCAAGTCAGACTGATTCCGCTGGGAACCTTGGTACAGCAGCTCAATTGACAGTTTTGAAGGATACTATTGCCCCTATTGTGAGCATCAATTCAACTGTAACTATATACACCGGAAATGAGACAGCGTATCTCGTGAGTGGTAGTTGCGAAGATAGTGAGGGAAGTGTTTCTTATTTAATCCACTCCCCAAGTGGTGGAAGTGATATCTCCGGGACTACGAGTTGTTCTGGTAGTGCTTGGAGTGATACAGTAAACTTAGCTGGGCTTTCGGATGATTCTGCTATTGAGTTTAATGCAACTCAAACTGATGCTGTTTCAAATATTGGTACTGCTA
Source organism: Bdellovibrionota bacterium (assembly GCA_036336775.1). Lineage (GTDB taxonomy): Bacteria > Bdellovibrionota > Bacteriovoracia > Bacteriovoracales > Bacteriovoracaceae. The sequence continues at coordinate 68,609 of JAYZFM010000048.1, read as the reverse complement.
CTCAGAAGACTGCGCTTAAAGAATCCGTTTTACCATTCATAACAAGCGTCACAACAACTGCTACCGGCCGATATGATAATGGAGACACTATTGATTTTGTTGTTAATTTTAGTGAGACCGTTAATATTACTTCTGGAACGAGGCTTGTGCTAAATGTCGGTGGAGCAAGTATGTATGCCAACTGTCAATCTGCAAGTGCAACCTCAACAACATGTACCTACGTCGTGGGAAGTGAAGTTGATGATGATGGGATAAATTTAAATAGCTCACTAGATTTAAATACCGGAACAATTATGGATTTAAATGGCAACTCGATTTCAAATTTAAGTTTTTCAGCGCCAGATTTAAGTGATGTTTTAATTAATAGTGATGGTATACCTGATTTTGAATGGGAAGAGTCTAGTTCTGTTATTTCTAGTTATGACTATGGTGATCCAGGAACAAACGTCACTGTGAGTTTTACGGTTAAAAATATAGGTAGCGGACCAACAACAGCTAGTTTCAATGTCTCAATTACTGATACCGCGAGTGGAGTTTATTCGCTTGTAACTGATAATTGCTCAGGTTTTGTTATTGCAAAAAATGATAGTTGTACCGTGCATATTCAGTATTTGGATATTGACCCAGCTGGCCTAAAGACTGGTACTGCCACAGCAACTGATACGGGTGTCGCAGATGTTGATTTAACTTTGGAAGGAACAAGATAATGAAATTCATACTCTGTTGGATACTAATATTTATAAACGCGGCTAGTAGCTCTGAAGTTAATATAGAATTATGTATAGGTGCCGCTAAGAACTTTGGATCGCAAAAAGGTAATCCAGTTAAGATACCTGCTTTTTGCGCGGACCTTATTAAAGAAAATGCCAATAGCTATCAACGAGAAACTCTAGGAGAGTATAGTGTTTACGGGGTAGCAAATCTTATTTTGATAGAAAATAAAAATAGCTTTTTTATTGGTGGTGACAAAACTTATCTTCAAAATATCATTGCGATAAGAATTAATGAGTCAGAGAACCTTATACATGTTCTCAATGAAAGAGATGGTCGTGCAGAAATATTGGCATTTGATATTAGTGTCGCTGGAAATAACGTACCCAAAAGAAGGTTGGTGAATTTAGAACTTAATACGGCAACCAATTTTCGCGTTATTGATCAAGAACTAGTTGTTCTATCTTCAAACGAGAATTGGATAAAGGTTTTTAAGCTTTCGGCGGATATTGATGGTCGAGCCGACAGGAATAAAACAGAAAAAGTTAGAGAGATTAAAAACATCTTAATAGGAACTCCTAAAGATTTCTTAAGTTTTGACGGCATGATCTATATACTTGATGATAAAAGAATTCTAATCGGCACTACCGAAGTTGCAACTCAATTGGTTGAGGCTAACGAAAGTGAAAGTTCTGTCTCTATTGTGGAAGAAGAATTAGAAAGGAAGTTAGTCGCAGAATGAAAAAATCTATGAATCATAAAATTCAAACATTTTTACTTGTCGTACTACTCTTGGCGATTGGTTTTTCCTTTCATTGGGTTCATTATCAGCAAAGTATAGAAGTTCTCGAAAACAAAACAAAGACTGTTTTTGAGTCAGAGAGTAAGAGGCTACAACAGACCTTAGATGATTACACTCGAGTGATTCTCGTCTTAAAGCAGGCACTTGAAGAGAAAGAACAATATGAAAGAAGCTACTATCAATTTTTAGGGGATATGATTCTTTCTGAATTTAAAAGTATTTACGCTTTTAATTTTGTCGATGAGTCCTTTACAATTAAACATGTCAATCCTTACGAACGCAATAAAGCAGCTCTCAACAAGAAATTGGTAGATCATCCAGATCATATGGTTTCTGATTTTTTTAAAAACGACCCATCCCTTGATAGGGTGACTTATTTACCACCGATAAAAATTTATCAAGGTGGAGAAGCTGTTATTTTTTATGCACCTTTTAAATATAAGAATGGACAGAGAGGGTGGATTAACGTTGTCATATTGGCCAAAACTCTTTTTAGTGAAATTGAGAATATGAGTTTACTCTCAGCTGAGGGATTCTCACTATTAGATGTTAATTCTGATCGCTATTACTTCAATTCAATTAAAGATGGTAGTGATAAATCCCATATGGTTGAGTATCGATCCAAGTTTGTGGGGAGAGATGTTATATTTACTTTTAATCTCTCAAGCGAGATAGAAGCACAAAGCAGTCTTTTTATTCAACAAGGTGTCTACCGCATTTTAATTATCTTGCTGTTAGGTTTGTTTTTTTATCGTTATTCAAAAAGTCGCGAGGAAACGTTGAAAAAGTATATCGATATTAAAAGTGAAAGTAACTTGTTAAGAACACTTGTTCACGATTTATCCAATCCGGTCTTTGTGGTTCAACTTGGGTTACAAAATTTAGTGTCAGGGAAATCTTATAATGAGGATTTAATTTCAAAATTACAAAAGGCCCAGAATAATACTTCAGATATTATCAAAACAATTAGAGAAATATTGAAAGGAAATAAGCAAAACTATCCTGAAAAGAAGATTGAATTCCATGATATTTTTACCAACCTATGTGACGTTTATAGTAAGAAAATTTCGGAGCATGGAGTAAAGATTGAGGTAAAAGTTGATCCGAATGATTATGTAATGGTAAAAACAGATAAAAGTATTCTGCAAAATCATATCATTGCGAATTTGTTTATTAATGCAGTCAAGTTTTCTCCTAAGGGGGAAGCAGTGTGTATTATTTTTGAAAAAAATAAATTAACGATTGAAAATAAGTCGTCTGAAATAAATCCGGAAAGGTTTAAGAAGCTTAATGAAGTTGTGCATCAGCAGAGTACCGAAGATACCGTCAATGAAGTCTCATTGGGTCTTGGAATGTTTATAGCTAAGATCTTTTGTCGCCATGCTGGAATTGACTTTAAAATTTCCCAAGATGGATCATCAGGTATTGTGCGGTCTACACTAGAATTCTGATATCTGTCACCATATACTAAATTGATCAAGTTTTTGTCTAGCTATAGAAAAACTTTATCGCCTCATCGGAAAATTCTATTTGAGAAAAACTTACTAACATCGTAACTTTTATCTACAAAAATAAACTTAGATAAGGGGAAGCTATGTTTAAACAAAAGCTATCAAGTAGTATGTTACTTGCTTTTGCGTTGACGGTTGGATGTGCATCTGGACATAAAGATATGTCAGATGCTCATAAGAAGCAGTACGCTAAAGGTGAGCCAAGACCTGTGTCATTTTGGTGGCCAGAGAGATTAGACCTCTCTCCAATTAGACAACATTCTGTGGAATCAAATCCATTTGGAGAGAAATTTGATTATGCAAAAGCATTTTCAAAATTAGATTTAGATGCAGTAAAAGAAGACATCAAGAAAACTTTGACCACTTCACAAGACTGGTGGCCAGCGGATTGGGGACATTATGGACCATTTTTTATTCGTATGGCATGGCATAGTTCTGGAACTTACAGAGTAACCGATGGTAGAGGTGGTGCCGCTGGTGGACAGCTTAGATTAGAACCTCAAAATAGCTGGCCTGACAACGCAAACCTAGATAAAGCTAGACGTCTTTTATGGCCGATCAAAAAGAAGTATGGAAAAAACATTTCTTGGGCGGATTTAATGGTCCTTACTGGAAACGTTTCTCTTGAATCAATGGGATTTAAAACTTTTGGCTTTGCAGGTGGAAGAACTGATGATTGGGAACCTGACTTGGTTTACTGGGGTCCTGAAGCTGTAATGCTTGGAAGTAATAGGCATAATCATAAAGGGAAAAGAAAACTTGATAAGCCTTTAGGTGCAACACGCATGGGGTTAATCTATGTAAACCCAGAAGGTCCTAATGGAGTACCTGACCCTTTATTAGCTGCTCAAGATATTCGTGAGAATTTCGGAAGAATGGCAATGGATGATGAAGAAACTGCAGCGCTAATCGCCGGGGGACACACATTTGGTAAAGCTCACGGAGCTCATAAACCTGAAGAGTGTTTAGGTGCAGAGCCTGCTGGAGCTACTATTGAGCAACAAGGATTAGGCTGGAAAAATAAATGTGGAAAAGGTCATTCCGAAGACACAATAACGTCTGGTCTTGAGGGCGCTTGGTCAGCGGCTCCAACTATGTGGACTATGCAATATCTTGAGAACCTTTACAAATATGAATGGGTTCAATCAAAAAGTCCTGCAGGAGCTACGCAGTGGATTCCTAAAGATGCAGAATCTGCAAAGATTGTTCCTGATGCGCATATCAAAAGAAAGAAAAATACACCTATTATGTTTACAACAGACTTAGCTCTGAAAAAAGATCCTGTTTACGGAAAAATTACTCAGAGATGGTTAAAAAATCCTAAAGAGTTTGAAGATGCGTTCGCAAGAGCATGGTTTAAACTAACTCACAGAGATATGGGACCTCAAGCTCGATACGTAGGAAAAGAGTCTCCAAAAGCTTCTCTTTTATGGCAAGATCCTCTTCCAAAAAGAACAGGTAAGTTGATCTCTCAAGCTCAAGTAAGGCAATTACAAAAGAAAATTTTAGCCTCAGACTTAACAGTTCAAGAATTAGTAAGAACAGCATGGGCTTCAGCTTCTACCTACAGAGCAACTGATATGAGAGGGGGAGCAAATGGTGCAAGAGTTCGTTTAGCTCCTCAAAAAGATTGGGAAGTAAACAATCCATCAGAGTTAACAAAAGTTTTAACGAAGCTCGAGGAAATCCAAAAAGATTTCAATAAAGCAAATGGTAGCAATGTTTCACTTGCAGACACAATTGTGATTGCTGGAGCAGCGGCAATTGATCGCGCAGCAGGTAGAGCAGGTGTAAGAACAGATGTCCCTGTTAAGCTTGGAAGAGTTGATGCAACTCAAGAGCAAACTGATGTGGAGTCATTCAGCTATTTAGAGCCTAAGGCAGATCCATTTAGAAACTATTATGATAAGAAAGAGGCTTATATGTCTCCAGCACAATCAATGGTAGATAAAGCAAACCTTCTTGGGCTAACTGTTCCTGAATTAACTGTCCTAATTGGTGGAATGAGAGCTCTTGGTGCAAATACTGGTGACTCTAAGCATGGGATTTTTACAGATAGAGTGGGAACTCTTAGCAATGACTTTTTTGTAAACCTACTTAGTATGTCGACTGAGTGGAAAAAATCAGAAAAAGAAGATGGTGTTTACAATGGTTATGATAGAAAGACTGGTAAGCTAAAATGGTCAGGAACAACTGTTGACTTGATCTTTGGTTCTCACTCGGAACTAAGAGCAGTTGCAGAAGTTTACGGTGCTGATGATGGCCAGGCCAAAATGATCAAAGACTTCGTTGCAGCTTGGACGAAAGTTATGAGAGCTGATCGATTTGATCTAAAAAAGTAAGGTCTGTAAAATAAGCCGTTAAAAAATTCAGATCTGTTTTATATGGGGCCATCTCAATTTGAGGTGGCCTTTTATTATACACCTGTTTACCAGCCAGTAGTTTTGCCAATAAAAATGATACTGACAAGCAAGACCTGTCTTCAAGTCTGCGGGCAAATTAAAGCAAAAAATTGATTTGGTTTATGAAACTTCAAGTTTTGAGGAGGGAGCAGTTATAAAGTTAAGAGCTGCCTCATTAACTAGTAAAGATGCTGTCATCAAGACCTTTCTCATTAAGAGAGATCTCGTTTCAGCAATTTCAAATTGCAAAAATAAGTATATTGAGATCGAAGAATTCTCTGATGTTCTTGGGGCCAATATTATAAGAATGCAGCTTAAAGCCAAAAATGAAGAACAGAAAATTTGTCATGAAATAGACGCGACAAAATAAAAAAGGGGAGACTCAAGTCTCCCCAATTAGTTTTTTTCTCTCAAAGCAAATTATTAAAAATTTGCAATCAAGCTAGTAGATACAAAACTAGTGTTTCTGTCGATCTCAATTTCATCACCGATTAGACCTACGTAAGCGTAAGTGTAATCTTGTTGTTGATTCATGTATTGAGCGATCCACTTAAGTCCACCTTCGAAGTCTTTCGCATAGAAAACTCTGTAAGCAGAACCATAAGTTGTATACATTGATACAGGATCGTTATTAGCTGAATCGTAAAGGAAAGCTCCTTTTGAACCAGTAAAGAATTCAACCCCAAGAGAAGATCCTTTCATAAATCCAGAATCAAAATTGTACTTAACTAATGCACCAGATGCTGATCCAGTATTTTTATCATCATCTTCAGTTGTTAACCAACCACCTGATCCTGTAAGACCGATAACAGATCCATCAGATTGAGTAGTTGAGCTCATCCCGTGAACTGCAACTGAAAAATTAGAACCAGCAATACCAAGAAGTTCAGCATAGAAAGAAGTTCTTTGAAGACCTAGTGTCAGGTTTGTACCTGCGATTGGCATAGAACCAATTGAGTTATGCATAGCAATTACGTGTAGTTTTCTAGCGAAAGAAACTTGCGTATTGTACTCATACATCGCTGCAAATGCGTCAGCAAGTCTTGGAACTCTATCACCATCAGAGTTTGTTTGCTTCGAAATACTATCGCTGTAGTTCGGAGTTGAGAATGGAGAGTAGATAACTCTTGCTACATGTGATTGACCGATGTTTTTTGTAACAGCAATACCGTCAAAACTTGCAGAGAACGCCATGATTGGATAACTTCCAGTCATTGGTTGATTTCTGTGGTGGTGAAGAGGTGCACCGTCGATGGTCGGTAGACGACCAAAAGTAAGAGTAGTCGTGTCATTCATCTTATAGTTTGCAAATGCTCTTTCTACCCAAAGGTTTGCTCTATCAGCATTAGCACCAGCTGATAGATCACTGAAAGCTGCTTCATTTGGTCTTGTTCCTGTTGCAGAAATTTCAGATAAATATTTCGCCATTGAAAGTCTTCCGAAGAAAGTTAATCTATTAGAAGGGTTAGACTCAATATTTAAGTTCATAAACATTCTAGCGTAAGTTGCATTGTCTTTTTGATCATCACCTAAAGTAACACAACCGTCTTTTGAATTGTTTGTTGTCCAGTTTTCACCACACTCAGTTCCTAGGAAGGTCGCTGTTGCAGAAGATGCTGCTGCTGTTCCAAAATCTGTACCGTATGCAGTTGCATCAGTGATATAAGTATATCCTTCTTTATTGTTTCTATTTACAGAATCAAATCTCATTTCTAGTTCACCAGAAACTTTTAAGAAGTTTTCGTAGCTTTTATACTCTAATGCTTCAACTCTTTCTTCTAGAGTCTGAGCTTGAGCACCAGCAACTACAAGCATAGACATAGTTGTTGTCGTTAGTAATTTTTTCATCTCATATTCCTTTATTTTAATAACTTAAATTAACCACCGATTTTTGATGAACTATCTGTACAAGTTAAAGTACAGTCACCAACTGTTACTGTCGCAGAAGTACAAGTCTTCCATCTCATAACATTACCTTGACGACCTCCAGTTGCTAAAGTTGCAGCAGCAGCATCATCTTTTTTACATTGTTTTTTAACTTCAGCCATGAAGTCTTCCTTCGGTCCTGCTATTGCAGAGAAGGAAGCTAGCACCAACACCGTTAGGCATAATTTTTTCATTAGGATACTCCTTTCCTTATTATGAAAAACAAATCTGTTTTATAGAACTATTCTTGTTGAATTTTGATTATTGTCAATTGCTAGAGGGGATTAAGAGAATTATTAAGTTTTGTTTTATTATACAAAGGCTATAGATCGATTGGTCTGGTAGGTTATAAGAGGGAAGACTTATAAGTCTTCCCAATCATCTTCTGACGAAGTTGAAAAATCTTCACCACCAGAAACTTTCTTTACAGGTGCTTCTGGAGCTGGTTGCGGTTGTTGTTTCACTTCAGTTTTTTCTGGTTTGATCTCTATGACCTCAGCCAGTTTTTCTTTTTGAGGTTTCGCTGAAGTTTTCTTCAGTTTTGCAATTCCAGGTGAATTAAAACTTTTCTCACCGTAAACTAATTCGTTCAGTACCTTCGATACACTTTTTAATTTATCAGATTGCGTGTTTAGTATTTCAGTTTCTTTAGAAACTTCCTGAGCAATCAATGAGTTTCTTCTAGTAGTGTCATCTAATTGATCCATGGCCCTTGAGATTTCTTGAATACCTTGAGACTGCTCAATACTTGCCGCCGCAATCTCTTCGATAGCGGCATCAAGGTTGGAAGACTTCTCTAGAATTTGTTCTAAGGCCGAACGACACTCCTGGGAAACTTGCTTTCCAATTTCAACCTTATCCGAACCTCTTCTTACTAGGGTGTCGATCTTAGATTGAGTCTCTTCGATAACAGTGTTAACTCGATCGATTTGTTTAGATAGCATCTCTTCAATTTCGTGTGCTGCTTCACCCGAACTTTTTGCAAGGGTACCAACTTCTTCAGCAACAACTGAGAAACCTTTACCATGTTCACCAGCTCTAGCTGCTTCAACTGAAGCGTTGAAAGAGAGGAGTTTTGTTTGGAAAACGATGTCGTTTATGACTTTTGTTTTCTCTTCAATCTCACGGATTACATTCGTTATTTCTTTCATTTCACGTGAATTGTTATTCATCTGTTCAATAATTTCAGAGTTAGCTTGTGCTATCTCATCAATAGCATTCAACATCTGTTGAACTGTTTTCATTCCTGTTTGTGCAGAATCTCTACTTTGAGAAGATAGTTCCCTCGAGTTTTGAGAGTGAGAAGCACTCTTATTGACCATCGCAGAAATCTCGTTCAAAGAAGAAGCTGTTTCGTGTAGATTGGATGCTTGTAAGCTAGTCGACTCAGATAAAAGCTTTGTTTGAGTCAGAATATCATCCGATGCTTTGGCAACTTGACTTGAACCTTGAGTTACAAGTTCAGACGCGCTTACCATTTGACCGGAAAGAACTTTACTTAAGAAAAACCCAATAACTCCGGCAAGAATTAAAGAGATAATAAAACTTAGACCAAAAATTTGCTTTGAGGTATTGATTCCCGCGAAAGCATTTTTAGAGTCTAGTTCAACATAAACACGCCAATTAAGAGTCTCAACAAATTTAGCATTATCAACTTTTTCTGCTGAAACAAGTGGCTCCGGAGCAATCCACCAATGAGAGATATTATAGTTATCTTCAACTAGTTCTTTAGAGTCATGAAACTTAACACTTGCAACACTTGCTAGTGGTGCAACTTCTTTTTCATTACTAAAAACTATATCTGAATCATTTTGTACAATCCTAATAATACTGCCAGCATTTCCTTCTTTTTCCATTGCATGTTGAAGTGCTGCTACTTCATTTTGAACCCAAGCAACATTGGCAAAAGTAACTAGAACCGCTTTTGCTTCACCAAATTCACTTTGTACAGCAGAAGCGATTGGGAAACCTTTTTTCTCTGCCCCATGTAAGGACTTGGCGATAGAAGAGTTCTCTAATTTTCCAAAAAACGACCCATACAGTTTTTTCGTATAATTCTCTGTAAGGTTTCCTTCTTTAACAGCTTTGAACCAGTTTTCACTCGCAAAGTTAGTCGCTTTAAGTCCTTCAATATTTAATTGTTTGCCATCTCCAGAAAGACTATTAGAAGCGATGTAGTTACCTTGCATATCAACTAACAAAAGAAAATCGTAAACAGGGTAGAGACTCACGACTTCATTAAAGTAGAAATTTAGCTTTCCAAAGTCATTCGTCTGCATGCTTTCGTTCTTAGCGAAGACCTGAGCATTATGATAAAGCGCATAGAAGTTTTGAGTAAGGTTATTTGAGAGTTTCGTTGAGTTACTCTTAAATCCCTTTCTTATTTCGAACTGCTGCTGATTAAGCGAGGAGTTGAATTGAAACAATAGAACAAGTCCTAGCGTAAGTAATAGGGATATATTACTTAGCAAGAGTTTCCAGTTTAGAGATAAGCCTTTTAGTTTGTTCATAAATAGTTCCTAAATTATTTAGATTCCCAAAATTATACGGTTCATATTGTTTTCGGAGTTTGAGAGAAAAAGTTTAAAAAAAAAGCCTATAAAACGGGTAAAAATGAAAGTGTTAAATTGTTTTTAATATAGACTTGGAGGGGGTTAAGGAATCTTAAGCTGCTTTTTTAGCTTTTAAGTGTGCTGGCATTGGTTCATATATGATTTCCTCAGTTTTATACCGACCAAAGCACTCCTCAGGGCCTGCTTTGTTAATAATGGCATGTTTAAAAGCATTGTCTATTTTTAACCATTTCTCTTGAATCGCCATCGGTACTTTTAGTTCTTCAAAAGATTGTTTGAGGATATTTTCTCTGTATTCCCAAATATCTTCATCGATCCAAATTTGAGGGTGTGCATCTTTAGGCATTCTTCCGCAAAAATTCTTTGGTCCTCCGAGAGCACCCGTCATAAAGTCTGATTGCTGAGAAGTAATGATTTCTTGGTCGATATTGCGAAATAATTTACTAAACCACGGATCATCATAGATCTTTTCATAGAGAAGTTTCGATACTTTGAATGTCCATTCTTTTAGTTCTGAATCTGTCACGGAAAGCTGATCGGAAGATTTGTCAGGTTCAATTAAATTTTGGAGAATGAAAAAAAGGAATTATTATGAAATTCAAGCTCTTAGCCTTGCTATTTTTATCACCTACAGTCTTCGCTATTGATCGAATAGAATGCACCGGAAGTGGGATTGATCTTGGGTTAAATTACTGGGGAAGCAATACTTCAAATACTCGTGTGGTACTTAATTATCGTGACCAAAACGGTCGTCGGATAAGAGATCAATTCACAATGTTTAAAGTGAACTCTAGAAGTTCAACCTTAAGGTTTTCTAGTGCAGGTCGCTCACTGGAGATTGATATATGGGCAGATACTGAAATTAGAAGCCTGAGAAGATATTCGGCAATTTTTCGAGACCAAGTTCTAGGGTTTAATAGAATTTCATGTATTTACCGTGATTAAAATCTAATTTTTTCGCTAGATCCTGAGTTATTTACTAAAGAATTGGCCCGATTTGATCGATAATATAGTTAATGAAAGTTTTCATTCTAGGCCTATTCTTAATTTCGATCGTTAGTTGCGAGACTAAAGACTACGATGAATATCCAACTTCTGCGTATGTTGAAGGAGAAACTAGTGCGGTATTTTCCTCTAGCAAAAGCTTCAATGGTCTTAGCGGAATAACTTCTGTGACAGATACTTCTGCACTTTTATATTGGACTGATAGTGATGATGCTCAAGAATACTATATCTATGATGTAACTGACGGAATCATCCAACTTATTGATCGGGTTGAAGCTCCTGCATCCTATTACTCTGCAACGAAGCTAAAAAGTGGACAGTCTTATAGTTTTCTTGTGAGGATGAAAGATGATGATTCGCTGATTGACTCAAATGAAAAATCTGTGACAATTACAACTAATAGTCAGCCTGATACACCAACAATTACTTTAAATTACAATGACGATAATTTTACTTATGCATACGACATAAGAAAAAATCCCTATATTCAAGTTACCAATCTTCGTCCAAGCGATACTGTGAAGATTTATACTGACTCAGCTTGTAGTGATGCTAACTTAGTAGGAAGTGCAACGACAGAAAACACGGTGGCAGATGTAAAAGTTGATGAACTTACAAGCTTTGGCTCTTATGAGTTTTACGCCAAAACGACCAATGTAAATGGAGTTGACTCAGACTGTACGACAACAGCTCTAGATTATGAATTTCTAGAGTGTCCGGATGGTTATATAAAAGTACCGGCTGATTCGGGTAATGAGTATGTGGCCAACGATTTTTGCGTAATGCAATTTGAGGCTAAACCTTGGTACGATATTCCAAGTTATGGACTTGCAAATTCAAGTGATGTTTATGGTCTCAACAGCTACGGTTGTAATGAGTATAGTTGTTCCACTGAAAATTGGGGAACTTCTTTTTTTAAGCCAGGAAGTTATGAGGGATCATCTGGTTCAGTGTACAGACCTTGGCGAAGATTAGATATGCAAACAGCTAAAGACGAATGTCGCTCTTTAGGAGAAGGTTATGACCTTATAAACATCTATGAGTGGATGACTATCGCTCGAAATGTTGAAGCAGTGGCCAGCAATTGGGATAGTGGGATTGTTGGATCTGGTTGCATGTTTAGAGGAAATGTTGGAATTGATGATAGCTGTGGATATAAATTAACTGATAGCAGTGGTCTTCGGGATGTCGATGGAAGAGCCGAGGCGGATCGAACAGGAACTGCGCTTACTGCGAAACTAACTCTTTCAAACGGACAAAATATTTGGGATTTCGCTGGAAATCTATCTGAGTGGGTTGATTTTGGGAGTGAAGATCAAGACGATGTGCAAATTGGACCTGAGGACTGTAATGATTCTTGGAGTGAATATGGCAGTCAAGAGATGTGCGATATTGAACCAGATGGTGATAGTGACCTAGACGAAATTTACTATTCACCAGGAAACCCAGCTAGTGTTGCAACGGCAAACTATAATTCGGATTATGGCCTAGGTCAGTTCGAGGGTGGAACTGGAGGAGCTACTCTTCGCGGAGGAAGTTATAAAACGGGAATTTACGCAGGCGCTTTTGCCATTAGCTTTTCAGCTTATGATGATATGACATTCAAAGACGTAGGATTCCGTTGTGTTTATCGCCCTTATCAAGATTAAAAAACATTAACCTGGAAATTAAGAGCATACTGAATATCTTTATGTGCAACTGTATTTTCTGAAAGTACGCCTCTTTCGTTTTTGCCTAACCATGGGTATCCAACTCTTAGCATCGCAGCCATTTGGCGATCGATTTGTTTTCTAAGAGAGAGGTCAACGGCTACATTCTCATCGTGAGCATTATCATTTTGAAAAATATGATTATAGGTAAATGTTAAACCTAAATCATAACCGTATTTGAATCTATAAGTTGGAGCGACTCTTGCTCGTAGCTCATAGTTTCGACTTCTATCACCGGCGTATTCATTAAGCTGGTATTTTTTGTATCTTAAGTAGCTGTTCCAACGGCTGATGTAGAGTCCACCCAAAAGCTTCTTACCAAAATAAACTCTTGCTTGATAGTTTGAACCAGATCCATATTTCTCAATGAAGTGAGGGTCTTGATCTTGGTAGTATCTGAATTGATATCTAAGCTCTAATGGATCGCCTTCTTTTTCAGAAAGGTGCTTATAACGGATACGGTAATAGATCTCTTGAAGGTGATCTCTGTTTTTGCTCTCAGAGAATTTTTCAGTTCCCTGAATTTGTCTCTCCATATAGGTGATACCAACTCCAAGTCGCATCCTATCGGTTACCCAATATTGGGGCTTTAGGGTGATGAGTGATTCCTCTCCAACCAAGTCGTAATTTTTATCTCGCTGAGAATGGATTTCGGATTCAATCTGCATGTTGAGATTTTTAAGGTTTACAGCCAAAGCAAAACTGTTAAAAGAAGAAACTAAAGTAAGTAATAGCAGTAGTGTTTTCATACTGGCTTTATTCCCCAAATCTAAATATTGTTCAACCCTTATACAGCAATCTTAAAGAGCTCTTAACTTAAACTGGACATTTTATAATATTTACAAGGTTTAGAGCCTTTTCGAAGCTCTCTGTTCATCATATAAGGAGATATGCAACAGTATGATTATATTGTAATAGGATCAGGATTTGGTGGCTCAGTTTCAGCTATGAGACTTAGTGAAAAAGGCTATTCCGTAGCCGTTTTAGAAAAAGGGCGAGAGTTTCAAGCAAAAGATTTTCCTAAAACGAATTGGAGTATTCGAAAATACCTATGGGCTCCCTTGATTAAATGTTTCGGTTTTCAAAAAATTACTTTTTTCAGAAGAGTTATGATCCTATCTGGAACAGGAGTAGGGGGAGGTTCCCTTGTCTATGCGAATACTCTGATGTTTCCACCTGATGAGTTTTTTAATAATAAAGTATGGAGTCGGTTTGAGGACTGGAAGTCGGTCCTATCTCCCTTTTATAAAACAGCAGGTTTCATGTTAGGAGTCGCATCTAATCCATGGTCACACAAGGCTGACAAAGTACTTAGAGAGGTGGCGAAGGACTTGGGTAAGGAAGACTCTGCTGAGAACGTGAATGTTGGAGTTTATTTTGGAGATACTAATAAACAAGTAGACCCTTATTTTTCAGGTCTAGGGCCACTGCGCTCTGGATGTACTTCATGTGCCGGTTGCATGGTGGGGTGTCGATATAACGCAAAAAATACTCTAGATAAAAACTACCTCTTTTTCGCCAAAAAATTTGGAGCAAAAATTTTTCCTAAGACATTAGTGAAAAAGATCGAATTTAAAAATGATCAGTACTACATTCATACCGAGAGAACGGGCTCCTGGTTTTTTAAAAAGAGGAATATTTTCCAATCCAGAGGAGTAGTATTTTCTGGAGGGGTTCTGGGGACGATGGATCTTCTCTTAAAGCAGAAATATCAATATCAAACAATGCCTAATATTTCAGATAAATTAGGTGAAAATATTCGTACGAATTCTGAGATGCTTTGTGGAATCACCACTAAGAATACCAAAATGAATGAAGGTGTTGCTATCAGTTCAATTATGAATCCTGATAAAGATACCCATGTTGAGATTTGTAAGTATCCAAATGGTTCAAGCTTTATGAAGCTTTTAACCCTTCCTTACGTCAACTTTAGTAAAACACCAACTCGTTTTTTTCGGTCTCTTGGTAAGATTATTCTTCATCCGTTAGAGTTTTTTAAAATGTATCTTTTTACTCCTTGGGCGGAAAATTCAGTCATCTTTTTAATTATGCAGCACCTTGATAGCTCAATGAAAATGAGTTTAAAGAGGTGGCCATTTTCTCGCTTAGTGCTTGAAGATTCTCAAAAGGTTCCAGCATTTATTCCCTCTGGCGCAAATGTTATGGAGAGGTATGCGAAGAAAGTAGATGGCTTTGCTCAATCAGCATTTCCTGAAATGTTTGATATTCCTGCGACTGCACATATTCTTGGAGGAAATCCAATGGGCAAAGATGCTAGTGAAGGTGTTGTGAGTCCTCAATTTGAACTCTTCAACTATCCCAATGCTTATGTGCTAGATGGTTCAATTGTTCCTTGTAATATTGGAGTGAATCCAAGTTTTACCATCACGGCATTGTCTGAATACGCTATGTCTAATATTCCCGCCAAGGAAGGTAATCAGCAGAAAAGCTTAAACCAACTTATTTCTGAGCAATCAGTTTAAAAATCTCCTCCGCCAAATACGCATCTGGGTAGACTTGATAAGTCCAATAACTGATCTTATTCGAGATTACCGTCTTGTTAATACGGTGATTTCGATTTCTATATTCTTCAATTAAAGGGATTAGAATATTGTCATTAATTTTTTGCTTGGCTTCAACAAAACTAGGGTAGTATTCATTTTTACTTGTTAGACCAAATTTTTCCATCTTTGATATTAACTCGCTTAAGTTACGATTTAATTTAAAAGCAACACCTGCAAAATACATTAATTCAGATCCAGCAGCAGTAATCCTCGTTCTTTGTAATTCACTTTGATGAGGAATTTTAACCGTATGTAGAACTTGATCGTACTTATTTAGCAGAGCTAAGTATTGATTGTAGACACTGGGTTTTTCTTTATCCGAATTGGTAATAAGTTTTCCAATCAGTTGGTTGTTATCAAGAATTGCAAGTAGGTCCTCTTTAGATTTTACCTGATCTAAACCACTCACGAGTTTTTTTGTTTGCACCACAAGGTCAATCAAATCCTTTTTGTCTTGCTTGGCCATTGTAACACCAGAGGTTAGAGCCACATGCATGGTTTGATTGATAGAATCTAGTTTAATCGAAGACTTTACTGGGTCTTGAGTTTGAGTCAGGTGAACGTCAAAAGCTTGTCCTGCAAGCTTAGGGTTAAGAAAAACAAGTAGGTCTTGAGAAGTAGCTTGTAGCCTTGCAATTTTCTCCATTGGATGTCCATACATTTGGTTTGCTGTTTCAGCATACATTTTACTTAAATGTTTCCCCACCATTTTTAAAAGAAGCTTTTTCATTGTTCCATTATTTAAAGCCAAGTTAGCTGCACTGGAAAGAAGCTTAGTTATGGCACGGTTAACCCAGTAAGGAGAGCTATTAACAATCTTTACATTAGTTGGGATTAAGCTAATTGCTTGCGTGGAGTACTGAAGGTCTTTCAGGCTTGAATTGGCACCAACTGGCACTTCTTTTGATTCAACTTTTAAGTTTGCACTAATAGAGTAGGTATCCTCTTTTAAAGTTGATGATAACCATAACCTTCGAAAGGTTCTTTCATAGACAGCTTTTTTAATTTGCATATCAAGTTTGATCGTATTAGCACTAGTGATATCAATATTCACATTACCTACTTCAAAAAAACTTTCGCCTTTGTTTTCTTCGGCTTGTTTTTTGATATCTACTGAATTGACCTGAGTCATTTCCGCAAGAAAATGATTGATATAATATTTGAGGTAGTCGAAATTTAGACTAAAAAGCAAGTCGACGGTGCTTTGCTCTTTACCTAGGTCATAATAGATTCCACTAAACTGAGAGTTCTCTGCGTTTCCTCCTCTGAAATATAAATTATCAATATACTTTTGAGAACGGAGTCCATGTCCTATCGAGAATTCTAGGAACGTATTGTTTAACTCTTTTGAATAGAGGGGAGCCACACTCCAAACTTGTAGGTTATGAGAGACATTGTTAATTTTATCTACCGCGATATTTGGATCAAGTTTCATTTCAAATAGCTTACTTGCCTCATTGTAAGAAAAGATTTGTCCAATAAGGATTTCCCTTTTTTTGTTGAGGTGGTCTTGTCCTGCTTCGATGTAGGGATTGTAGAGGATATCTTTTAGCATCAAGGTGGCAAGGTCCATACTTCTAAGAGAGACATACTCTGAGCGAAGCTCATTTAAATAGCTTAGAATTGTATCAATCTCGGCTTGCTTTGCAGCTTCTGGATCGTCAATATTATCAGTATCTATTTTGAGAGTCGAAAGGGTATTCGCTAGGTATAGTTTAGTTAAATCAAAGAGAAAATTCTGATTCTTAGAGTTGCGGTCAAATTTTAGTTCACTCTTTCCACTTTGAATTTTTAATTGTTTTATATCAAGCGCCAAGACTCCATTATCGGTCATTCGCGATTCGAGAAGTATTTCTACCGGATAACCTGTTTTGTCATCTTCAATTTTAGAGTCAATCTCTTTTCCAATAAGTTTTTCATTCATTTGTCCTAGAAGGTAATCTATTGGGAGATGAACTTTTCCCTTGAGAGCAATTCCTGGAAGTTGCGGCATAAGCCATGCTTGGGCCTCAGTGAAGAGTTGATTTCCCCCTTGAAGTTCAATATCCACTAAGAAATTCATTCCTTTATTAAGAAGATCTTGAGAAATTAGTTTTGTGATGAGGGGCTTTTTTTCACTGGTTTTATCTCCACCGAGGAGAATGTTTTTATCAAGTGATAATCGTCTATCTAAATCATAGACATAGTTTCGTAGCGCACCTTGAGCTAATTCCGTGTATTGGAGATATTCATGTTCAGGATCAGCTAAATAGTTTTCATTATTTCGACTTAAATACTTTTGAGCTTTTTGTTTGAGGTCAGATAAAAGCTTCGAGGCTTCCGATTGATAATTTTTAGGAATCTTTTTTAAGTCTATATTTTCATGCCCGAGTAATTGCTTGAAAAAATTAGTGTTATTGATCTCCACATTATTGATGTCACTATAGGTTTGATAAAGTTCTGTTCTCACTTGGAGGAGAGTTCTTTTATCTTCCGTAAATTTAGCTTCTTGAGAGTTCAACCATTTATCAGTCGGTTTACCTTCTCCGGCGATAACTTTAAACCTAACTTCTTCTCCTTCAAACAGAGTGGGAGAGAAGCGCCATAGCCTCAAGTTGTCATAGTCTTGAGTATAAGGATTGAGTCTCGCAAATTTTGAGAGATCTAACTTAAAGTTAATTTTTCTAGTTGTGTGAAATACAACGATTCCGTTTTCATCCAACACCTCTTGGAGAATCAATTTAAAGTCGTTATCTGGAATACTCTCAGTGTGAGTTCTGTATAAGTATGTTACTAGTTCAGAGTTAGCTAAGACTGTTTTTACTACCGATGCAATAATTTCAAAGGCTCCCAAATAGTCATCACCATCAATTTTAAATTTATGAAATGTTAAACCTAGGTAGCGAGATTGAGAGAGTGTTTTTGTTTCAGGAAAGCTTACTGAAAATTCAATATCATGTAAGTCTGAAATATCGTTTTTAGGAATTTGAGTAAAATCGAAAAGATTTTGGATAGGATAATCGACTGTCATCTTAACGTTGAGTATCCGAGTCATTGGATCCATTTCGAAACGATCCAGTGATTTTAAAATAGGAGATTTTTCAACAACTTCACGAAGTCCTCGTTCTATAGTTATTAGCTTTAGTTGGGCAAAGGCCACAGGCTCATTTGTTTCTTTGTAATGATAATCATTCGCTGGGTATCTATTCCCACCAATATTACAACCAAAGAGTCCGGCCAAGACTAAGTAAAGAGCGAGTTTTTTCATATGTCTTCCATTAGATAAAATTACACTTAACTAATCGGACATAGGTGAATGGATCTTAAATTTTAGACAAAAAAAAGCCACGTGATATCAACCACATGGCTTATTTTTAAGCTTTCTTTAGTATAAAGACTATAAACGAGAAATTTGGCTAGCTAGTCTAGAAATTTTTCTACCAGCAGTTGCTTTTTTAAGAGCACTTGACTTAGCAAGCTTGTCAAATAGAGCTTGAACAACAGGAAAAAGTTTAGTCGCTTCTTCTTTATTACCTTCGTCGATTAGACCTCTTAGTTTCTTAACTTGAGTTCTAACTCTTGAAGTTTTCCATCTGTTATTAGTTCTTCTCGTTTCGTTTTGTCTAATACGCTTTCTTGCCGACTTATGATTTGCCACTATAATCTCCTAAATAATTAGTTCTTGTTGCAAAAATAGTGTTCTTATTTATGGCATTGAACACCATTTTGCAAGAACTTTATGAATATATGTTTTATTTTTGCTGCGCGTTCATCTGCCGCTTAGCGATTGACCATTCAGGTCAGAGAAAGCATATTCAATAGGTTAATTTTTAAGAGGATATATGTATGGCAGAAATCAAATCAATTGGTGTCATTGGTGCTGGTCAAATGGGGCGTGGAATTGCTCAAGTGGCAGCTCAGACAGGTTATCAAGTGGTTCTTTTCGATGTGAGTGAAGAATCTTTAAACTTTGGCTACGATTTTATTAAAAAACAGCTAGATAAAGGGGTGGCAAAAGAGAAGTGGGATCAAGCCACTGCTGACACAGCGATGGCCGCAATAAGCAAGTCTACAGATCTTAACGCGCTTAAAGACGCTGACCTAATTGTGGAAGCTGCTACTGAAAATAAAAAGATTAAATTTGAAATCTTCAAGAATATAGATGAGATTGCAAAGCCTTCTGCGATATTAGCTTCAAATACTTCTTCCATTTCTATTACAGAGATCGCAGCTCAAACCAAAAGAGCAGGTAAGGTATGCGGAATGCATTTTATGAATCCAGTTCCTGTGATGAAGCTAGTTGAAGGTATCAGTGGGCTAGAAACTTCCAAAGAAACTTTTGATGCTGTCGCAGCTTGTGCAGAGAAGATGGGGAAGACGTTTGTTCGCGCCAAAGATATGCCGGGATTTGCTGTTAATAGGATCTTAATGCCTATGATAAATGAAGCGGTATACGCACTATATGAGGGGATTGCTTCTGTTGAAGATATTGATATTGCGATGAAGCTTGGAACAAATCAACCAATGGGACCACTGACTTTAGCGGATTTCATTGGGCTGGATACTTGCCTCGCCATTATGGAAGTTCTATTTGATGGGCTTGGTGATACGAAATATCGTCCTTGTCCACTTCTTAAGCAGTATGTGGCAGCTGGAAGATTAGGGCGAAAAGTTGGAAACGGTTTTTACAATTACGGAGATAAATAATGTTATTAGATGAAAGTTATAATGAAATTAAAGATATGGTGGCCAAGTTCTCAGATAATGAAGTGGCTCCGCTAGCCGCTAGCATTGATAAAAACCACAGCATTCCAAAAGAGCTTATCGCTAAATTGGGAGAGAACGGACTACTAGGAAGTTATGTTCCTGAGCAGTACGGCGGAGCTGGGATGGATTATTTAAGCTACGCTATGATCGTTGAGGAAATCTCAAGAAACTGTGCTTCAACTGGAGTTTTAGTTTCAGCTCATACCTCTCTAGCAACTTGGCCAATTCTTGAATTTGGTACTGAGGAGCAAAAAAAGAAATACCTACCTAAGCTTGCTTCGGGAGAGTGGATTGGGTGTTTTTGTTTGTCTGAACCAAATGCTGGTACTGATGCAGGTTCATTGACCACTTCTGCAACAGATATGGGAGACCACTGGGAAATCAACGGAACTAAAAACTGGATTACTAACGGAAAAGAAGCTGACCTGGCCATTGTTTTTGCCAAGTCTGAAAAGACTGACGACTATAAAGGAATGTCTGCATTTATTGTTGAGACTTCTTCTGAAGGTTTTTCGATTATTAAAGAAGAAGAGAAGTTGGGGATTGCTGGATCATCAACTTGTTCTTTGGCTTTCGATAAAGTGAAGATTCCTAAGGAGAACTTACTCGGTCCTGAAAAGAAGGGATTTAAAATCGCGATGGCGACCCTTGATGGAGGAAGAATTGGAATCGCTTCCCAGGCATTAGGAATTGCGGAAGGTGCATTCAGATATTGTCGTCGCTACGCAACAGAAAGAGTTCAATTTGGGAAGCCGATTTCGGCTCTGCAAGCGATTCAATTTAAAATTGCTGACATGAGTACTAAAATTGCGGCATCAAGACATTTGATTTATCACGCAAGTATTTTAAAAGATAGAAAAATGCCTTACTCCAAAGAGAGTGCTCAGGCTAAACTTTTTGCTGCTGAGACTGCAATGTGGACCACAACTCAAGCAATTCAGGTATTAGGTGGGAATGGATACACTAAAGAATATCCAGTCGAGAGATTCTTTAGAGATGCTAAGATTACTGAAATTTACGAAGGGACTTCAGAGATTCAAAGAGTCGTTATTGCGACTAGTGAATTTAAGTCGATTAGCTAGGACACGACTTGGCAATGCAAGCCAATTAGTGCTATTTTAGGTCCTTAATTCATCAGGAGTTACTTCATTATGGCGAAAAAGAAAAAAGTAGCTAAAAAAGTTGCGAAAAAAGCAGTGGCAAAAAAGCCGGCCAAAACTGCAAAAAAAGCTGTTAAGAAAAAAATGGCAAAGACAGTAAAAAAAGCTGCCAAAAAGAAAACAACAAAAAAGAAAGTAGCAAAAAAAGCTGCAAAGAAAACGACTGCAAAAAAAGTCGCGAAAAAAGCACCTGCTAAAAAAGCAGCGAAAAAAGTCGCAAAGAAAACGACGGCTAAAAAAGTAGCAAAAAAAGCTGCAAAGAAAACAACGGCTAAAAAAGTCGCGAAAAAAGCACCTGCTAAAAAAGTCGCAAAAAAAGTAGCGAAAAAATCTACGGCTAAAAAAGTAACGAAAAAAGCTCCTGTTAAAAAAGTTGCGAAAAAAACTACGGCAAAAAAAGCACCTGCTAAAAAGACGACTGCAAAAAAGACGACTGCAAAAAAGGCAACTGCCACAAAATCTGTCGAGAAAAAACCATCTGCAGCAAAAAGACTTTTAAGTAAGGCTAAGGATGTTTTGGCCGGGTCAAAGAAAGAAGAAGTAGTTTCTGAAAAGCCTAAGGCGCAAAAAGCTAAGGCTACCAAAGTTGAAGAAACAAAAGTAGAGACAAAAACAGAAGAAAAGAAAGCAGCACCAGCAAAATCTAAGAAAAAAGAAAAAGTAGCACTTCCTCCAAAGGAAGAGTTAAAAGAAGTTGAAAATAAGGTTCAGGAAGAAATTGAAAGTCTTGCTGAGAACTTTAACTTTAATGAGATTGCAGATGCTATTTCCTCACTGGACTTTTTTGTTGATCAGAGATCTGATGACTGCGCCGAAAAAGGGTGTGAAAACCTCAGAACGACTCAGCAATATTGTCGTCTTCACTATATAGCGAATTGGTACGATATTAAGCGTAAACGTGAAATTCTAGCTGAAGGTAAACTTCAAGAGTATATTGAAGAACTTATTAGTAAGTACCCAACTCAGTATATCGAATCTTTATTGGGTGATCTTCAAGATGATAAAGATTTTTATAAGGCCCTACACGAGCTCAATATTACGAGTGAGTTAGAGTTTGAAGATGATATTGAGGGAATTGAAGGTGGCGATGACGACGATGATGATATCGAAGTTGAGACAAGAGTATTTACTTCAAAATCTCGAATTGATGATGATTAAATATTAAAAATTAAATGCAAATTGATAGAGAAGGAGCCTTATAGGCTCCTTTTTTTTTGCCTGTAAGAGTTACAAATTGAGCTTTTTTTGCGCAACGCGCCCCATGGTTGTGTTATGAGGAGGTTTTTAGGGGAAAAAATTGAAATTACTGCTAGCTCTGGTTTTTGTCTTTTTTAATTTGGCAGCTTTTGCCTTCGATACGATAGTAATTCCACTAGATAGAGTCTTGGTTCAAGGAGTTCCAAGATTCAATGTCGATAATTTTCCTAAGACTGAGTTGATAAAATACAAAAACAAGTACTATCGAAAGAATGAAAAACTCTTAGAGTTTTTAGATAGCCTGAATGGGCAAGGTTTAAAAATAGCGATTGTTTCAGTTTATGATAAAGATATCTCCGACAATATACTAGTCAATCTCAAGAGCTCTCAGGGAGACCTAGCAAGCTCAATGGTAAAGCTTTATTCAGCTGAGAATCTTAAATCTAATACAATTGATGTCAAAACACTTAAGCGCGATCTCGGTAGTGATATTCTCCTGATAGATCATAGTGTGTCTTTATATAAGAATACTCGGGGTGTGGAAGTCATTGATCTAGGGTTTCAGTATTTTGCCTATAAAGACTTTTCAGATGCGGTAGTTGCCTACCAAGAAGGTGTCAAAAGAAGCTTAAATGCGGCTATTATGGCACAAATTCCAACGGTAGAGGAAAATTGGTTTATAGATAATTACAAGCTTGCTTATTTACAGTTGTATTTTAAAGAGGCGACAAAAATCGATACTGCAAGTTTGAAAGCATTTCTATCTCTAGGTAGAAGCTGGCAAACGAATATCGCTCTTTCTATTTTACAGGGTACATTTTCAGAAACATATTTTGATTTTGTGAGCGAATCCTATGTCGTTACTGGCTGTTTTGAATTTGAAACGAGAACTAGAGTAAAAGGTAAAGAAGTCGGTTTAGATAAATGCGCTCCTGGAAGAAAATTTGAGTACGCTTGGGAAGAAAAAGAGCGTAGTCGTTGCTTGAGTTTTACCGAAAATAAAGTAGCGGTTGAACCTGTTGATCAAAGCTTATGCTCAAATCTACATGCCCTAAAAGATCAAAATGGCTATCGCTTTACTACTTTGTTTTTTAGAAATGGGAAGCTTGTAGAGTTTATTCCTGAGATATTGAACATGTCTCCGGGAGATACCCTTAAGCAGTCACTACTCAATACTTACGATTCAGTATTAGTGGCCATCAGTCTTATGCAAAACAAACATGAAGACTTCGAAGAAGACAGGGATAAAGGTGCTTACGATTATATGAAAGACTCTGAAGTTGTGATTGCATTTGATCAGGACCTCTATCCTTCTATAGAAAAAAATTGTTTTTTGAATCAGCATCAAGTCAACTCTTCTAATGGAACATTAAATCAAAGCCGTAGAAATAATGCAGAAAATAGTTTTTTAGGAATTACAATCGAGAGAAATTACAGGGCCAATTTAGTTATCGATAACCCGCTTCATTGGGTTAGACCTATTTATAGCTATCTCTTTTTAACCAAACCACATGGTGGTGCTGAATATGCTCCTTTGAGCACTCAATATGGAAATGTATTTGCAAAGATGAAAGATGAAGTGAAGCACCGCTCGACTTTTACTCTGGGTGACTCTCTAAGTATTCACTCTAAAAATGGTGCAGGCGCCTATAAGCATGTTCATACTTTTCACTTGAGTAGTAAGCATATGCCTAATAAACAGGAGAGGCGCTATAACGAAACCCAAATTTGGGGAAAGACCTGCTTTGAAGATGTAGAGTATTTTATGGTCAACTGTGGAAATGGTTTTGAAAAAGTTAACAATAAATATATTAATGCAATGAAACAGGCTGGTATTCCAGTGTACAGCTGCCAAGCTTATAAAAATCCTTCAGGAGATGTCTCCCGGGTTTACCGAGGGACTCAGCTCTAAAGGCAATCTCGTTAATCTAGCTTTTCACCTTTAAGAAGGATTGCTTCCGCTTGTAATGTGAGGGAGATGTTTTCGCGAGTGATCTTATAAAAGAATTTATCGCCTTTGAACTCATTTTCAGTCCAATTAGCATTGTAGTCGCAATTCTCGCTGGCAAGAACATCATCAACTATCGCGCCAATTAGATCCACCATATTTTGTAGTACTTTTTTGTATTTTTTTTCTTCAGCGATCACATCGTGGGAAACAAAAATTGATACAGGAGCTACCGTCGCATCAGATTCATGCATCATGGAGGCGATGACGACAAACTCTTTATCATAGAGTTCCCCATAGACATCGAAAAAAGAATTTCTCGCTTTGAGTTGCTCTGCGTAAACCTCGTTTAGCGTGGTGTTAAGTCCATCAGTCCACTCTTGAGGGAGTAGTTTTCTCGTATTTGAGCTAGAAATATCGTATCTTCCAAAATCCATTGCGTTATCCTTTTTAAAACAACGCAAATTAACAGATTTTATAGTTTTCAACAACCTGAAATGGTGGAAATTTGCTGCAAATTTGCATAGAATCCCTGTGTTAATCGTAACAAAGGATAATATATGAGCGTTTATATTTTAGGGGGAGCCAGAACTCCTCAAGGAAGTTTTCTTGGAAGTCTTTCAACTGTTAGTGCACCAAAGCTTGGAGCTGTTGCAATTGAAGGGGCATTAGCGAAAACTGGAATCGCTAAAGATAAAGTTGATGAAGTATTTATGGGGAACGTAGTTCAAGCTGGTGTTGGTCAAGCTCCTGCAAGGCAAGCTGCACTTTTCGCGGGTCTAGCTGAAAAGACTCCATGTACGACAATTAATAAGGTTTGCGGTTCAGGGCTTCAGTCAGTCATTCTTGGTGCAAGAGCGATCATGACAGGAGACGCAGATGTTGTTGTTGCTGGTGGAATGGAAAATATGTCACTTGCTCCGCACTTACTTCCAGGTTCAAGACTTGGAACAAAATTTGGTGAAACTAAAATTAAAGATTCTATGCAATGGGATGGTCTATGGGATGTTTATTCTGATCGTCCAATGGGAAATTGTGCTGAAGAATGTGTGAGAAAATTTGACTTCACTAGACAGGCACAAGATGAATTCTCAATGACTTCTTTTAAAAGAGCACAAGCAGCTCAGAAAGAAGGAATTTTTAATACTGAGATCGCTCCTGTGACAATCTCAACTCGTAAAGGTGATGTGACGGTTTCTGAGGATGAAGGTCCTAGTAAAGTTAACTTTGATAAAGTTCCTCAACTAAGACCAGCTTTTGAAAAAGATGGAACCATTACTGCTGCAAATGCTTCAACTATCAATGATGGTGCATGTGCGATTGTTCTGGGTGGGGAAGCTCATAAAGACCAAGCGAAGTTTGTTATCCGTGGTTGGGCCTCTCATGCTCAAAACCCTACTTGGTTTACAACTGCTCCAGTTGAGGCAGTTAAGAAAAACCTAGAGAAAACTGGACTAAAAGTTTCTGATATTGATCTTTGGGAAATTAATGAAGCTTTTGCCGCAGTTACCATGGCAGCGATGAAAGAGTTAGAATTAGACCATGATAAAGTGAATATCTTCGGTGGTGGGGTTAGTCTTGGACATCCAATTGGAACCAGCGGCGCAAGAATTCTACTGACTCTAACGAATGCAATGGAGCGCAAAGGAGCGAAGCTTGGTTGTGCAGCCATTTGTATTGGTGGTGGAGAAGCACTAAGTTTAATTATCGAAAGGTTATAAATGACATCGGCCGCAGCTGCTAAAAAGAAAAAGGACAATACTTCAGGGCTAAGAAAATTAGGTCAGGGAGAAATTCTTTTTAATGATGGTGAAAAAGCCAACTCGCTTTTCATTATTCAAAAAGGGCAGCTGCGCCTATTCAAACCTAAAGGTAAAGGTTTTATTGAAATAGCAGTACTTCGCGCTGGTGAAGTTATAGGGGAGATGGCCTACTTCGATGACGACGGTGGAGGGAAAAGATCTTGTTCCGCTTCCGCTATGGTTAGTTCTGAAGTTATTGAGATCTCTTTTACGGCTTTTTCAAAAACAATGCAGGGACTTAATCCTTGGTTTAAAACCATTATTAATACACTCGCGAACAGACTTCGTGCTACAAATTCAAGAGTAAAAGAATTAGAGTCAAACTCAGCTACAGTAGCTTACGGTTCTGGTAAACATCAAGGTTATGAGTTTTTAAAATCAAATGAAGTAATAAAAATTCTTGGAACCTTGTTTTTAGTTTTTAAAACTCACGGTGAAAATCATGAGGCAGGAGTTGCGATTCACCGTAAAACTCTAGATCTGTATTCTAAAGAAATCTATGGGATTATTGAATCTAAAATGGATGAGATGATTATCATCTGCCAAGATTTAGGAATTCTGAGTCTGCAAAATGATAAAGATGGGCTTCCAAAAATTCTGGTGACTTCTGATCTTGACCGAATTCGAAATGTTTTTATTTTCTATAATACTGAAAAACACCTCACCGAAGATAAGAAGCTTAAAATTTCTAAGAAGTGCCAAATCTTTCTAGAAAATATTTGGAAAAGAATTCAAAATAATCCAAACACTGATAATGCCATGACTCTGGTTGAAGTCGATGACTTTCTTGAGCATTGGAAAAAAGCTGGTAAGCATATTGGTGTTGAGCATCTTGCAGATGCTAGGGAGCATGGAATTGTGGGGGAAGCCATTATCGCCGCTGATGGAAATGGTCTCTCGATAGAAGTGAACTATATGAAGCTTAAAAAACTTCTACCACATATTCAGTTCATGAATAGAGTTATTTACTCCAACCAAGACAAATCAACAGTTGCTTAAATTACTTGCCTTGCGGCTTATAGTAAACGCCGATGGTATCACCATTGGTATAAATAGCATTTCCATGTAATTGAATCGCATATCCCGACTGGTTAACCGCAGGTGTCACGGCAGCATCGGTAGGTCCTGGAACTTTGATATTGATGGTTTCTCTCCAACCAACATAGGTCCAACCATTTTGCGCATTTTGCGGTACAAGTTCTCCATTAATTTTGATTTCTACTGTAGAGAGGTCTGGCTCTCTTGGAATTGTGATAAACCCAAAATACTCGGTCGGAGTTCTGGTCTTTGCTATAATACAATCAGGATAAGAAACTCTTGCATTACCATTAAGTTTAACCACAAGCCCTGTTACTGGTTCGCCCTCTGAAGGTTCGTAGCGAGTGTTAATATTAGATTTGTAGCCTAGGTATTCAAACCCATCTACGCTGTCTTCTCTTATTTCAACTTGCTGACCATTTTCTTTTATTTTTACAACTGTAATATCGTTCGCTTGAATTTGTGATTCATTAGCTGAGCTGATTTTCCAATGATCATATTTATGAGCAATAACAACTGCTTTAATACTATTATTTACAGGAGAGAAGAGGCTAGAGTAGTCACCCGAGCACAAATCCATTCTATCTTTAGCCGAACTATTATCTTGTAGGTTTTGATAGGAATAAATTCTTTGAGAGAGTTCTCTATAATTTGTTCCTGCTTTCCAATCAGATTGACAAGCTGATGCAGCAGTCACCGAAAAAAACCTTAGGGTTTGTGCTTTTAACGGGTTCGATAGACTTGGATTTGCATCAGCGTAAATCTCTGTTAAAGATTTAAATTGCTCAACTTGTTCATTAAACTTAAATTCATCTCTCTGTCCGACATTTCCATTGGCCCCACTTTGTCTAGAGTAAGTATCATCACCAGTTGAGATCATAACCACAATAGTGTGAGCTTCCTCGCGGAAAATACCATTATCTCGGTTATTTTGAATAACGTTATAGGCTCTATTTATACCAAATTCAGCATTATTTCCTCCAGCCTGAGAAAACATTTGTAGGTTTTCAGGTTGCACTAGAGTGACATTACTAAGGTTTGGAATCGAGCTTGGATTATTTGCTAGAAGTGGATAGGTATTAATTTCGTCACCTGTGACTGCATTAAGTGGGACGACATAAATATGATAATCGAAATCACTTGATAGGGTATAAATCGTATTTTGAATCTGGCCTTTAATATTATCAAAGGCACTATTTAAGGTACTTCCTGAATTATCTATCACGTAGAGAATATCCACTGGCGGTTTTGCAAAGGTTCTTTGAGAGCAGGTGCTCACTGAAAAACTCTTTAGCTCGGTAGTGGAGAATTTCTCATTCACAGTGTTTTGAGTAATAGTCTCTTCACCACAACTAATCAATCCAAGTAGAAATAAGCTTAATAAATACTTCATCATTTAATCCTTTCTCGTAATACCTATCGGATAAATACATATAAGCTTTAGAGGTATCTGATTAGACAACTCTGACATTTCAGGCAAAAACTGCCACGCGTGTAAGTCTTTGATTAAACAGATAAAATACTAAGGTAACCTCTTAAAATTACAAACTTCAAGGAGTAATTCATGTCCGATAAATGGTATTATGTGAAATCAGGTGAAAGAGTGGGACCTGTGGAAATTGATGCTATTTTCGATCTAATCAAAGCAAGTGAGTTAAACGAGCTTGATTACGTATGGAAAAAGGGTTTAGAGAATTGGGCCCAAATAAAAGACATGAATGAGTTTGCGCCAGCGCTTGCACCTGAGCCGGAAGTTGCTGAACCAACTCTACCTCCTCGTATGGATGAGACAGTTAATCGAATTCAAGATCTTGAAGGTGGTGTGTTTGTAAAAATTGGTGTGGACCGAGGTGGTAATGAAGTTGAGTACGGTCCGTACAATACAGATCTTTTAAAGCGCCTTTTTGACGAAAATAGAATCAATGGAAAGACATTTGCCTTCGCAAAGAATATGAAAGATTGGAAAATGCTTGCTGATTTTGAAGACTTCTCTGAAGTATTTGAAGATGTACCTCCACCAATTGAAGAAGAAGAACGCAGAAATAATGCAAGAAAGCCATTCATCGCTCGTATGTATATTGAAAACAACCAAAAAGTTTTTGTTGGAATTTGTCGTGATATTTCGACGGGAGGAATGCAAGTTTTAGTGGATGAGTTTCCAGGTAGTGTAGGAGAAACTATTTCTATTAATGTTCACCCAGAAAATACGGATTACCATTTTGTTGCCAGTGGAGAAATAGTTAGAGTGCTTGAAGGAAGACAAGGTTTTTCATTTCGCTTTAAAAACTTAACTGGTGAATCACAGCAAGCGATTCAAAACTATATTAGTCATGGCTAATTCGAGTGACCTTCACAGAATAGAGGAAGGTACCTTTGAATCGGTTTATCCGGAAAAGACGCATATTTATTTTAAGTCGTATTTTCCAAAAAAGAACCTAGCGCCTAATGCATACCATTTGATTTTTCAACATGGGATGATCGAATATCATAAAAGGCATCAAGATCTTTTTGATGCTTTAAGGGAACATTTCCAAGACAAGATTGTCATTTCCTGTATGGATCTTTATGGCCATGGAAAGAGTGGAGGGGATAGAGGGCATGTTGATCAGTTTTCTACCTTTATACAAGACTACCGACAGTTTCTTCATATCCTTTATCACAGACTTTATTTGGATCGCCAGCTAACCCCAATATTTATGTCTCATAGCCTTGGTGGGTTGGTGACTTTAAAAGCTCTTAGTGATGATAAATTGAATTTGAGTATTGAGCCTAAAAGTTGTATTTTTGTTAACCCTTGTTTAAAGCCAAAAATTGAAGTTCCAAAAGAGGCGGCTAAGTTTTTAGACAATATTCCTATGACTTTGCAGAAGGTGAAGATACCCCTTATTTATAACGGTTACGACTTAAGTCATGATGACCAAAAAGCCAGAGACTTTATTAGTGATCATCTGATTTCTAAATCAATCACTATTAAGCTGGGAATAGAGACTTTAAAAGCAACCAAAGATATAAACTCAGTAAGTTATTTCTTTAATTATCCTAGTTTATTTTTACTCTCAGGTGAAGATAAGGTGGTTGAGAATCAAAAAGCTGAGCTATTTTATACAGGGATGGATAAAAAACTGGCACAAAAAATAAATTATCCTAAGATGAGGCATGATCTTCTGAATGAAACTTGTCGAAGTGAAGTCTTTTCAGAGATAATAAAGTATATCGAAAAAACAGGTTTGCGATGAGATTTTTACTATTTTTAATTATTCTGTGTTCTTGTTCTAATATGCTAAAGCGAAACACTACTATGCAATCAGATATTGTCTTTAGAGGTGGCCAATATAAAGATAAGTCATGGAGTGAGCGCCTCCTTTTTAAAAGAGAGTCTTGGTATAAAGAAATCAATATGGTCTATGATTTCAGTTATTCTAAGCTGACGCAAGAAAGTCCTTTTTGGGATTGGCTAGGTTCAGCTAAGTTGGTTGCCGGGAAATGTGATCAGTTTTACGTGACTTTGTTGTACGTCAAAAGAAATTCAGAATTAACTACTGCCGCATTTCTTGAGCAGTTCGAGCAAGCGGGCTATGAACAAATTGTAATAAACGATTTTGCCAAAGAGATGACAGCTCATACAGGTTTTGGGGACTGGAGACTATCACGCCATAAAGTTGTGGGACTTTGTGGGAAAGCTGATACAAAGAATCCGGTACTAGTTCAAGCGCCAGGTTTTGCCGATATAAAACTTCTTAAGTAGTTGATTTTTTAGCTATATTTATTCCTAAATTTTTCTATTAAGAAAACAGAGATATTCACCGATAATATCTTGAGGATTTTTAATGGCAAATAAATATCAAAGATTTGGAAAGTATTTAATTTTGGATCACCTTGTTGATGGGGGAATGGCCAAGATTTGTCGTGCTTCGTTTCTTGGAGAACAGGCCAATAAAATCGTCGCGATCAAGATGGTACAACCTCAGTACTCAAAGAATCCTTCATTCGTACAGATGTTTGAAGATGAGTTAAAGGTAACCTTTGGTTTAGTGCACCCTAACATCGCCCAAGTTTATGACTATGGTTTGGTTAATGAGCAACTGTACTCAGCAATGGAGTATGTTGATGGAGCTAACCTCAAGCAATTTTTAGATCGATTAAAAGAAAAGAAATTTGTATTTCCAGTTGAAATTTCAACTCATATTATTTCGCAAGTTTGTCAGGCACTTCATTATGCACATACATTTACAGATAAACTGACAGGAAAACATTTTAATATTATCCATAGAGATATTTCGCCCCATAATATTATGCTTACCTATGAAGGCGCGGTAAAAGTTATCGACTTCGGTATCGCTAAAGCAGATTCAAATAGTGAGGCGACTCAAGCAGGGACAATCAAAGGTAAGCTTTCTTATCTTGCTCCTGAATATTTGGATGGGCTAGATCTTGATCATAGGTATGACCAATTTGCTGTTGGGATTACTTTGTGGGAAATGCTTTGTTCCAGAAAGCTTTTTACGGCTAAAAATGACCTTGCCGTTTTAAAGCAAATCCAAGCGTGTAAAATTCCGAAACCTTCTTCAATCAACCCAAATGTTCCACCGGAATTAGATGAGATTGTTTTGAAGTGTTTATCAAAAGATAGGAATCAAAGATTTGAAAACCTAGATAAATTAAATAGATCTCTAGTTAGATTTTTATATTCGAATTATCCAGAGTTCAATGCAACAGACTTGAGCTATTTTGCAAAACAGCTCTTCAAAGAAGAGATCATAGCTGATAGAAAGAAATTTGTTGAGTTTGGAAAGATCGATATCAAGCCATATCTTGAAGATATGAAGCGTGAAGAAGTTCAGGGGAGTGGGGCCAGTAGTGATTCATCTTTCCAAGAAAACTCTTCTGATGGTTCATTCATTTCAGAAGAGCAAAGAACAGGTAAGATCGAACTTGATCTTGGAACCTTTGATAAACAAGAAACAAATATTGAAGGTATTGGCCTAGAGCTAGATGCTGGAAATAAGACTGTTAAGAGATCAGGTGGAACAAGTAAGGTTAAGAAAGCTTCCTCTGCTCAAAGAGATAGAACGAGTAAGATCAGAGCTAAAAGAGCTGCTGGTAATCGAACAACTAAAACTAGGGTTCGTTCCGCAGGGGGAACAAGCGTTAAAAAAGTTTCTCCGGCCCGCAAAAAAGCAGCGGCAGAAAAAGAAAAGGGAAGCTTTCCTTTTGCAGTTGTCTTAGCAGGGTGTCTCGCTTTAGTTGTTATCTTCAAGCCAGATCTTGTGAAAGAATACACAGGTATCGATGTTGAGTGTATGATTAGTGATTGTAAAGTCGAGCCAACAGGACCTACTCCGGCCGGAAAAATTGAAGTTAACGGTGTTATATATTTTTCTTTTGCAGATACAGATACGTACAATGTTCGTACTTTCGTTAATGGTAAAAAGGTTGAGATTTCAGGAGCAAAGTTAGAAGTTCCACTAAATCAACCGGTTAAAATTAAGATGATTAAACCAGGACATAAAACTTGGAATATGGATAAAGAGATTGTTTTAACAGATGACAAATCAACTCAGACAGTAAGAATTCCTAGTTTTATTAAAAACCATACTGGGTACCTTTCAACTTCTACTAATTACCCTCCTGGGTCAAAAATAATATATGAAGTTGATGGAGAGAAGATCGTTCAAGACCTTCCGTTAAAAGAGCATAGAATGCCAGCGGGAACTTACGAGTTTACTATTAAAAACGATCTTGTCGAGACTGAGTCTAAAATCCGATTCACAGTTGAAAAGAACAAGCGTAACGAGTTACCTCGTAACTAAACCTTCTGCTTAGATTCAAAGCGTTTCTTTTGTTTGAACCTATTTCTACTGCGCATATTGATGAGTTTAATTATCTCAGAAGCAGTTTCTTCAAGGGCTATATTAGTCACGTTAAAAACAGGCCATCTTCTATTTTCTTCGAAATGTTTATTGGCCCATTCGATCTCTTCGATGACTTTCCTACTATCGGCATAATCACCGGTAGCATTGGTTCCAAGATTTGAAAGCCTATTCTGACGAATTTCCCTTAATGCATCAGGATCAATCGTAAGACCAAAAATATTTCTTTGGTCAATTTGAAAAAGCTTCTCAGGTAGAGGCATATTTAAAATGATAGGTATATTTACGACCTTTAACCCCTCCAATGATAGATAGATGGAGAGTGGGGTCTTAGAGGTACGCGAGATTCCTACTAAAACGATATCACACTCTTCTAGTGAATTTATATTTCTACCGTCATCGTGGTTCAAGGTAAACTCAACTGCAGAAACTTTTGCAAAATAGCGATCATTAACAGCATGTAAAAGTCCTGGTTGGTAGTCAGGCTCAGTTTCAAAAACATTGGCCATACCTGAAAGTAATGGACCTAGAAGATCAATTGAGCGTACATGATCTCTCTTACTTATTTCTGCTACATAATTTCTTAATTCTAATGAAACAATAGTGTAAACAACCATATCGTGATTGATGGCAGCT
Source organism: Bdellovibrionota bacterium (assembly GCA_036336775.1). Classification (GTDB taxonomy): domain Bacteria; phylum Bdellovibrionota; class Bacteriovoracia; order Bacteriovoracales; family Bacteriovoracaceae. Next base: position 35,009 of record JAYZFM010000048.1, on the reverse strand, counting down.
TCTTGAAAAATGGCATCGATATGTTCTTTTGACCTTACATTTTTATAACGAGTGAAAAAAATCTCTTTTGACTTAAACTGCGTGATGGCAGCTCTCGTCATGGACTTTGCTGTCTCTCCAGTTCCATCGGAGATGATAACTACTTTTAAATTCTTTTTTTCTGAAATTTCACTCATGATCGTAAAAGTCTTTTGCTGTTAAATTTATTTTATCCCAATCTGTAAGTGGATGATACACCAATTTATCTACTTTTTTAAACCATGTTCTTTGAGCTTTTGCCAATTGGCGAGTCGAAATATTTATACGCTCTTCGCAAGCTTCTAGAGAGGGGATAGAACCTTCCAGATATTGTATCACTTCTAGATACCCGATAGATTTTAGTGGTTTCTCTTGTCCAGTTGCGCCATTTTTTAACAAAGATGAAACTTCATCTATGATCCCAAGTTCAAGCATCTTTTTTGTTCTATTTTGAATAATGGGCCAATGTTCTTCTTTTGGAATATCAAGGTGAATATGGCAAACATCCCATCCAAATTTTTTGGGAGGCGAGTTGAGTTTTCTCACTTCCATTTGATCTCTTGAAGCTGAAAACTTTTCTCCTGTGCTCCAAAAATGTTCCACCGCTCTTCGTATACGATAGTGATCATTTTCATGGTAGCGTTCAAATGATTCAGGGTCATGGTCTTTCAAGACTTTTAAAAATGGTTCAATACCCTCAGTGTCGAATAATTCTTGAGAGCGAGTTGTTATCTCTGGAGGTGTTGTGGTTGACTCAAACATACCATTGAGAATTGTTTGTAGGTAAAATCCACTCCCTCCGACAAGAATGACCCGCTCATTATCTTCAAAAAGTTTATTGATAAGAGGAATGACTTCTCGGTAGTAGTCAGCTGCATTAATTGGAGCAAAGATACTATGAGAATCGACCATATAATGAGGAATATTTTCTTGTTCATCTTTAGTTGGCTTGGCTGTTCCAATTGAAATTTCTTTATAAAATAATAATGAATCAAAATTGACGATAACAGCATCATAAGTTTTAGCGAGCTTTAAACTGATGTCAGTTTTTCCCGTTGCGGTAGGTCCTGATATGACGAGCAGTTTTTTTTTAGGACTCATACAGGCTGCCAAGCTTTTTAGCGGTAAGTTCTTTTAGGACATGGTTTTGAATGAGGTAACTCTGGCCAAGCTCTTCTAGGAGGTCAGCTAACGCTAGATGGCCAAGTTTAAAGTTCTCTAATGTCTTGGCGAAATCAATCTGCTCAAACTTAAAATTATTTTGTACTAAAAGTTTTAAAATACTTAAATAGGGGTAGCTTTGTAGTGGCAAATAAAAAGTTCTTGCGACGTAAGTCGTTCCATCTAATCTGTCCAACTCAAAGCCAAATTTGAATGCCATTTCAAGTTCTTCTTCTGTAAGCTTCTTTTGAAAATCGAGAGGTTTACTCACAAGCAGTGGGGAAGTGGCTTCGCTGTTGATGTGAGATAGCTCTTTTATGATATGACCATTTACGAGGGATTTTATCGAGCCCACATAAAGCTTGTCCTCGCGTTGATAGATGAAATAGTCATCCGTTTGAGTCAGCACTCTACCATGAGTTGTATCTGCGATATCCATAACTGGTTGAGTGTGAATATGCTCTAGGTATTGTTGAGTTTCCGATTGAGAGGTGAAATCAACTTGTCGGTATTGAACTTCTTTGGACTCATGAGACAGAAACGAGTTTTGATGTTCTGTTGAAATTTTGGGAGTGTATTTTTTAGGTGCTAACTTTGCCTTAATTGCCCCGGATAATATCGATAAAACTTTGTTAAGGCGAAAAAATTTTATAACAGTTTTGTTAGGATGTACGTTGACGTCAATTTCGTCAGCAGGCATTTCTACAAAGCAAATATAGTGACCTGTTTCTCCCTCAGGCCATAGAGTTGCACCAGAATTTAAAATAACTTTATGAATCGCCATCTCTTTTACATATCTTTGATTTACAAAAAGAAAGTGTGATTTGTGAGCATTCCCACGTGATGATTCATGCGAGAGAAAAAGTTTTACTGATACTCCGTCATAGCTGGCAGAGATTTCTTCTAACTCAATACTTTGTCCTTTAAAAAGAACATCTTTTATTCTGTCGGCTTGATTCTCTTTTTTAGGATAGATCTCTTTTTCTTTGTTATCCCACTTAAGACTGAAATCTTTATCGAAGTGGTCTAATAAAAATGAGTGAATTATTTTTTTGATGTGATTCTTTTCAGAAGTTTTGGATTGAATAAACTTCATCCTAACAGGTGTGTTGTAAAAAAGATCCTTAATAAATAATTTTGTACCTGTTGTATTTGACTTACGTTCCTCCACATAATGATTAGAAGTAAGCCCTCCATCAATATTAATCTGACCATAACTAGTGACAGTGGTGGACTCACAGGAAACCTTACTTACACTCGCGATACTTGCAAGTGCTTCTCCTCTAAAGCCATAAGAGTTTAAATGATAGATATCTTCGAATTTATCTATTTTACTGGTGGCATGTCGACAGAAGGCTAGGGGAAGTTCTTCGGCGGAAATACCTTTGCCGTTATCAATTAGAGAAATGAGTTCTAAACCATTTTCAATTAGGTGGAGGTCTAGTTTTGTGGCCCCAGCATCGATAGCATTTTCTAAGATCTCTTTGATCAGAGTCGAAGGTCTTTCAATGACCTCGCCGGCTTTAATTTGATCAACGATATGTTCAGGGAGAAGTTGGATTGAAGTTTGATTCATCTGCATTACGCGCGATAAAAATTAACTTGGTTTCTTCCGCCTTCCTTGGATTTATAAACTGCTGAGTCAGCTCGCTTAAAAAGATCAGTTCCTGTGTTAACGCCCTGACGATAGTCAGCGACACCGATAGAAGCTGTAACAGGTAGTCTTTTATTGTCGTAAACAAATTGGTAAGTCTCAACTAACTTTCTTAATCTTTCCGCGATTTCAAAAGCTTGTTTCAAATTTGTTTTTGGAAGAAGTACAACAAATTCTTCTCCACCGTAACGAGCAAACACATCTCCTTTTCTGATACCATTATCTCTAAGAAGTTGTGCCATCTCTTTAAGAACATAATCACCAGCATCGTGCCCGTAATTATCATTTAGATGTTTAAAATGATCTAAATCAAAAATAATTAATGAAAGAGGGTTTCCAGTTACTTTTGACTTTTTTACCTCAAGATCAAGCTTACCGTTGAAATACATTTTGTTATAACATTTTGTAAGTCCATCAGTATTCGCTTCTTCATGAAGTTTATCGTAAGTAAGTCTTTCAGTGTCACCTTTTGGTAGAAACTTAAGAGCAATACTTCCAATCTTAACCATATCGCCTTTATTCAGGGCAGTAGGTGCTTCAATTTTTTGATTATTAAGATAAGTCCCATTACTTGAACCTAAATCTTGAACAATTGAGTTTCCTGAGTTGTCGACGTTAACTTTGAAATGTTGTCTTGAGATCCCTTGGAATTCGAGCGGAATCGTGCAGTCAGGATTTCTTCCCACTATCGTTTCACCTTCTAAAAGGTCAAAAATTGTTCCGTTTAAATCACCACCAACAACTAAAAAACAAGCTGGCTTTGATGCAGCTTCGTCGTCCGCTGCAGAAAGAGCCGCTTTAATATCGGTGATAACTAGGGTTGCATTTTCGTCGTTACTCATAAGTATCCAATTATAATGACGTTATTTTATCACTAAATCAATAATTTAAAACTTCTTTTTAGATATCTTAGCTTTGCTGCGAGGCTAAAAATTGAAAAGTAAAAACTTTTCCTTTTTCTACACCTGGCTGATTAAAAGCATCAATTTCTAAATAATTTCCCATCACTGCTGTGAGGGATTCGAAGAACATAATCATAGCACCCATCGAAGATTCATCAAGTTTTTTTAACTCTATTTCTACCAATGAACGATTTTGCTCCTTGAGGGCCTGCATATTGCCTTGAAATTCAGCTTCTAGCAGTTGACTCATTTTGTAAGGCGCTAGCTTGACTGCGCGAGACAGCTCCAATCCTGAGTCTAGCTGATAATCGTGTTCTGATTGAGCTATATGGATAAGAAAGAGGACTTTATCATTTGGCCCCTCCATAAAGAGCTGAACCTGGGAATGTTGATCAGTCGCTCCATAGGCAGCAATCGGTGTCAAACCCACAGGGCCTGTTGGGCCGATCTTTCCTAAACTTTCTGCCCATAACTGTACAAACCAAGCTGAAAAGCTCTTCAAAAGCGATGAGTAAGGCATCATAACAGTTTGATTTGCGCCTTTTAGAGAAGCTTGATAAATTAACTCTGCTGTTTGAAATAGGCTATTTGAATTGAAATCTTTTGAGAGCATCATCGATTTGGCAGAGTTTGCACCTTCAAATAATTTTTTACAATCTATTCCCATGAACATGGCCGGAAGTAGCCCAACAGCACTTAAAACTGAAAAACGCCCACCAATATTGGCAGGAACACTCAAAGAGGTATATTGATGTTTTTCTACGTGTGCCCTCAATTCACCAGCTTCAGGATCGGTACAAAAGATAAAATAATTTTCAAAATCTTCGATACCCATTTTAGAGAGTTCATTTTTTATAATCGAATAGCATGCAATTGTTTCTGCTGTACCACCTGATTTTGAAACGACATAAAAAATTGAATCTTTTAAATCAATAGAATTTAATTTTCTATGAATATAGTCGGGATCAACATTATCTAAGCATAAAAATTTTTTCTCATTCTTAGCGAGCGCATCCACCAACATCTCTGGACCAAGAGCACTTCCTCCTATTCCTATTTGTACGAAATTCTTTTTGTTTTTAATTTTTAAGTATACTCGAGCTACGTCATCGATCAGTTCTGTCTTGTCAGTTAAATGAAAAAAACCAAGGTTTTCATCATTGATTGTTCCCAAGAAATTTTTAAACTGCTGATCAAAATTTTGTGCCGTAAAATCGATATTTGATTGAGGTGTAATTTTCATTTTTTATCTCGTGTATTCTTTTTTGAGTTGGCGTCCAATAACTATTTTTTGAACTTGGTTAGTTCCTTCAACGATTTGAAGTACTTTTGCATCACGCATATATCTTTCAACTGGATACTCTTTTGTATAACCAACTCCACCATGAATTTGAACAGCATCCGTGGTCACTTTCATCGCAGTATCGGTTGCTTTCATTTTTGCCATGGAAGCTAGTTTTACATTTGGAGTTCCTTTATCGAAGTCTTCAGCTGCTTTTTGAACTAAAAGCCTTGAGGCCTCTATTTCTGTGGCCATGTCTGCCATCATCCACTGAAGTCCTTGGAACTCAAATATTGGTTTTTGAAATTGTTGTCTTTCAAGAGCGTAGGATACGGCTTCGTCTAGCGCACGTTGAGCAAGACCAACTGCGATTGAACCAATTGTGATACGGCCTCTATCAAGTGCACTCATCGCAATGGTAAAACCTTTACCTTCTTCGGCCAATAAGTTCTCTGTAGGAACAAAGCAATTCTCGAAAAGAACTTCTCTTGTATGAGATGCTCTCCATCCCATTTTGTCCTCTTTTTTTCCAAAGCTAAAACCGTCCATTCCATCTTCAACGATAAAAGCTGAAATTCCTTTCGGACCTGCTTCACCAGTTCTGGCCATGACAATATAAGTTTTAGAAAAACCAGCGGTACTAATCCACATTTTAGATCCGTTAAGGATATAACCACCCTCGACTTTTTTTGCTGTGGTTTTCATCGCAGCCGCATCTGAACCAGAGTGAGATTCTGAAAGACAAAAACTTCCAATCGCTTCACCACTGGCAAGAGTAGGGAGATATTTTTGTTTCTGGTTCTCATTTCCAAAAGCTTGGATGATAGATTGAACCATACTAGAGACACTGACAGTAACTGCATATGCGACAGAGGATTTTGAGAGCTCTTCTAGTACCCAACAAAAATCTTGATAGGCAAGGCCTGCACCACCATAATTCTCGTCGGTAGTGATTCCACAAAAACCTAACTGACCTAGTTGAGTAATTATTTCTGGTCTAAATTTTAATTCAGCATCATCATGCTCCGCATGAGGCTCAATATTATCCAAGCGAAATTTACGAATCGTGTTGATTAGCTCTTGTTGCAAGTCATTCATATCTGTTCTCCTAGGGGCAAAACTATAGCACCGAGATCAGAAAATGGGAAAAATATTGGTCAAAGAAATGTCGCATTATTTTAACGCACTATAGTTACCAAATGTTAACAATGAGGCGTAGAATATTAGCAGTCAAAATTTAAGGAGACGATATGTTATTCGATGGAAAGGCGATCCAGGTTGAGCTGGATAAAAACAAGGTAGTGAAAGTCACCTTCGATATTAAAGAAGGTAGTGCAAATGTCATTGGTGAGTTAATGGTTAACGATTTTGAAAAAATGGTTGAAGCTGTTGAAAATTGCGCAGAAAAAAAAGGTGTAATTTTTCGTTCTAACAAAGAACATTTTATTTTTGGTGCAGATATCACTGAATTTCTAGGTCATTTTGGAAAGCCTAAAGAAGAAGTTAAAAAATGGATTTTCCCAATGAATAAACTTCTTAATCGTATCGAAGATTTAAATGTTCCGACTGTTACCCTTATTAATGGTTTTGCCCTCGGTGGTGGATTCGAAACATGTCTTATGACTGATTATAGAATTGCGGCAACTGGAGCCAAGGTAGGTCTTCCTGAAACGAAGCTTGGTATTATGCCTGGTTGGGGAGGATCTGTAAGACTTCCAAGACTGTGTGGTGCAGACCATGCAATTGAATGGATCACTTCTGGTAAACAGTGGAAAGTCGAAGATGCGATGAAGATCTCTGCTGTTGATGCGGTAGTTGCCCCTGAAAAACTTGATGAATTAGGAGAGATCTTTATTCAAAGATGTATTGCTGGAGAAATGGACTGGCAAAGTAAAAAAGAAGAAAAGAAAGCTCCTCTTAGACTTTCAAAAGTTGAACACCAAATGGCCTTCATGACATCAAAAGGTTTTGTCGCTGGAGTTGCTGGACCTAATTATCCTGCGCCGATGCTTGCGATTGATGTGATGGAGAAAGCGGCTTATATGAATAGAGATGAAGCACTTGAAATTGAGTGTGATGCATTCGCAGAGCTTGCAACTAGTGATACTGCTGCGAATCTTATTCAAGTTTTCTTAGGAGATCAGTACCTGAAAAAAGTTTCTAAAAAAGCGACTAAAGGCACTGATAAAATCAAAAAAGGTGCTGTTTTAGGTGCTGGAATTATGGGGGGAGGGATTGCTTATCAATCTGCTTCAACTGGAACTCCAATTTTAATGAAAGATATTAATGATGATGCTTTGATGCTTGGACTAAATGAAGCGAAAAAACTTCTTAACAAGCAAGTTGAGCGCAAAAAAGTTACAACCGATCAGATGGGACAAGTTCTTAATGCGATTGATCCGACCCTTCACTATGAAGACTTCCAAGGGACTGATGTCATCGTTGAGGCAATTGTTGAAAATAAGTCTGTTAAAGAAAAAGTTCTTCCAGAGTTGGAATCTAAGGTATCAGCCGATACGATTATCGCATCTAATACTTCGACTATCTCAATCACTGAGCTTGCAAAAAGCTTAAAACGTCCAGAGAATTTTTGTGGGATGCACTTTTTTAACCCTGTACATAGAATGCCTTTGGTAGAGGTTATTAGAGGTGAAAAGACCAGCGAAGAAGCGATTGCAAAAACTGTGAAGTACGCTCTTCAAATGAAGAAGACACCGATTGTTGTTAATGACTGTCCAGGCTTTCTTGTGAATAGGGTTCTTTTTCCATACTTTAATGGATTTGCAAGACTCCTAGAAGACGGTGTTGATTATAAAAGAATCGATAAAGTCATGGAGAAGTTTGGCTGGCCAATGGGTCCTGCCTATCTAATGGATGTTGTCGGTATCGATACAGGAGTTCATGCAGCTCAAATCATGGCCGATGCATTTCCAGATAGAATGAAAATGCCAAATAAGACCGTTGCTGAAATTCTATTTGAAAATAAGCGCCTTGGTCAAAAAAATGGAATCGGTTTTTATAGCTATGCACCTGATAGAAAGGGAAAACCTAAAAAGTCAGTAGATGCTTCAGTAGAGACCTTCATCAACCAAGGAAAGAAAAGAGAAATCGAAGTTTCTGATCAGGAAATCATAGAGAGAATGATGCTTCCTATGATTTTTGAATGTGCCCGCTGTTTAGAAGAAAATATTGTCGGCACTCCTCAAGAAGTTGATATGGGATTAATTCTTGGTCTTGGGTTTCCTCCATTTAGAGCAGGGGCGCTCAAGTATGCTGATAGTATTGGAATGAAGAAGTTGGAAGAGCTGTCTGCAAAATACATCGAGCTTGGAAATATGTATGCCATGACCGAAGGAATGAAAGTTATGGCGGCAGAAAACAAAACTTATTATCAAGGAAACAAATAATGAAAAAGGTTGTTGTAGTTGATGCGGTAAGAACCGCAATGGCAAAATCAAAAAATGGCTCTTTCAGAAATGTAAGAGCAGAAGAACTTTCTGCAAGACTTATGGATGCTCTATTGGAGAGAAATCCAAAGGTAAATCCTGCTGAGATCGAAGATATTATTTGGGGTTGTGTTCAGCAAACACTTGAGCAGGCTTACAATATTGGAAGAAACGCTCAGTTGATGACAAAAATTCCAAAAGAGGTTTCGGCGCAAACTGTAAACCGTCTTTGTGGTTCCTCTATGACTGCAATTCATATGGCAGCTCAAGGAATTATGGCCAATCAAGGGGATATCTATCTTGTTGGTGGAGTTGAGCATATGGGACATGTTCCTATGTGGCATGGAGTTGATTTCAACCCAGAAGTTTCTAAAGTTATGGCCAAGGCCGGTGGAAATATGGGGCTAACGGCAGAACTTTTATCTCGTATGCATAAATTTACTCGTGAACAACAAGACGAGTTTGCTCTTCGTTCACATATGAGTGCAAAGAAAGCTACTGAAGAGGGAAGGTTTAAAGACGAAATTGTTCCAATTGAAGGACATGATGAAAATGGACTTCCATTCATGTTCGATAAAGACGAGGTATATAGAGCCGACGCAAGTCTTGAAGCTCTTGCCAGTCTAAAGCCAGTTTTTGATCCAAGAGGTGGAACAGTTACAGCTGGTAATGCTTCGGCATTAAGTGATGGTGCTTCAGCTTTACTTCTTATGAGTGAAGAAAAAGCAAAAGAGCTTGGTGTAGAAATTCTAGCGTATGTGAAGTCTATGGCCGCAGCAGGTTGTGATCCTTCTATTATGGGCTACGGACCTGTACCAGCGACCAATAAGGCACTCAAGAGAGCTGGTCTTAAAAAAGAAGATATTCAACTTTGGGAGCTTAATGAAGCGTTTGCAGGACAATCACTTCCGGTACTAAAAGATTTAGGGCTATTAGATAAAGCAGCTGAAATTGTGAACGTCAATGGTGGAGCAATTGCACTAGGACACCCTCTTGGATGTTCAGGAGCAAGAATTTCAACTACGCTTTTACACGAAATGAAAAAACGTGACATCAAGTATGGTGTTTCAACGATGTGTATTGGTTTAGGACAAGGTGTTGCAACGGTATTCGAAAGACCATAAATCATTCTTTAATATAACAAGGGTTAGAAAGGTCTAACCCTTGTTTATAGCTTTTTATGCACGAGTTATGTTAAACTGAGCTATGAAAATCCAAAAGCGCGAAATCAAAAAACATTTATTTGTTTGTACTAATAGCAGACCTTGTGGAGATGATTGCGCCTCAAAAGATGCACTTGAGATTGTGGCCACTATAAAAAAACGATTAAGAGATGAAGGACTATGGGAAAACTTCAAGGTTTCTAAGTCTGGATGCCTTGGTGGCTGTGCTTTTGGAACCGTGGCAACACTCTACCCAGATAACCTCTTTTTTACTGAGGTCTCAATCGAAAATATTGATGAAATTTACGAGCTACTGACTAAGTAGTTTGTACTCAATAGGGATATTAATTTTCAGCTCTGGCCAGAAGCGCTCAGGAAGTGGTTTTAGTGTTCCAAGAGCCTTTAGGGTTGCAACTGCATTTTTATCGAGTTGCTCATAACCACTAGATTTCTTTACCTCTATATTGGAAACCAACCCTGATTTTTTTATCGAAAACGATAATTGCACACTTCCTTGTTGTTTTAATCTTTTGGCCATTTTTGGGTAATTTTTTTTATTGTGAATCGCAATTATTAAGCCGCTTATATAGGGATCACTAGCATCATGTTTGTTAACCGATTTAATCTCAGGACTTGGGATATCTCTTTTCTTTTTTGGGGGGGATTTAGCCTCTGTTTTTGTGGCCGTGGGAGAAAGTTTATTAACCTGCTCAATGAACTCTATACTTTTTAATTTTAATTCTGAGCGGGGAGAGGAGAATTTTTTCTGCCCCAATTGAGGCAGAAAAAAAAGTCCATGTATAGCTACGCTTATAATTATAAAGGGGAGTGGGTTTTTAATGACTTGCTTCCTTAAGAAGGTTTTTTGCAATAATCATAATCATAACCTCATTAGTTCCAGCTCCAATTTCATTTAGCTTATTGTCTCTCATCATTCTCTCAAGAGGGAACTCTCTTGAGTAGCCATAACCACCATGTAGTTGAACAGCATCAAGAGCAATTTTTGTTGCCATCTTAGGAAGTTGAAGTTTTGCCATGGCTGCAGCTGTATTCGACACTCGTCCCTGGTCCCACTCGCGACAAAGGTTATAGAGAAAATGCCTCATCATCTCTGTTTCAGCAGCCATCTCAGCAATCATTTTTTGGATCATCTGGAAATTACCAAGAGTCTTTCCAAATTGCTCACGCTCATTCGCATATTTAATACATTGATCAACACATGCTTGAGCGATACCAAGAGAAATTCCAGATATTGTTAGTCTTTCGATTTCAAGGTTTTTCATCATATGAATTACGGAATCGCCAACTTCTCCAACTCTATTTGCCTTTGGTACTCGACAGTTTTCAAATGCGAGCTCTCCTGTTGGAGATGAACGCATACCCATTTTGTGAATTTCTTTTGATACAGAAAATCCTGGAGTTCCTTTTTCAACTAAGAAAGTTGTCAGGTCTTTCTTGTCGCTTCCTGTTCTCGTGTAGAGATAAACCACATCAGCATACTGGGCATTTGTGATCCACATCTTATTTCCATTGATAACATACTCTTCACCATCCTCAGTTGCTTTACATTGCATACCTACAGCGTCTGAACCATAACCGGGTTCACTCATTCCCATACATCCAATATGTTCACCAGAAATTAGTTTAGGAAGGTATTTAGCTTTTTGTTCAGGAGAAGCGTTTTTATCGATATTGTTTACACATAACATTGCGTGAGCAAGGTAGGAGAGTGTTGAACCTGCACAGGCCTTTCCAAACTCTTCCATAACAATCGTAGCTGCAGTCGCACCTAATCCGGATCCACCATATTCAGGATCAGCGGTTATTCCTAGAAGTCCAAGCTCGCCCATTTTTTTGAAGGCATTGATGTTAAATGTTTCTTCGTGATCATGTTTTTCTGCATATGGAGCGAGCTCCTTTTTCGCAAAATCACGGCAAACTTCAACAAGTTGCTTTTCTTCATCGGTAAAATACCACATTGAATTCTCCTTATATATCCTAGTTATCTAGTCGGTTATACCTTAACTTTGGGTAATTTTTCAAATTATAAAACCCCGCAGCATACTAGCAACACTGTGTTTTTTCTTCTAGAATCTAGCATAAGGAGAATAATTGGAAAATTTGACAACACCCGAGATGCGCGAATTTGATGCGTCATGCCCAGCGGAGAACTGGTTTTTATATTGGAAAACGTCCTCATCACTTTGGGAGGCCAAGTTACGCGAGTACCAAGGGGTAAGCCCTATTTTAATTCCCATATTTTGGGCACTTCACTCCGACTATGTAGATCATTTTGATTTTGGAGATCAACGCCCTGAGACAAACCTCAAAAGGTTATCAGATATTGCCAAGAGTCTAAAACAGCCAATCGTTTTCGTTGTTCCAATTACTCCTGCACCTTTTCTCACAAATGGGGGAGTTCCTTCTTATTTGGCTCGCCAATTGTCAGAAAACCAAGAGCAACTTGCAGTGTCCGTGGTTGACTCTACAGATATGATTAACAAAATTTATAGTTTTTATGAGCCAAAAGTTTTTCAAGCTTATAGGAAATTTGTCTATCAGTTAGGCCAATACTTCTCGCGAGCGGGGATTTCGGATCCTATTTATAGTCTGTCTTGCCATCGAATTGAAGGCGGTCATATCGTCTCATTTTTTAAAGATTATTCACGCTCATTCAGAGATGGATTTAGCCGCTATTTAAAACAAATTCAAGATACTGAAGAAGAAAGAGTAAGGCGCTTGAGTCAAGATGCTGAAGGAATTAAAGAATTAAAACATGAGTATTCGCTTTTAATTAGTAGCCTATATCATGATGCTGCAAAGGAAGCCTTGGCAGGAAACTGGCGAGGAGTGATACCCACATGCTTGATCGGTGGTTCATCTGTGGATCTCTTTAGAAGATCTTTCGATCAGTGGGATCATGAGTTTGATTATTTTCACCCTCTAATGAAAAGTATTGTCCATGGAATGTATCCTAGTTCAATTCTTCTCGGGGGAAAGATCAAACGAAAGGCCCTGGGAAAAGCGCTTAAGGATACAGTAAATCAAAGTTTTGTTAGAGAGATGCTAGAGGATGATTATTATTCAGATGAATCAAGCCTAAGCTATTCTCCGCTTGTATTTTTTGAATTGAGTGATGGTGGACAAGGACATTTTAGTTTTGAAAGAGCAATGGATCAGTCGGGGCTGACACATTTTTTCGAAACTCAATTTCCGTGGTCTTACCATATTAGCCAAGAATTTAATTTTGAACTCGATGACCTAGAAAATAGAAAAGTGTATTTCTTTTTTGGGGAGCGCCTCGATGATAATGGTATTAAGCAGATTCTTAAACTCTTTATGAGCGGACAGAGAATTTTTATCGATATGCACGGTATTAGTGAGTCGGTAGTCAAAAAATTTGAATATTTTCTAGTTGAGAATGAAATAAAAAAAGAACAAGTTAATTATATTTCTCCAGTCCTTAAAGCTTCCTTAGGAGAAGGACTTATCATTACTTTTGATCGGTCTAAACTTGCCCAAACTTCATTAATCAAACGCAAAGGATTTTGGGATACGATGATAGGGTATCTTGATGTAAAGCATATGCTTATCGATTCAGATGCGGATGTTCAGTATTTTTGGATGAGAAGGGCTGCAAACTCCTTTGAGCTTAGCTACGAAGAAATTAGACGAGTGCATGTTTATAATCCAACAAGCTATAAAAAGAAAATGAGGTTTAAATCTACGACTGGTTTTGCATTCTTACGCTCAGTAGATGAGAGACATGTTGAATTGAAATCAACTCCAATTGGAATTGAACTTATGTTACTTCCGGGTGGAAGTATTACCTTAGACTTTGGATATTTTGAGCCATGAAAAGAAACGAAGCTGTCTATTTGATTTATAGATTTGAAAATAATGATGAGTTTCTCAACCTAAGTTCACGTTATAAAGTGAGTTATTTTTTTACTGCAACAGGAGAGGTGACTCATGAGGATATCAAAAAAGTTCAAGGTGAGTTTTCTGAAGAAGACGAGTTAGAATTTAAAACAAAAGACGAACTTACTGAGTTTTCCTATCGCTTTATAGAAACTCATAATATTAGTTCAATCTATCTTTTGAATACCAATGACTTTAATATTGGGGTTGAGTCTAGTAATGACCTTATGAGTTTTAGACAAGTGTTTTCAAAATACGGATTAAAGATTGACCTTCATAAAGATAGTGGGGGAGGAATTTTTAATAAATTCTTCTAATCCTTTTTCTCTTCTTTTAGGTAATCTTTTTGATAAATATGCTCAATGACATGCCCATAAGTACTTACGTTTTCACGGCCTAAAAAATTATACATACTCGCAATTTTACCAACGGTAGGCTTTTCCAATCTCTCTTCAATACGTTTTAATAGTATGGCCGTCGCTTCAATCGCATTAGACTCATCTCGAAGGCTGTCGTCATCTCTGGCCAGTAAACTACTCCACTGACGACCGATATTTGTTGGTTGAGCGGAAGATCCGAGATATAGGGTGAAGGCGATAGAATCAAGTTTTGTTCTAAAATCACCTCGAACTGTTGACTCAAATACAAGAATGGCCTGCAGTAGTTTTCTATCTACATTGTAAGCATTGGAAAACTTTTCGATATCTGCCTCATAATAATGAAGCCTCTCTTTTGCTTTTTCTTCTTGTTCTGTTTGATCGAAGTATTGTTTATAGTCATCCAATTCATCGTCGGGGACAAATCTTTCAATTAAATTTCCAATACCGGGGAATGTTTCCTCCATGGGTTTACCGACCTCTTGTAAACAATAATAGGCCTCATAAAAAAGGTGAGCATCTCGCATTGAGAGGTTCATCATAACTGAAATTCGTTGAATTAAATCCTCGTAGTCCAATCCTTGGGGAACTTTGCGAAAGAGGTATAATAAATTCCATTCTTCTGGTGTTGTTGCGGTAACTTTAAATTTGACGTCAGCATTATTCATAATGGCCCAGCGCCTACTTTCTTCAAACTGAAAAAGCTTTGTCTGACTATCTTTTTGAAAAGCTTCTACCTCTAATTTGGCCCTAGGATTTTCAATATCATCTATTTCATAGGCAGAGGCAGAGAGATTTATCAGTAGCAGCAGGGGAAGAAACCATTTCATGCCTGACTTATCGTCTAATTACCCGAAATCATGAGTATATTTGTCTGAAATTTTTTACTATATGGGTTGTCAGAATAAGTAAAGACAAGTACTTACCTCTTCATGCAAAGTTTGTACGATTTTACCAGAGAAGAGCTCGCTGATTACCTCGTTGAAAGAGGCCAAAATAAATTCGCTGCTAAGCAAATTTTTGATTGGATTTATAAAAAGCATGAGCTTGAGATAGATAATTGGAGTAACGTCTCCAAAAAAGTCAGAGAGTTTTTAAAAGAAAACTTTACGCTCGCTTTACCTGAAGTTGTTTGGCAGGGAGAGTCAGTTGATGGGACAAGAAAATTTCTTTTGAAGCTCAAAGACGGAGAAACAATTGAGACGGTAGTTATCCCAGCTAAGAATCGTCTGACTCAATGTATTTCCTCCCAAGTAGGTTGTGCTATTGGATGCACTTTTTGTCATACAGGGACTCAAGGTCTCACTAGGCACCTAACTGCAGGTGAGGTGACAGGTCAGTTTCTCAAAATTACTTTATGGCTCAAAGAAAATGTTCACCCCGAAGAGAGACTCACTAATATCGTTTATATGGGGCAAGGTGAGCCGCTTCATAATTATGAGAACGTAAAAAAAGCAACGACTAACTTTCTAGATGATTTTGGTTTTGGATTAGGACAGAGAAGGATTACTTTATCTACTTCGGGGTTGGTGCCTAAGATAAAAATGTTGCATGATTTTCCTCCGATTAATATTGCGATTTCACTTCACTCAGCGAAGAATGACACGAGAACTCAGCTCATGCCAATTAATAAGGCCTATGATCTTGAGAGGTTGTTTGAGGCGATACGCTCTATTCCTCTTAAAGCACATAGAAGAATTACTTACGAATACCTTTTAATTAAAGATCTCAATGATCAAGACTCAGATATTGATGCACTTTGCGAGCTACTAAACCGTAAAGAGTCTAAAATTAATTTAATTCCTTTCAATGAATACCCAGGAAGTGATTATAAGCAGCCTACAAAAGAGCGTGTGCTCTACTTTATGGAAGAGCTCAATAAGCGCGGGTATACCTGTACTGTTCGTCAGACTAAAGGAAATGATATTTTAGCTGCTTGTGGGCAACTGAAGTCCGAATACGAAAAATTAAATCTTTGGGATTAACTCGCTTTACGTTGATTTTCTAATTCCATCACAACTTTGATGGCCATATCTTCGCTTAAGTTTTCAAACTTCTTCCCTGTTGGAGTCGTGATTTTAAAAACTTTGTTTCCAGCTGGGTCTTCGTTTTCTTGAATAAAGGCTGGTGGTAAATCTGAGTAGTCCTCTTCAACTGGTTGAGAGTTTGGATTAAAGCTAAAATCATTTTTAATGACATTCTCAGGCAACTCTTCTTCAAACTCTTCTTGCATTGATTTGTAATTCAGTTCTTGAACATCATTCACATAAGGAAAAAGTTCATCGAGGAAGTCATTTACTGTTACCGCAAGAGATTTTCCTGGATCTGCATAACGAGGTCTAAGTTTTACATCGTGCTCACCGTTTACAATTCGAAGCATGTCTCTAGAGAAACCGTAGCTAACACCATCAACAGACTTTATGATATTTCTTGAGATTGCGACATAGCCTACGATGATACCAAAAATAGTTAAGGCCCTAATTTTTTCTAGGAGTTTTACTTCTTCAGAAATAAATGTCGTAACGATATGGTCAGCTGAAAGCAGCTTACTTGAGTTTTCTACAATTTGGTCGTAGAACTCAGAAGTAAAAGAAACGAGAATAAGGCTACTTACCAAACAAACAGCGGTAACGACAAATGAATATTGGAGAAGAAAAACACGGTCTAGTTTAGGCTTAGAAAGATTTTCTAAGTCTTTTGGAAGTCTTATTTTAGGTGCTTGTCCATTTTCTCGGACGAGGTCTAAGTATTTAAAAAAGATTCTTCCCACTCGGTAAACGAGCTTGTTTTTATTAAGACCTTGAACTGGAAGATCAAAGCTATCCCCATTCATCATTTTGCTCACATGCTTTTCCATGTGCCAAAAAGGTCGTAACGCCAAATAAGAAACAAGAAATCCAGATAAAAAAATCGCTCCAATAGTAACGATAAAAAAGAATGAGTACTGACTTATTTCACCAAAGATAGTTTGATAAAATACTTCTTTAAACCCTTCTCCAGTATGAAAGCCGTTTGCGACAAAGAAATTAAAGTTGAGCTCCATTAGGTTCCAAATAGAATAGGCGGCAAGGGCAAATGCAATAACCGGAACTAATGTCATTTTAAAGGCAGTGGCCAAAAAATATTTAGAATCTTGCGAAGCAAATAAGCTTCCCATATGTTCATGAACAATTTTGGCGTATTTTTTCATTTTATTCTTCCTGATATTTCCAGAATTGAACTCCACCTTCATCGGCTTCCGATGCTAGCTCTCTTTCAGATTGCTCTTCTTCACTATTTTCCGCTTCTTCACTGGCAACTTCACGGTCAGAAACATCTTCTTCGTTTCCATCTTCCCATTTGAAGCCTAGGTCTGATTCAATTGCTGCATCATCGTGTTGAACGATTTCAGCAAAAGATGCATGGGTGAAAAGAGTGAATAGTGTAAAAATCAAAAAATACTTCATAGGTTTTCCTTTGATTTGCCGTAGCAAATTACAAAACTATGGTTCTTCATCGGCTTGGGGGAGAAAAACTTTAATGAGACCTAAGTACTTGAGTTTTAAACTCCGGAATATCTTAAAATTTCTCTATTTTTCTCGAATGGTCTATAATCATTAAGGTTACATGTAAGTAATTTAGGAGTTAACGTGTCAAATCAACGATCAAAAGGAATTGTCGGGATTTTTATCCTTATAACGGTTTTATTTTTAGTTTTTCTTATTTTTGCCTTTTATACGGTAGGAACTTTGAAAGATAGCCAGGGATTATCAGAAACATTGAATGCCAAAAACGCACCAATTGCAGTCGTTGAAGTCGACGGCGTGATTATGGATGCTAAAAAGACTGTTGATAAACTACTTAAGGCTGAAAAAGATAAAAAAATTAAGGCCATTATCGTGAGAGTCAATTCTCCAGGGGGCGCTGTAGGGCCTACTCAAGAAATTTACGAAGAAATAAGACGTATTGATAAAGACAAGCCGGTATACGCTAGTTTTGGAACTGTCGCTGCTTCAGGTGGGTATTATATAGGGGCTGCTTGTCGAAAGATCTTTTCTCCTGCGGGGGCAATGACTGGTTCGATCGGAGTTATTATGAGTTTTACTAACTTGGAAAAACTATATGAGTTTGCCAAAGTGAAACAAGAAACGATTAAAGCTGGAAAGTATAAAGATATCGGAAGTCCAAGTCGTGAGATGACGACAGAAGAAAGACAGCTTTTGACTGAAATGACGGAAGATGTACATGAGCAATTTATCATGGATATTTTTAAAGTAAGAGAGCAAAAGATTGTTGATGGGATTGAAGGCTTAAGAAAGTACGCGCAAGGGCAAATCTTTTCTGGTCAGGGTGCAAAAGAGAGAGGACTTGTTGATGAAATCGCAGGTCTTTGGCAAGCTGGAAGACTGATCCATCAGGAATTAGATCTTAAAGCTGAATTTGGATTGAAGTTTATCAAACTAAAAAAAGATTCTCAGTTAATGGAAATTCTAGGTGGGCTTGAAGAGAGTGTTCAAGATATTGGTTTCTTTTTAAAAGGAAGCTCAGTACCACTTCTTATGCATAAGTAGGTAGAGATTGGAATTAATTGAATTTTTTCCCATATTAAGAGAGAACTTGCTGCCAATAATGGCGGTCGTGATAACTCTCATCTTTATCTATCATTACATCATTGAGAAAAAACATGGTGTTAAATTATCTAAAAAATATAGAGATAGTATTTTTGAAGCACAATCTAAAATCTTTTTAAATGCGACTCAATATTTGATCTCAGGAAATAAAGACCTTGCAATTAAAGAGTTTCTCAATGCAGTTGATCTTAACCGAGAAACACTTGATACCTATTTTGCTCTTGGAGGTCTATTTAGATCAAACGGTGAAATTGATAAGGCCATCAGTATTCACCGGTCTTTGATTGCAAGAGAAAATATCAATGAATCAGCAAGGCTTCGCGCTCTAAAAGAACTTGCTGTCGATTTTGATAAGGGCGGTTTTTTAGATAAAGCAATTGAAACCTACAAAGATGTGCTAAAAATTAATCGTGATCAAGATGAAGTCATCAAAGCTCTATGCCGAATCTATGAAGATATTGGTGATTGGGATCAAGCCTATAATTATCGAATCATGCTATCGAAAGTAGGGCAAGACAACCAATCTGAAACAATATCCCATATACTTGTAGAGAAAGCGAAATCACATTTTGAAAATAGCGACTTCTCGGCAGCAGCAGAAGACTTAGATGATGCTTTTAGATTTGCACCATCGGTATCGGCTAAAATTTTGAAGCTAAAACTTTTTCTGATTCAAGGGAAAATGGAAGATGCCAATTTTCTACTAACTGAATTATTAAAAGAACATCCGATGTATACTTCTTTTATCTTTGTTTCTCTGGATGATGAAAGCTTAGATAAAATAGAAGCGTACAAACAGAACCTCACAAAATTAAAAGGTTTCTTCTTAGAATTGAAAGATGAAGACTTAAGAGATTCAGCTTCAATCATCTTGTCTCAAATTAGACTTCTTAAAAGTGAAGAAAGAAAAGAGGAAGCCTATCAATTACTTTCAAAATGGTTAGAGAGTAATAAAGCTTCTAGTGATGTTTTGAAGATAGAGCATATTAAACTATTGATTGATATCAAAAAAGAAAAAGAGGCTCTACAGCAGACAACTGAGCTTTTAGGCTCGCTTCACAGTTCTCTGACTCGTCACTATTGTAGTCAGTGCGGTTTCAACTCAGATGAAATCTTTTGGAGATGTCCTCAATGTCATAAGTGGGAGACAATTCAATTTAGGTGGAAAGTATAATGTGGCAAAAATTTGGTTGGATATTTATTTTAGCGGCTACGCAAATGAATTTCGCATCTGCCAATGAAGTTATGGGGAGACGTTATTTTAATGAATTCCTAGGCCATGTTCACAAGAATCCATCGTCTGATTCTACTTCTTTAACTATAGTGCAATGCCAGCACTCGGTTAAACTATTGAAAAAAGAAAATGTTCCTGAAGGATGGTTTTTCGTTCAGGTCGGTGAGGATCAGGGCTATGTAAGTAGCAAGTTTCTGTCACAGAAAAGACCTCCATGTTTTCAAGAGAAATATCCACAGTTTTACAACTCTCTTAATTTAGATCTCTCTGAAATGTATTTCTGGGGAAAACTAAGCGATCATTATTTACAAGGGAGAACTCAAGCAAAATGAAGTACTCGCTTTTAACTCTACTTTTATTTTCAAGTATGCAGCTATGGTCTCAAGACCCAACGCAAACACCTGAGGAAGCTGAGAAAGACCTTCTTGATTATACTAATATCAAATCGGTTCTTAAAAATGACGGCTTGATGGAGCAAAAGAAGAAGAAAGAGAGAATTGTTAAAGAGATAAAAAAGCAAAAGAAACAAATTAATATTTCTCGCTATTCATATCCAGATAAAGATGATTTTTGGCCGCAGATCAGTGAGTATTGGTTAGTGAAGAATGCACAACTTTTGCGTTGGGATTTTCCAAAACCAGAGTACGGAATTGATACTGCTTTTAAGGGAATGCTCGAAAATTTTGGGTTTTATAACCGACACTTTAAAATTTTGATAATTAATTCACCCAAGGTAACTCATTTTGGGTTACCCGCAGGGAAGGATCAATATATATTTGTCATCTCTCTTCCATTTATGCGTACGATGGATTTAACGAAGGTCGATATTGCACTTCTTTTGTTTGAAGATATGCTGCGATTAGATGAAGGTTATTTCCAAGAAAATCTTGGCTTAAAGACAGAATTTCTGGGAACAAACTTCTATGGTAAAGAAGCTCCAGATCAAAAGTTTTTAAAAAAATTTCTAGATGGATATACCGATATCATTTTTAATAAAGGATTCAATTTCCAGCAACAATTTGAAGTGACTAAAAAAATTGATGGATATTTAAAAGCGGATCCGATTTTATGGAATGCCTATTTCAATTTGCTGAAAAAAATAGATAGGCTTACTAAGAATGATCTTTTGTATAAAGATTACCTCAAAATTTATCCCTCACCTGAACTTCAAATTCAGTGGATATCTCCTAAGAAAAAAGTGATTTAAGTGCTTAGTCTAAATTGTAGAAAGAATATTTATTACTATCTTATTTTTTCCATAATCTATCTTCTGATTCATATTGGACTTTATTCAACTGTGTCCTTTTTCCACTTTTTGCTCGATCATGACATGGCCACTATTGATAGTTGGATTTCAAAAAATAACTGGGAGATGATATTTTTCTCGAAGCTTTCAGCTTTTTTCATCTGCTTAAAATTTATCAGTCTTAATTATAGTGATAGGATTCATTTTTGGACTGAATTCAAGCAACGTTTTCATATACCAAGCTTACGAGGACTACTTTTCTGTAGCTTTCTGATTGGTATCATAGTTTATCTCGCAAAGATTTATTATATTCCTGCAAAAATTAATCTCGAACTAGAGGATTCCGCGATAAGTGCTTATCTTGGTTCAATTGGTTTTTTTGGACTAGATACAGTTCTACTCTTGTTGATCAGTACAGTTTATCCAATTGATAAAAAAGAAAAAAATAAATTATATTTAATTAGCCTTATCATATTTTCTTTGACGACAAAACTTTCTATTGCATATTTAGGAGCCTATTTGATTTTGGCCATCCTGCACTTTAGCACACTATTTCTGTTAAGTATGAATGAACGTCTCTCAGATGCAACTCTGTATGGCTTTATAGTTATTGGCCCATTGAATTCTTCTTTGGGATTAAATCTTTTTTCTGGATGGGAGGAGACTAGAAGTTATGGACTGCAGTTTTTCATTATTCTCGTCTTTGTATGGTTAACTGGATTACTCTACTATCGATTTTCTCGTCTCAATTGACTAAATTTCACTTACTTAAGATAATACAAAGATAGGAGGCTCTCATGGAAGGTGGCTTAGATATATTTCAGATTCTATTGGAATCAGGTGTTGTTGTTAAAATTGTTCTTTTACTGTTGGTGCTTTGCTCGATACTTTCTTGGACAATCATTTATCAAAAAAATAAGGTCTTTAAAGCGATACTCGCGCAAAATAATAAGTTTTCTAATTTCTTTCAGCACAGCCAAAGTTTAGTTGAGATACAAGAGCAAGCAGAGAGTTTAGGGCAGTCAACTTCGAGTGTGATGTTTCGCCATGGATTTAGTGAGCTAAAAAAAATTCGCTCTAAGTTAAAAGAAGTTGGTAAAGAAGAACAACTGAGAAACTATCTTAATGATCATGGTATGGATGCTCTAGAGAGATCTCTAAAACAAGGAGCAAATGAGGCATCAGAAGCGATGGATCACAAACTGTCGACTTTAGCTTCTATTGGATCTATTTCTCCTTTCATTGGATTATTCGGAACTGTCTGGGGAATTATAGATGCGTTTGCAGGTCTTGCAAGTGGTGGGGGAAGCATTGAAGCAGTTGCTCCTGGTATTGCCGAAGCACTTGTCGCAACTGCAGTTGGTCTTGCTGCTGCTATACCAGCTGTTTGGGGATATAACTTATTCAGTAATAAAATTTCTTATATCACTTTGGAGATGGAGAGTTTTGGACAAGAGTTTCTAAACTTTATTGAAAGAAACGTCCTCATCACTAAGGAATAATTATGGCCTTTTCACTGAAAGATAAAAAGGGACCTATTTCAGATATTAACGTTACTCCGCTTGTTGACGTTATGCTTGTTCTATTAGTTATTTTTATGGTTTCTGCTCCACTTATGTTTTCCGGAGTTAACCTAGACCTGCCTAAAACAAAGAAGGTGAGTAATCTAAAATTAACTCAGGATCAAGTGATCCTCTCTATTAATAGAGCCGGTGAATTTTTTGTAGGGAAAGAAAAGTATTTAAAAGATGAACTACTAGGGGTGATTGCATCAGAGATGAAGGAAAAGAAAACAAAGACAGTTTTCCTTAGAGCAGATTATGGATTGGACTATGGAAATGTCGCAAGAACAATCTCAGCACTTAAAAAAGCTGGAATATCCCAAATTTCACTGGTTACGGAGATAGAAAAAAATAAATGAGATATTACCAAGCCGAGGATAATTTTAACAAATATTTTATAGGTACTTTAATAGTACATATAGCACTGTTTGTTCTTTTCTATCTGATGCAAAATGTACTCAATTTAAATCTACTTGATTTTTCGAAGCCTCCTCAGGATATGGAAATCATCCAGGCTGCAGTTAGGGTAGATATTGTTGGAATGCCTAAAGACACGTTGAAAGAACTTGAAAATACGAAGTTAGATCAAACGACAACAGAAGAGGAAGTACCAACAAAAACGGTAGAAGTAGAGAAGCCTGATCAAAATGAATTTAAAGAAAAGGCTAAGAAAGTCGATTTGAATAAACTTTTAAGTGACTTCAGCTCTAAAAAAGTAAAAACAAAGAAGCCAGAGAAAAAGAAAATTAACCAGACTGCTCTTCGTAAACTTGTTTTAGAAGGAAATAAAGTAAGCAAAGGAAATAACGTCAAAGGTGATATCCTCGATGCTAAAAATCAAAAATTTATAGAATACGTACAGAGTCTTCCTGATCAAGTTAGACCATTTTGGAAACTACCGAGTTATCTCGCCTCAAAAAGTCTCCAGTGCCGTATTCGTGTTTATATTAGTAATACCGGAAAAGTTATTAGGGCGGAAGTCATTGAGCCTAGTGGTGAGTCAGAATATGATCAAAAGGCACTCAATGCAGTTAAAAAAGCTAGCCCTCTATCAGCACCTGAATCAGAGATTTTGTCTAGAGTCTCCTCCGGGCAGGTTGTTTTAGGTTTTCCACTTTAAGGAGTTGTGATGAAGTTGAAGTTTTTATTCGTTTTATTGTTTTTAGTCAGCCAAGTTATCGCTCAAGATACATTGACTGTTGTCGCTGTAGGAGAAGCAGAAACCGAGCAAGATAAGATTTATTTTAATTCGAAACTTAAAAAAGATGGCCTTAATGCAAAACAATTGAGTCAGATTGAGGTGATAAAGGAAGTAATAAAATCAGATTTTGAATTTTATCGTTCACTATTTGAAGTTCAGACGACAAAAAGTAATGAGACGAGATACCTTGTTGATCTTGATCTTGAAAAGAACCAAACTTCTTTCAAAGTTGCTATTGCAATTGAGGACTCAACAGAGAAAAAACAAATATTGAAAAAATCGATTGATGTTAATCTTGATGATACAAGAAAGTCTGGTCATATGATTAGTGATGCTGTCTATCAAGGAATTACCGGGAAGAAGTCGATTTTCTTAACGCAAATTTACTTTGTGTCGGATAGAACATCTGTTGGTAAAGACATGAGAAAAGAACTTTATGTTATGGACTTCGATGGAGAAAATAAAAAGAGGCTTACCTTTCTCAATACTTTTGTTATTTCTCCTTCTCTTTCATATGACAATTCTAAAATTGTTTATACCGTCATCGAAAATAAACTTAAAAAAACGGCTCGAAATGATGGCTCATATCACAATGTGAAAAATCTTAATCTTCATATGATGGATTTAAATACCAGAAAATCAAAGCTAGTTTCTAGTATCGATGGAATCAACTCTGGAGCTGTATTTAATAAGTCAGGGGATAGCCTTTATATGACCCTTAGTTATCAAAAAAATGCAGATATTTTTAAGATGAACCTTAAAACCGGGGCCAAGACCAGAATCACTAGTCATTATAGTGATGATGTTGATCCCTATATTAATAGGGATGAAACCTTGATGACATTTTTATCGGGAAGGCCTGGAAAAGCTAATATCTATACGCTTGATCCAACAGGAACTGAAAAGAGTGTTAAGAGAATTAGTTTTGTTGGAGACTTCAACGCCGCTCCTAGATTCAATCCAGATGGGACTGAGATCGTATTTTCTTCATGGGTAGAGAATCGCTTTGATATCTTTAGAATAGGGAGTGATGGTAAAAATTTAGTCAGGCTAACAAAGGACTTTGGTTCAAATGAAGAACCTTGGTATTCTCCAGACGGCCAATTCATTGTTTTTACGTCACAGCGAGTGATTTCACGTAAGCGCGCTACCCAAGATGTCTATATTATGGACAGAGACGGGGAAATTATACGAAAAATCACCTCTGATTATGGCAAGATTTTCTCGCCTAGGTGGTCTAACTACTAGAAATTACGGTAAAATTCGCACAAAGTATAAACACTTGAGTATTTTAATCTTGTAAAATTTCCATACATTGCTATACTGGTTTTGTAACGCATCGCATAAGATTTTACTTATAAAACTGTATTGTAAAGGAGATTTCAATGAACAACGCTTTAGACCTGAATAAAGTTTCTACACTTTCTGCTCAACTTCTAAGCAATTTAGATGAGGTTGTATTTTTCAGTCGTCTTTCAGGGTTTATCGGAGAGATGTTTGGCGAGTATAAAGTTCAAGTTTTTGAAGCTTACCTCGATGGAGCAACTCAATTGATGGCCGAAAATGGAGTCGCTATTACAAACGGTCTCGTTTACTCTAAAGGACAAGGTCTTTCAGGATATGTTGTTAGAACTAAAAGAGCATACTACTCTAATTCAAAAAGAGATCCTTTACTGGCAACAACTAAAAGAGATGACTGTGTAGAGTCTGAGCTATGTGTTCCTTTAATCTCTGATGGTTCAATCTTAGGAACTGTACATATTCAAAGTGATAAGGAAGATAGAAAATTTAGTGATGAAGATGTAGCGATGGTTTTAGATCTTTTCGCAAAACTAGAGTCTCCAATCAATAATATGAGAATGTATCTTATTGCTAGAAATCTAAATAAAGAATTAGAAAGAAAAATTAAAGAGAAGGAAGAAGAATTACTTTTAAGAGGTCCTTCTACAGCTTCTGGATCAAATAAAGTTGAAAAGATAGAAATGATTGGTCACTCTAATCAATTTGTTAAAGTGATGGATATCGCTCAGAAAGTAGCAAACGAAGATTTCCCAATCCTTATTAAAGGTGAGTCAGGGACAGGAAAAAAATTATTAGCTAAGAAAATTCACAGCTTAAGTAATAGAAACTCTAGAGAAATTACTGTTATTCACTGCTCAGCAATTAGCCAAGAGCAAATGGAGCTTGAACTTTTTGGAACAACTGAAAGACCTGGAGCCCTTCAAAGATCAAATGGTGGAACAGTTATTCTTGATACAGTTGAAGAACTTCCAAGAAACGTTCAAGAAAAACTATTGAGATTTCTAATCACAGGTGAACTATACACTACTGATTCACAAATCCCTCTTGCAGTAAACGTAAGAATCATCTCTACAACTAAGATCGATCTTAAAGAGAGAAGTGAAGAAATTAATTTTAATGAAGACCTTCTTTATAGACTAAATATTATGAGTGTCTCTATGCCAAGTCTTAGAGAGAGAAAAGGTGATATCAAAATTCTATCAGAATATTTTATCAATAACTCTAATAGTGCTGAAGGAAAAATTTTAACTAGCAAAGCTATTGAAAAGCTAACTAACTACCAATGGGCAGGAAATATCCATGAGCTTAAAAATTTAATGGAAAGAACAGCGATCTTAGTTAGTGAGCAGTTCATTGATGAGACTCACCTTCCTGATCTTGAAGTAATTGAAGAAGTGATCGAGGAAAAAGTAGAAGATTTCTCTGAAATGACTCTTCATGATTTAGAAAAAATGCATATCTGTCGCACTCTTGAGCACTTAGGTGGTAACAAGACTCGTGCTGCGAAGTGTTTAGGGATTACAGTTAAGACTCTATACAACAAGCTTCACAGTTATGGGCTAGTGCATGCTAAATCTGAGTAAATAAAAGTTGTGGTATTGAAATTGAGCAAGTAAAATCGAACTTCACAGGAGAAACATAATGGCTAAAACAAAAGCTACGAATACAAGTACAGAAACTAATAAAGAAGCAGCAGTGAGTGGAATGAAAGCTTTTAGATCATCTTCGGAAATCGAAAATCTTTACAGATTTATTCACGACAATAACTTAAGAACAGAAGCTAGATCTCTTATCGAACTCGTTGTAGCAAAAATGTCTCCTGCGAAAAAGAAAAGAGGACGTAAAAAAGTAACTATTCAATAAAAATAATCAACATGCCCCCAAATGATTGGGGGCCATTCATTTAAGTAGGCATGGAAGCGACATCATCATCTAAGAACAAAATTATTTTCGATCCCCTATATGGCTTTATAAATCTAACTCCTCTAGAGTTTGAAATTATACATACGCCTTTTTATCAACGACTGCGTTGGATTAAACAAATAGGTTTTTCATTCTATACCTTTCCTGGAGCTGAGCACTCTCGCTTTGGTCACTCGATTGGAGTTATGAATAATGCTCATGAGATTTTAAAATCGATTGGCCTTGCAGTTGAAGATAAAGGTTTGCATGACCCTACGAATACAACGGCAGAAAAGCAAAGACACCAATCTATTCGCTTAGCTGCACTATTACATGACCTAGGGACTTTCTGTTTTTCTCACACAACTGAGATGGCCTATATTCGTTTTGGAGAAACTACTAACTCAAAAAACTCTAAGGGGCATCCAGACGATCACGAACACCTAGGGTCATACATAATCAAAAATACGGATTATAAAAATGGTATTACTTCGGTATTAAAAAAATATCAAATAGAGCCTCAAGAAATCTCCGATCTTGTTAAAGGTATAAGTAAAGATGTTATCGCCAATCAAATTCTTCATTCGGAAATAGATTGTGACAGAATGGATTATCTTTTAAGGGATGCTCATTATACAGGTCTTAATTACGGTACCTATGATAGGGATTATCTACTTCACCATTTTGAGCGAGTAGAGATCGCAGGACACGATATTCTTTGTATTAAGCATAATGCTCTTCATTGTGTAGAGGATTTTTTAAATGCAAGGTTTGCTTGGTACTCCCAAGTTGTCCGCTCGGCGAGGGGAGCTAAGTATGATGCTCTTGCTGAAGAGCTTACATTCTTTCTTTTAGAGAAAGGTAAGATTTATACTTACTCCGAATTATTAGAGATTGTGAAAAATGATCCCGTAAAGTTTTACTCATTTAACGACCACTATTTTATGGGACGTATCCACGAACTTTATTCAACCGGTTTTTTTGATAAATACAGTAAAATGCGCGAAATTGCAGAATGTCTTTTATTCGAAAAAACTCCGCGAACGATTCGTTGCCCTGAGTTTAATCAAAGGATTCTCAATCAAGATGACCAGGAATTTGATAAAGTCATTAAAAAGGCCAAAGATAAGGCTCAAGAGATTTCTGATGTTTTAAAACGAAAAGGAACTGAGGCAGACTGGATAGTTGTCGACATACCTAAGAAGAATATTATTTTTACTAAGTCGAAAAAGAGGATCATTAAAGAGAAGACTAATCAAAATGTTTTACTCGAACGCGATCCGACTAAAATACTCACCGAATCAGGTGACGTGCAACTATTAGTTGACGTAGAAAATTCAATATTATCTATGATTCAACATGCGAATAATTTTGTTCCAAATGTATATTGCTCTCAATCGGCGCTCGATCTCCTGATTTCGGAAGGAATAATTGAGCCCTAGCATCTGGTAATGTAGAATTCAAGTGGGGAATTTACTCAGACTCTTTACTTTATCTCTTCCTATGCGTTAAAATATAAGAGCAGATGGATCTGCCCATATTTCATATGGTTAGACAGTGGAAGGTTGTCAATGAGAGGTGTTTTTCAACGGGAAAATCGTTCCCGAATTAATTTAAAAGATCAGTTTATCTATCATTTAGATAATATAAGTCTATCTTATGGGAAGTTAAAAGCTCTTCAACGGGTAAGTTTAACTGTTAATCCTGGAGATATGCTATTTATAACTGGTAAATCAGGAGCCGGGAAAACGTCTCTACTGAATGTTCTATCTGGACATTTAGATCCATCACAGGGAAAAATCTATGGAATGGCCGAAGATCGCTTCATTGCCAGAGTTTTTCAAGATTTAAAACTTTTGGAAGACCTGACTTGTGAAGAAAACCTTTGGTATGCCTATGATAGATCTATATACAAATCTAAAACTGAATTTATTGCAGATATGCATGAACTGGTAAGCTTACTTGGAATCAAAGACCGCATGCACTTAAAAGTAAGAGATGCAAATGGGGGATTAAAACATAAGACTGCTCTGATTAGAGCATTACTTACGAGACCTCAAGTTTTATTGGCCGATGAACCAACAGCCTCTCTTGATAAAGAAAATGCACATAAGATTTTTGATTTATTAAATTTTTATAATGTTAAACGAAACCTAACTGTTGTTTGGGCCACTCATAATCGTGAGCTCGTTAAAAACTTTCCTGGTAAAATCGTACATATTGAAAATGGAAAACTAGTTTATTCGGGGCATGCATGTTTTATTTGATCGAATTTTTAAAAATAACTAAAAGAAGCTTTCTATTAGGTGTCATCGCATTAGTGAGCAGTACTTTTGTTATTGGAGTGGCCCATTTTGAGCCCGAAATTCGTACCAAGATTACTAAACTTGGAAAGATAAAATCTAATCAACCTTATTTTAATGCTCTTATCGATAAATCTACTTCAGTGGGTAAAATTCAAAGAAAAATGTCTCAATTACCAGGAGTCATCAGCGTTATTTCTGCTGGAGAATTGAATGCACCAAAAGAAATCGAAAAGCTCCAGAAGTCATATGGAGATGATGTCCTATCTAGTTTAAGTAAATTAAATTTCACCAAAGTAAAAATTGAAGTGGCTCAAGGGCTAAAAGCAAAAAACTTGAAGCTTATCCAAGAATACCTTGTAAGGCTTGTTGGAAAGGAAGCGGTAACTATTGGAGAATTTAAAATACCTAGTATCAAAACTGGGAAAGTGCAGCTTTTAAATTTTTTACAAAATTGGGGAATCAGTTTTTTTATTGGAATAGGTACCTTGCTTTTTTGTTTAAGCTTATTCTTGATGAAAAATGCGATTCAAAGACATTCTTTTATTATTGAGAATTTTCAGAGAAGAAAAAATGTCGGATTTCAAATCATGCTTCATGGTTTTGGCCTTGTTTGGTTAGGCGTTTTGAGTTCACTTGTCGTCTTTACCGGAAGTGTTAACTTCTTTGCAATGGCGGTGACTTTGGCCTTATTGGTAATCGTTACTATCTTGGGATTTACTATGCAAAAGAGGAGAGCAATCTAGAGTGAAAAATCTTTTCTTTACTGCTATTTTGCTTAGTTCAACTTCTTTATTGGCTTCTACCAATATCAAACAAGTTAAAGACAATTTATCCAATTATCAAAATCAACTGAATAAAATGGAAGCGGAACTCAATCAAATCGATAAAGAGTTATCGCAATATAATTTGAGTTTTCTAGAAGACCAAGGAAAGCTTAAAGAAGTGGAATCAACCCTTCACGATAAAAAAGAAAACCTGAGTAAAACAGCTGAGGAAATCTCTAAAAAGTACACACTTGCAAAAAAAGCGTACCTCAATTATTTGATGGAAGCGACAGATTCAGATAACGAAAATCAAATCTTCAGGAAGAAAATCTATAGTGAGGTTTTAAAAGTTAAACTAAATTCACTTTCAGAAGCACAGAAAAAATCACAAGCAATTATGGCCGCTATAAATAATAGCGAAAAGAAAATTGAAAACTACCGAAAAGATGAAGACTCTATCTATCAATACATCATCTCTTTAGAAAATAAGAAAAAAACCATTGGGGAAAACTATATTGATACCATGGAGAAAAGAAATAGCCTCCAAACTCAATTGGATAAACTACTGGCGAGACAAAAAGCTTATCGCTCTGCCAAGAAAGCAGAATTAAAGTCTGGTAGTTTTGGTCTTCCATTAAATGGTTTTCAAAATATTAAAAAGGGAAAGAACGGTCTGACTCTTAATTATCAAGGAACTCAACCTGTTATGGCGCCAGCAGCAGGTCGAGTGGTTTATGTTGGAGAACTTGCTAGTTATGGTCAGGTAATCATGATTGATCATGGCAAAGATATAAAAAGTGTCTTACTCGGAGATATTCAAATCACTACGAAGAAAGGTGATGCAGTTAAATTAAATCAAATTTTGGGTTATACTATCTCTGATGAAGAAATCACAAAGTCAGTCTATTTCGAGATTCGAAAGAAGAATAAAGCGCAAGACACAGCCAAGTGGATTTCCTCAACTTATCAAAAACAAATCATTTAAGATTATTTATAAAAAGGTTTATGCATGAGAATTCTAATCGGTGCAACTATCTTAGTCGTTACACTAAGCGCATTTGCAGTTTCAAAATCAAGATATGAGGAGCTAGAACTCTTCAATAAGGTTCTCTACCTTATCGAAAATAAATACTACCGAGATGTAGACACTAAAAAGTTAATTGAAGGAGCAATTAAAGGAATGATGGATACATTAGATCCTCACTCTGCGTACCTCGGTGATGAAGTATTCAAAAAAATGCAAGATGATACTGACGGACAATTTGGTGGATTAGGAATAGAAGTAACTCAAAAAGACGGAGTTATCTATGTTGTTACCCCAATCGAAGATTCTCCAGCCTATAGATCAGGGATTTTATCAAAAGATAAAATTGTTGAAATCAATCATGAATCGATTCTTGGTTACACACTTGATGAAGCGATTGATTTGATGAAAGGTAAACAAGGATCAAAAATCCATCTCGGTATTGTAAGAGAGGGAGAGAAGGGGATTCAGCATTTTGAATTAAAACGTGAAATTATTAAAGTTAAGTCGGTTAAATCAGCATTAGTGAAAAAGAATTTTGCTTATATTAGGTTAATTCAATTTCAAAGAAATGCGGCGAAATCAATCTGGGGCGAATATAAAAAGCTAGAAAAAAAGTCAAAAAAGTATGGAGGGCTTAAAGGGATCATTCTTGATTTAAGATCAAATCCAGGAGGTCTTTTAAACGAAGCTGTTAATGTCACATCGCTTTTTGTAAAAGAGGGAATTGTTGTCTCAACAGAGGCAAGGGATCCAAACAATAAAGATATCCACTACGTGATTAAAAGTATGGA
Organism: Bdellovibrionota bacterium; assembly: GCA_036336775.1. Lineage (GTDB taxonomy): Bacteria > Bdellovibrionota > Bacteriovoracia > Bacteriovoracales > Bacteriovoracaceae. The sequence goes on along the minus strand of JAYZFM010000048.1, from coordinate 3,140 downwards.
AAAAGACTTGGAGACTCCACTAGTTGTACTTGTGAATGGAGCTTCGGCTTCTGCCTCTGAAATTGTGGCCGGAGCAATTCAAGATCACAAAAGAGGGATGATTATGGGGTCTCAGACTTTTGGAAAAGGGTCTGTACAGACAGTCGTTCCAATTGATGATGAGAATGGTGTAAAGTTAACGATTGCTCAATATATGACTCCAAAAAATAGAAAGATTCAAGCTCTAGGAATTGTTCCTGACATCGAGATCGCAGAAATGGAGAACTCATGGATGGAAGAAAATGAGAAACAAGCAAGTTATATTAGAGAAAAAGACCTGCGAAATCACCTAACGGCTACAATCGAAACTGCTGAAGAAAAAGAAGCTCGTCTCGAGGAAGAAAAGAAAGAGAGAATTGAGCGTGCAGAAAGAATTCAAGCGCGTAAGAAAAAGAAGAATGAATCTAAAGGTAAAGAAGACATTTTTAGAAAATACAAAGCTTCAGATGATTATCAAGTTCTGCAGGCGATAAAATTTATTAAAACATTTTCTTTTTATCAGAAAAAATAATCAAATATGACTAGTGAAGTTTTAAGTGTTAAAGACATTGTTAATGCGATTAAAACTTCGCTAGAATTTGAATTTTCCCATATCGAAGTCTCAGGAGAAATCTCTAATTTATCTCCCTCAAAGACAGGTCATATTTATTTTACTCTTTCTGATGCCGATGCTTCATTATCATGCGCATTGTTTCGCGGGGATGCTCTTAGAAATCCCCAAGTGAAAATGATGCGAGATGGAGATAAGGTTGTTGTTAGCGGACCTATTAATGTTTACTCCAAAAGAGGAACCTTTCAGTTAATCGCAAAGAAAATTACGAAAGCTGGCAAAGGTGATCTTAAACAACAATTTGAAGCCTTAAAACAAAAGCTACTTAGCGAAGGACTGTTTGAAGCAGCTCACAAAAAAGAAATACCCAAATTTCCGGGAAGAATTGCTGTTTTAACTGCAGCAACAGGCGCCGCAGTCCACGATTTTGTGAATATTATAAAAAGAAGATCTATTTGGTGTGATGTACTCATCATCCCTTGCTTGGTTCAAGGAGATCAGGCTCCCAGGAGTTTGATCAAGGCTTTGAGGTGGGCGGACTCTCAGGCGGATATCGATCTCATATTGCTGACTCGAGGAGGAGGCTCCTTAGAAGATTTATGGGCATTTAACGACGAACAATTAGTACGTGAAATTTATAAGGCCAAAACTCCAACAATAAGTGCGGTAGGTCACCAAGTGGATTTTAGTTTAAGTGATTTTGTTGCTGATCTTAGACTTGAAACACCATCAGCAGCTGCAGAATATATTTCTGAACCACAAACCAAAATCAAACAACGAATGGACTATGCCATGAGAAATCTAGGTCAGACCTTTCGTGGATTTAAACTAAAAGTTTTAGAACGTATTGAGAAAGTGAATCCATCTCATTTTGTTTACTTATTAGAGAAAAGGTTAGGGCTCCAAAGACAAAGACTTGGTCGAGTTAATTTACATGCAATGGAGTCACAGCTGGCCATCTCAGATAAAAAGCTTCGCCTTGAAGAGTTGATAGATGATGCTGTTCGGGCCATAGAGAGTCAGCAGAAAGAACGACAAGCAAAACTTGATGTATTTACTAGGGCTCTAAAAAGTTTAAGCCCCCATAATGTACTTGAAAGAGGGTATACTTATCTCGAAGATGAGAATTCAGTCATTACAAGTTATAAAGATTTTGTTAAAATTAACCCAAACTCAAAGTTAAGGATTAATTTTTATGATGGTAGTGCAGAAGTTAAGAAAGTTTAGTATATTTTTTATTCTTTTAAGCTGTGCCTCGGCAAATATCACTCCTCTTTCACAAAAAGTAGAAGCTAAAAAAGAAGAGAAAAAAGCCCTTCCTGAAATAATCCCACAGAGTATAAACGTCAAAAATGGACAACTCGAATATATCGAAATGAATCTTCCTCTTGCAGATGGCACATATGAGGCAATTTGTAGTACAGAAAATTTGGAAGCCAAGCCTGATAAACTAAAATTTCGAGTCAAAACTGGTACTGCGAAAATTTATTATAGCGAAGATTATTACTCTGAAGAAACTCAAAGAACATGTGCTCTAGAAGATGGAAGAGTGATTTTAAATGTAGAAATTTCTCAATTTCCATACAAAGAAGAACAACTTAGAGTGGCCAAAAGTAAGGTTGTTCTTTCTGAAGAGGCTAAAAAGAGAGTTGAGAAAGAATGGCTAATGACCAGAGATATCTACAATAGCTCTGCTCCGGAGTTTCTTTTTGATCAGCCTTTTAGAATGCCACTTTACACTAAAATTACCAGCGACTTTGGAAAGAGACGAGTCTTTAACGATTTAAAAAAGACTTCTCATTTAGGTACCGATTTTCGTGCTGCTGTTGGAGTTAAGATACCTGTGGCAAACAGCGGGAGGGTAGTCTTTGTCGGTGATTTATTCTATACGGGAAATGTGGTTATTGTAGATCACGGAATGGATATCTTCACGCTTTATGCTCACCTTTCTAGAATTGATGTTCAACAAGGCCAGACAGTTGTGAAAGGCCAAATTATTGGTCTTGCCGGAAAGACCGGAAGAGTGTCCGGGCCTCATTTGCATTGGGGAGTGAAAGTCGCTGGAAAAGCCGCTGATGGTGCTTCTCTCGTTGAATCATCAAAAAAACAGTTTGGATTAAAATAAATAATGCTCAGCTATTATTTTTCACCAGATTTTTCTCAGTCAGAACTATCGAGAGAGATAAAGGATTTCCTACTTGATCGCGATATTTCAGCCTGGGAAGAAGGTGTGCAAAGTAAGAGGCTTATCTTTATTCGAGAAGATCATCAAGTCTTAGAGGATTTTAATAAGGAAGTCGATTTAGTTTTCAAATACCCTGCCGCAAATGTAGGTCTATTTGAATCCATGAGCGAAATAATTTTCTTTGAAATTTCAAGTAACTTAGATGAAATTTTCTTTATAATTGAGTCTGAGCTTGAACTTTCAAGATTCTCTAGTGAAGCCGCACTTCTAAAAGAATTTGATTCAAAAGATGTCAGGACAATTTTTAATGGTACTCCCGCGATAATTGAAGACAATTTAGTAGATGCGATTGATAAATTTTTCGAA
>JAYZFM010000047.1:0-22310 GCA_036336775.1 Bdellovibrionota bacterium | reverse complement strand
GTTTTCATTGCCATCAAGCACACGCTTTAATGTTTTTGAAATCTCATTTGCATTATGACTGAACTCATTAATTTGAGTCACAATTTGTTTAATCGCATTCTGCTGATCTTCTGTGTACAGAGAATCCTTGATAACTTTTGCAATAACTTTAACGTCTTTTAAAATTTCTGAAGCATCTTTACCTAACTGCTCGAAACCTGCTCCAGCATCTGCGGGAACCATTTGTCCGGCTTCAAGTCTTGGAGCATCTGGGTTACCTAAGAAAATATCGATATATTTATCACCAAGAAAACCAACACTCTTAATTCTTAGACGTGAAAACTTTGTGATTTTAATATTATTTAAAACTTCAAAAGTCAGAAGTGCCTGTGAACCACTTAATGAGATACTTTTAATTCTCCCAGCCACAATTCCTGCAACCTTGATAGAAGAATTTTCGTAAATCCCAGTGGCATCGTCCAAGATGGTTTTATATTCAACAAACTCTCCAAAAGATGCTTTATTGGCAGTTATTGTTAACGATACAGTTACTAAAGAGGCTATAGCTAAAAATGCTAGTATTCCCACTTTTACTTCATTCAAAAGTGTCTCCAAAAAATTAGGTATTTCACCTTAATATTGTAACCCAACAGGATAAAATTACTAGGATAATCTAATATTAGTCGCAACGCACAACTATTACGTTGAAAGCTCAATAAATTTTTGAATAGTTGGATTTTTAGATCTTCTAAAATCTTCAACAGAACTATGTTCGACCACTCTCCCTTTTTCTAGGAAAGCAACATAGTCAGAAATTCTGAGTGTCGCTGCAATATCGTGAGAGATAATTACTGTCGTCATTGGAATATGAGCATTCCTATTATGGGTGGACCTGATAAGATCATCAACCATATGTGTAGTGATCGGATCAAGACCCGTTGTAGGCTCATCATAGAGCATTATCTTTGGCTCAAGCGCTAAGGCCCTTGCAAGACCCACTCTTTTTCTCATCCCACCCGAAATTTCCGAAGGTAGTTTTTGAAAAGCATGCTCTTCAAGACCTGTTTGCTCCATAAGCTTCAAAACCTTCGTCACAATTTCGGTTTCTGATAGCTTGGTAAATTCTCTCAACGGAAAAGCTACATTTTCAAAATTTGTCATAGAATCAAATAAAGCCGAATATTGAAAACTCATTCCAAAATTTGTTCTAAACTGCCTAACATCCTTTTCAATCATAGTAGAGAGATCTTTTCCAAGAACTCTTACCGCACCATCAGTTGGATGATAGATACCTAGGATATGTTTTAAAATAGTTGATTTCCCTGCTCCAGAAAATCCTAGCAACGTCGTAATCTTTCCTTCATGAATCTTGAAATCTAGTCCATTCAAGACTGTATGATGCCCGAAGGTTTTCGTTACATGCTCAAACTCAATGGTATATTTTTGATTTTCTTCCATTACAATATCTTCGTCAGAACCGCAGTCAGAAAAAAGTCGACAACTAATACTAAGATCATCCCCCAAACTACGGCCAAGTTCGTACCCTTTCCAACACCTTCAGCTCCACCACGAACAGCAAAACCTTGGTAGGTCCCAATAATAGCAATGATGTAACCAAATACACCGGCCTTTATCAGTCCCTCTAAAATCATATTTAGATTCATAAAATCAGATGCCTTAGCAAAATATTGAGCTTCATCAATCCCAAGAATCTTTGTTCCAACCAAATAAGATCCTACATTAGCAATCAACATATAAATCGCCGCAAGCATTGGCATTGAAAATATTGTGGCAAATATTTTAGGAACTGCTAGGTACTGAATTGCATTAACACCCATAACTTCAAGTGCATCGACTTGTTCTGTAACTTTCATTGTCCCAATCTGTGCTGCCATAGCAGCTCCACATCGTCCTGCAACGACCAGTCCACAAAACACTGGCGCCAGTTCTTTTGTGACAGCAATCGCAACGATAGGTCCAACAAATGAATCAACGGAGAAGGCTGTGAACCCCGAATAAATTTGAAAGGCAAAAACCATTCCTGAAAAGGAAGCCGTTAACCCTACAATAAATAGACTCTTATTTCCCACAAAAACGATTTCGTTGACGAATAACTTCCAACGAAAAGGCGGTCTTAAGAACCACAAAAAAGAGTGGACCATATATATAGTCACACGCCCCAACGCAGGCGTTGTCTCTAAAACAATATTTCCTAACGAGCCAAAGCCCTTCTTAACTAAATTCACTTCAAGTATTTTACTCATTTATGAGTAATATCGTCTAGAAACTCTCGACGTAATCGAGGTAAATAATTGATACGGTATAGTTTTTGTGTGGCCAACGATCCTGTCGATGCTGCCCTGGGTCTCATCCCAAACACTCAAAACGCTACCCTGGTCGAGACCTGTAGGTAATTTCTCAAAATAAATTTGGGCTATATCCATATTAACCCTTCCGATAAATTTACCAGAAAACTCTTTATGTTTGATTTCAAGCCCCGAGTAATAAGTTAATAACCCATCACCATAGCCAATTGGTAGGTAAACAATATGCCCATCAGCATGACAAATATGACCACCATACCCTACAGGAGTTCCTCGTTTAATTTCTCTAATACGAATAACGCTTGATCGAAGACTTGAAATAATTTTTCCCATCCACGGACCATTAGCTAAAGAACGAGGACCATATAGCATTAGACCAGGTCTGACATGAGACTCTTCTAATCCAAATTTTTGTTCGATTGCGCCTGAATTGGATACACTTGTACCAGAAATTCCAATACCAGCTTTTGCAAATTTATCTTTGATTTCACAAAATGCTTCGTATTGCTTATGTGTTCGGTCGTTATGTTTCAACTTGATATAAGAAGAAGAAAAATGAGTCATTAAATGATGAATTTGATTTATTTTATTCTTCTTCAAGATAGCAATAACATCATCCACTCGATCAATATCGATCCCAAGCCTATTCATTCCAGTATTGAACTTTAAAACAATAGGTACTTCTGCATGGTCAGCTAGTAAGGTTTTTAAATCTTGAAAACGCCCAATAACAGGATAAATATTTAGCTCATTGTAGGCTCGGCTTAGCTCTTTATCCTGCATATTTATTTCGCTAAACACCCACAGCGAAAAATTCATTTTAGGAAAAGAATTTCTTAGATGGATTGCTTCTGCAAGAGTGGCGACTCCAAAATTATTAATGCCACACTCTGTATGAGCATATGCCGCTATCTCTGAAAGCCCATGTCCATAGGCATTTGCCTTCACCATAAAAATAATTTGATTATGGCGTAGGAAATCATCCCTAAGATGTTGGATATTATATTTGAGGTTCGAAAGTTGAACCTCTAACTCGGTATCAAATCGCATTAAACTTCAAGCTGAGGACGATTGGCACTTAAAGTCGGTGCCATCTCAATTGCTTCATCTCCACTTTCAATTTGTCTAATAAGATTTATTGAAGAAGGTGCGACTAACCTCATTGAAGGTCGTATATCTGACCTAATGACCAGTGAGCCATCCTCAAAATATCTCCAATATTCAAATTCTTCGATATAATTTTTTAAATTACGATAATCATTTTCTATAAAGCTTTTATCAAGCGAAACAACAAAATGAGCTGGGCCTGTAGCAGTCATTTTATAAGTACCAGTCAAAATTTCACCGATTTCACTTTGTAACTCACGCGCAAAAGTTTTCCAAAAAAATCTATTCGTAGGTCTTTGTTTTATAAATCCAATTAGACTCGAAAAATCGAGTAGCACATGCCTATGACTTGCAGTTGCCTGATTATAAACGACATCATCCATTGACTGCATCAGCTCAAACTGATCTGCTTGATGACTTTCTTCAAGAGGCTTTAGATTTGATTTCAGCTGAGCTCGTCTAAACTCTGAGCTTAATTTCATTTCTAAATATTCCCAATTAAATCCTTTAATTTCTTCTTGCTTGAACTGAGCTAGGATTAACATATCCGGATCAACATGGGCTCCTTGAACTTTAAGAGTAATAACCCCCTCTTCCATCAAGCCGTAGGCCACATCATAGGCCATCTCTTGAGCGAATAAATTGATACCCTGTTCGGACTTTTTCGAAAGCCATAAATCCGGTAGAACTTTATATTTAGCTTTATTAAATTTTGGAGAAACTAGTTTTTGGCCAGTCTCATTCAGCTCAAAAACCCCAAATTCTAAGACACTATCCCACTGATCAAAACACGTAACAACTCGTCTTTTAAAGTCTTCAGTATTTTCAACCATCCCAAAACTTCTAATGAAGTCCGATAGCATATTGTTTTGATTCTTCTCAAAGCTACTCAATTCTTGTAGTTGAACTAATCTCTTGCCACGTAGTCTTAAACGATTAAGTCTTTGTCGAAGTTCTAAGTTTTGCTTATTGAGGTTAATTTCTTCATTTCTTCTTCTGAGAACAGATTTTAACTGATCTACCAAATTCAACTCAGCCCTAACGTAACCATAATGATCTAGACCATAAGTTGATTGTAAAAGAATTTTAGATGAGTCTTTATAATAGAAAGCAAATTTCAGAAGTCCGTCTTTCACTTTTTGGTGATGTTTAAACAACAACGTCCCTTGAGACATTTTTTTAACATCTATAATAGAAAAATCAGGAGTGTAAGTATTCAAGGCAACCCACATCTCATCCAGGTCTTGATAATAATGAGCAAATATTCCAATTTCTCTCAGTCCATCAGATAACGCTTTTGCATCAGCTATATCTTCGATGAGAATCGCAATTTGAAAATCTTTGTTTGATGTTAAATCCGTCGCCTGGCCCATTAATCTCTCCTTAGAATAGGACATCATAATTATGTCATCTTATAGGTTCATTTGACAAGGGTCGTAGAAGTTTCAGGATTTCAAATGATTCTTAATAAATTCAATAGCTTCAGAGCTCGTTTTTACTCTTCTATGCTTTTGGTAAAGAGGTAATCGCTCTTTATATAACTCTTCGATGCGCTCTTTTCCCATCTCCACTAATGGTCTATTTGGGTCTGCAGCGATGCGACTCCAGCAAATTTCAAAGGGAGTATCCAGCCAAATTCCATGAAATGAAGCCAGAGGTTTCTCAGTTGACGGATTCAAGGCGCCTCCACCAAGAGCGAGGATCACTCGAGTTTGCTGGAAAGCTTCAATAACTTGCAGCTCATTTTTTCTAAACTCTTCAAACCCCACTCTTTTGATATATTCTCCAAGAGCTTCACCAGCTGCCGCAAATTGCTCTCTTATATAATCATCACTATCAATAAGCTTATAGTCCGCAGGCATATAAGCTGCCAGCTCATTTAATAGTGTTGATTTTCCGGCCCCACTAAAGCCACAAATAAAAAAATTATCTACAAGACTATGCAAGCTATACCCTTTGCGTTATAGAACTCCGTTATGGACAATACAGAAAACAGATTAGACGCAACTTTAAATATTAACAAGTACCCTACCGGTCAAACGAAGTACTACACCTTAGATAAATCGCAAGATTGGCTAGAAAAACTTCTCACTGAGCTGAATGAAAAGGCCACAGAAAAAACAGTCGAAGAGAAGCTCGCACAAACTTCAATTGAATGTGAACTAGAGATCACTAAGAAACAAAAGCACCATATGGGTAATTACTTAGTGGTTAAAGGTAAGTTTAAAGCAGAATACCTCACAGAGTGCGTGCGCACTTTGCAAGAGATGAAAGATAGTGTTGAGACAGAAATTAAGGCTTGTTTTCTCTCTGAGTTTCTAGAAAAAGACGAAAATTTTCAAGATCAGACAGAAATTTTTGAAGAAGATGAAATGCTTGAACTTTATTTTTACGCAAAAGGTCAGGTGCAACTTGCTGAAATGATTCATGAGCAAGTTTACTTAGATGTGAATCAATACCCTGTAGCCGACGAAGACGCGCCGCTTGCATGGGGAAATACACAAACAGACACCAAACAGTAAAAAAACATTTGGCATCTGACTCGTAATATTATAAATAGTTAGCTCTTTAATTTGAGTAGATAAAATGGAGTAAAGATATGGCAGTACCTAAGAAGAAAACATCTGTTTCTAGAAAGGGACTTAGAAGAGCAGGACAACACCACAAGCTTTATAGAAAGCACCCAATGGCTTGTCCTAATTGTGATGATCTCACTATGCCTCATAGAGCTTGTCCAAGCTGTGGTTTCTCCCGCGGAAAGCAAGTTTTCGAGATCAAAGCTGATTCTGAGGAAACTGAAGCAGAAGCATAGTCAAATTTGACTAACAAAAATTAAGCTAAATATAATAGCTATAACGCCTTCAAATTATGTTACGTAATTTGAAGGCTTTTTTATTTATTCACATCAAAAGATTCTAAGGGAAGATTATGAATACTCAAATCCTAGGAACCGGAAAGTACCACCCCGAAAATATTGTTACTAACGATGAACTATCTAAAAGAGTCGACACTAGCGACGAATGGATTATTCAACGTACAGGTATTAAAGAGAGAAGAATTGGTTCAGTTGAAAATGATGAAATGCCAAGTGGTATGGCCGCAAGAGCAGCTAAAATAGCCATAGAACAAGCTGGAATTGAGCCAAATGATATCGATATGATTCTATTCTCAGTCACCCTTCCCGATTATTTATTTCCTAACTCTGCATCAGTCCTACAACATAAATTAGGAATCACTAATAAATGTGCATGCCTAGACATCAACGCGGCTTGTACCGGTTGGGTTTACGGTTTAACACTCGCCAATTCACTAATCAAAACTGGTGTTTATAAAAAAATTCTTCTGTGCGGAACAGAGATGACATCAAATTTTAACAACTGGGACGACAGGGCCACTTGTGTTCTTTTCGGTGATGGTTCGGGAGCAGTAGTTTTAAGTGCATGCGATGAAAGCGAAGGTTCTCAAATAATTGATAGCATATTAACAAGTGATGCAAGTAAACGTGAGTCTTTAATTCTCCCTGCGGGAGGGGCAATTGAGCCAGTTCGTCAAAAAACATTGGATGAGAACAGACAATGGATGAGCATGGATGGCCAAACAGTTTTCAAAAACGCTGTCAAAACAATGTCAGCTCATTGTGCGAAACTTCTCAAGCGAAACAAAATGACTGTTGATGATGTAGACTGGTTCATTCCTCATCAAGCTAACTTAAGAATCATCGAAACCACCGGGCAACTGTTAAAGTTTCCTGCAGAAAAAACAATTATTAATGTAGAAAAATATGCGAATACATCAAGTGCTTCTATCCCAGCGGCTCTTCACGAAGCTGTGAGCGATGGAAGAATTAAACGTGGTGATATCGTGCTTTTTGCAGCATTTGGAGCCGGACTAACTTCAGGTGCAACTCTTTTAAGATTCTAGGAGTAGAACATGGGTGTAACTTTAATATTTCCAGGGCAAGGCTCTCAGTATGTGGGCATGGCCAAAGATTTTGATTTATTAAAAAAAGCGGATGAGGTACTAGGTTTTGAATTGTCTTCAATTTGCATCGATGGACCAGAGGAAAAATTAAAACTAACAGAGTTTACACAGCCAGCAATCGTAACTCACTCGGTGGCTCTCTATCAAAAATTAAAAGAAATTCTAGATAGCAAAAATATTAAAATTGATCGCGTCCTAGGACATTCTGTTGGTGAATATTCTGCACTTGTAGCAGCTGGTGCTTTGAGTTTTGAAGAAGCAGTAAAAGCGGTACACCTTCGTGGTAAATACATGCAAGAAGCTGTTCCCGCTGGAAAAGGTGCCATGTATGCTGTTTTAAGGGTACCTGGCAATATCGTAGCTGAAGCATGTGCAGCAGTTAGTGATGATAATGAACAAGTTATGTGCGCCAACTTCAATGATCCTACTCAGGTTGTTATTTCTGGGCACGCAGAAGCTTGTAAAAAAGCAGTGGCCTGGCTTGCTGAAAACTATGAAGGTAAACAGATGGCAAAAGAGTTACCTGTATCAGCACCCTTTCATTCAAGCTTGATGAAGCCTGCTGAAGAAAAATTAGCTCTACATTTTGAGTCTCTTAATTTTCAAACAAACTTAACTCCATATATCGCCAATATTGATGCTAAAGAATATGTCATCGATGGTGAAACGATTAAACAAAACCTTCTCAAGCAAATTTGTGGGAGTGTTTTATGGTCACAAAGTATGGGATCGCTTCCAGATGATACCGTGTGTATTGAAGTTGGACCGGGAAAAGTTTTAACTGGTCTCAACAAAAGAATCAATAAGAGTTTCAAGACCTACACGCTGGATAATGGGTTTGAAGGTCTAGAGGAGTTTTTAAATGAATTATTCTGATTTAGAAAATAAAGCCGTTCTTATCACTGGTGCTAGCCGTGGTATTGGTAAAGCAATCGCTGAGTCGCTTGCAAAAAACAAAGCACACGTTATTTTCAATTACCGTGGTGATGAAGCTAAGGCACAGGAACTAGCGGATCATCTAAGCTCACTTGGAGCATCAAAAGTAGGGATGATTAAATTTGATGTGAACGATATTGAAACGATGAAGTCGAATATTGATTCATATGTTAAAGAAAACGGTCCTATCTCTGGACTAGTTAATAATGCTGGTATCTCGAAGGACCAACTTGTTCTAAGAGTTAAACCAGAGGATATTGACTCTATTATTGATACCAACTTAAAAGCTGCGATGATTTTAACTAACCATCTCTCCCGTCAATTTTTAAAAGCAAAAGAAGTTTCAGTTGTTAATATGAGCTCTGTAGTGGGACTTATGGGGAACACATCTCAAAGTGTATACTCCGCATCGAAAGCAGGCTTAATCGGATTTACGAAAAGTTTTGCTAAAGAACTAGCTTCTAGAAAAATTCGCTGTAATGCTATTTGTCCGGGTTTTATTGCCACCGATATGACAGAAGCGATTGATGAGAAAGCTAAAGAGCATTACCTACAAACTATTCCGCTCGGAGAATATGGACAGGCTCAAGATGTTGCCAATTTAGCGCTTTTTCTTCTAAGCAACACTTCAAAATACATTACAGGTGAAGTGATTAAAGTTGATGGAGGGCTGTATATCTAACCGATATACATCCAACCGTAATGAGGGCCTAAATATTGAAAGACATGTTGCCCTTCTTTAGAAATCTTAAGTGGCTCTGGAGAGGAATTAATCGAGTGATTTCCTCCAGAAACATAAAGTCTCCCAGCCCCCTCTAGCATTAGCGTTTCTAATTCATAAAGTTTTGGCTCTAAATTGAGAGTGACGTCAGCTTTTATCAATAATTTTGAGTTATTTTTAAATCCCAATATCCGCCAAAATTTTGTGCTAACAAAAGTGAAAAGCCCACCCAGAACCGGCAGTGAATAGATCAAAAAATTTCTTCTTTTCATGTACTTAGTATATCATAGATATATATTTTTCTGTCAAAGCTTATAAAAATCTGGAGGTTACCGATGACAATACCAGCTAAGCCAGATGCTCCGCTACTGAAGGTCGTAAAAGTTTCTGATGGAGGTGCAACAGCGGGCGATATCTTAGATCTTAACCCTAATGTAAATGACCCTCTTGCAGCAACAGAAGCTTATTGTCTGCTAGTAACTACCACAAACAACGCTGCGAATCCTACTCCGAAAGGTCACCTAATGGCGGAAAAGGTTTGGAACTGCGTCTGGAATGATTATGCTGACTTTCAAGAAATGGCAGAAGACGAAGTCATCCCGGGAAAAGCCTATTTCGACAGCTATGAAGGCGCAAAGATCTGTACTGAAAGATGTCAGCTAGCCGTTATGGGGATAGCCTCAGATACCTTTGCTCAAATCGTCGGAAAAATGCCAGAAAAAAGACAAGTCCCTATTGCGGTAGCAGGTTGGGTTCTGGCTTATTGTGATAAACAATATCCTTGTGGAACTCCACTAACCAATGACGAAAACGGCAATTTAACTGAAATGTCATTATCCGAAAAAAAAGAATTTCCCGAGCGATTAATTGCGACCTATAAAAAGCCTGAAAATAATGACTATTTTGGAACTGAAGATTTCAAAGTCCGGGTTGATGGCCGCCACTGGGTAAAGGTCAAATAATATGTTTAAGCTAAATCAAAAAGGGATGAGTTTAGTCGAAGTCACTGTCGCTGGAGCTGTCGCGGTAGGACTGAGCCTTGGAATCATGCAGTTGAATCAGTCTTCTTTTAAAGGTGCAAACAAAGTAAAAACAGATACTGAACTTACAGACTTTCAAAACTACCTTAAAATGCATCTAGCTAAAGGTGGAAACTGTGCCCTAACTCTGGAGGGGGCTGGATATACTGTAGGTGCTGGTGCTATGGCACTAGGCTCACTAAACATTGAATTATCTTCCACTTGGGATGCAGCAACCAGAACCTATGTTGTACCCGCAACTCCTAATCGATTATTACTTACGGCTAATGGAACGACTCCCATCCCAAAGTTTCCTAATTGGAAAGTAGATAGTATCGATCTGGAGCCACTTACTAATATTGTCGTCGACCCCCACGGCCATACTTCAGGAACTTGTGTGCTTAAGCTCGGTGTAAATCGAAGTGAGTTTACAGATGGCGATAGCAAGAGAACCTATGGTGCAAGAAACCTAGAGTTCTCTATTCCTTTAAGCTGTAGCGTAGACCCGATAGATGGTACTAAAATTGGATACTGTATTTCAGATACCACAGTAAGAATGGGTTTCTGGTCTCTCGCGACAGCGAACCCAACAGAAGGAATTAAATATGATTACGATGTTTATCTGGGAAAGAGTTTAGTCGTAAGTGAGCATGTTGTTATCGAGTCTGATCAACGAATTAAAGAAGCAATCACTCCACTAGAGAATTCACTTGAAAAAATTTCAAGTATTAAAGGATATAAGTATAATCTTAAAAATAAGACTGAGCCCCAAATTGGCCTTCTGGCTCAAGAAGTTGAAAAGATCTATCCAGAGGCGGTAGAAACGAAACTCGATGGAACAAAAGGTGTTCGTTATTCAATGCTTATTCCCGTGTTAGTTGATGCTCTTAAAGAACAACAAAAAATCATTCAAGAGCAGAACAAAAAGATCGAGAAAATAGAAAAGGAACTGAGCAATAAAAATCTACGTAAAGCTGACTAATTCTAAGAAGAATACGGTTAAGGTCTATGATTTCGAAAAAGATAACTTGCTTGTTGGTCGAAGCAAAGGGGCTGATTTACCCATCGGTGATGACTCCATCTCAAGACAACATTTAAAAATTCATCGAGATGGAAATGATATTTATGTCGAGGACATAAGTGTTTCAAATTGGATAGCAATAAACGAAAATAGAATTCCTAAAAATACCCAAGTTAGAGTTTTTGATTTTACCGAAATAGTTATGGGAGAGGGAATAACCCTTTCAATAACTACGCAGCACCCAGATGAAGACCTTCCCCCTTCGCTAGATAGAACTCAAATAACTGATGAAATTTTAACCAGAGAAACAAGAGTTCATCAGCCACACATGTCGGCTAGCGTTGGAACTAAAGCAAAGAGAGTCTCACGCACAAATAAAAAAAGCGAAAAGAATAAAAGCTATGCATTCAAACAATTACTAGTGATCATATTTCTTGCAGCGTCGTTACTTATCTACGAATTTTTCTTAACTGATTCATCTTCTCAGAACACTACTATCCCTGAGCCCCCACCATCCCACAAGAAATCGAAAGTAGCCGTTACCACGAACGCTCAAAATAGAGCTCGAACCGGCAATAACTCTTCCAGTACGATTAAAAAATCGGAAATTACTTACGGACCAGACACGAGTAATATGATTTCACATCTATCTAAAAATAATCTGTGTGAAACAAGTCTAGCTCAAGAATGCAAAAAGATTTTCATTGAAACCGACCCAGCGGACTTCATTGTTCAGAGGGATTCTCCAAGTGAAGTCATTCTCTATCGTGAATATTTTCACACCTTGAGAGTCTTTTTCGCTTCTGATACAAAGGGTTTTAGAGCTCAAGAAAAAAATCCAAAAATCTGGCCTGTCCTTGCAAGTTTTAATCTACTCGACAAAGGTGTATTAACAAGCTTTGAAGCCAAACAAATAACCAAGATTAGAATTAACATTTATAAAAAATACGGCGATCAAATTACAGAAAAATACCAATATAATTTAGACACAGATCAATATAAAAGGATCAATTTTAAAGAAGTCGAGTTAGCACAAGAAAAGGTCAAAACTAGCGGAGATTACTCCTATTTCGACAAATACGTAATTCAGCACTTGGAAGTCGTTTCAGGTAAATAATACATACGCCACGCAGCATCAAAGGAATCCCCTCTTTTCGTTCAGTTACTAATGAATTATTAAGGTTGACGGTAGTTTATACATTTAATTAAAATACAGGTGAATTTTTTAAGGAGACAATAATGGAAATTCAAAGCAAAGTTATTAATATCGTAAGTGAAGCAGCAAATGTTGAAGCTGCAAATATTAAAGCAGAAACTAGTTTCGTAGATGATTTGAATCTTGACTCTCTAGACATGGTAGAGATGATGATGAAAATGGAAGAAGAATTTGGGATTGAAATTCCTGAAGAGAAAACTGAAGAGCTTAAAACTATCGGCGACGTAGCTGAATACTTAAAAGCAAACGCTAACTAAAATAAGCCTCCTCGAGAGGCTCTTTTTTTAAGAGAATTATGCAATTACAAAGAGTAGCAATTACAGGTGTGAGCGCAATCTGCGGATTAGGCCACAATATGCAAGAAGTTTGGGATAATGCCTTAAAGGGCATTTCAGGAATTAGTATGATAGAACATGCTGATCCAGAAATGTGGCCCGTGCAATTTGCTGGACAGGTGAAAAACTTTGCCATTGCAGATGATATTCTCGATCCAAAAGAACAAAAACGTTTTGATACCTTTATTCACTATGCACTTCATTGTGCTGATGAAGCGATTAAGACTGCAGGGCTTTTAGATTCCGGCTACGATCCATTAATGATTGGTTCAGTTTTAGGAACAGGACTTGGTGGATTTCCGATGATTGAAAGTATGCAAGATACTTATCGTGATAAAGGTCCAAGACGAGTTAGCCCATTTTTTATTCCCGCTTTTATTCCTAATATGAGTTCGGGAAAAATATCACTGAAATACAATTTCAAAGGTGTAAATTACGCCACCTCTAGTGCATGTGCTTCAGCCTCTCACGCTATTGGCGCAGCTGCGATGGAAATCATGCTCGGAAGACAAGACGCTATGGTGACTGGTGGATCTGAGGCTGTTATCTCAGGTCTAACGATGGCCGGTTTTTCATCGATGAAAGCACTTTCTAAGTGGAATGATCGCCCTACTGAAGCAAGTAGACCTTTTGACATTGAAAGAAACGGCTTTGTTATGGGTGAAGGTGCAGGAATTATAGTTCTTGAAAACCTAGAAAAAGCTAAAGCTCGTGGAGCTAAAATCATTGCTGAGGTTGTTGGTTTTGGCGCTACTGCAGATGCCTACCATATCACAGCTCCTGAACCGGAAGGCGCAGGAACAATTCCTTGTATGCACCAGGCTTTGAAGCATGCTGGAATCTCAACAGAACAAATTGATTATATCAATGCACATGGTACTTCAACTCCACTTGGAGATATTGCTGAAACGAAAGCAATTAAAAAAGTTTTTGGAGACCACGCCTATAAACTAAATGTCTCTTCAACCAAGTCTATGCATGGGCACCTTTTAGGGGCTGCTGGTGGGCTAGAAAGTGTAATGTGTATCAAAGCACTAGAGACAGGAACAATTCCTCCAACAATTAATCTAAATGAAGCAGACCCAGAGTGCGACTTAAATTACACTCCTAATGAGCCTGTTAAAAAAGACATTCAGTATGCACTGAATAATTCTTTTGGATTTGGTGGAACTAACTCAACGACAATTTTCAAAAAATACAACGGTTAATTGACTCGAGTCTGATGACATTCTGCTGTTCTTTTTCTAGGATAAAGTATCACATTCTGGAAAGGACACACCTATGCTTCAAGAAACTGACTCAAAGATTTATGACATTATTCAACGTGAAAAAGAGCGCCAAGAGTTTGGTCTAGAACTCATTGCCTCAGAAAATTACTGCTCCAAAGCTGTGATGGAAGCTCAGGGCAGCTGCCTAACTAATAAGTACGCAGAAGGTTATCCTAATAAACGTTATTACGGTGGATGTGAATTTGTTGATCAAGCAGAGCAACTTGCAATCGACAGACTTAAAGAAATCTTTAACTGCGAGTACGCGAATGTTCAGCCTCACTCAGGTTCTCAAGCTAATATGGCCGTTTACTTTGCTTGTTTAAATCCTGGAGACACCGTTTTAGGAATGTCTCTCGATGAAGGTGGTCACCTAACTCATGGCTCACCTGTTAACTTTTCAGGGAAACTTTTTAATTTTGTTAGCTACGGTTTAAATCCAGAAACGGAAGAACTCGATTACGACAAAATGGAAGCGCTTGCCATTGAACACAAACCAAAACTAATTGTAGGTGGAGCTTCGGCATACGCTAAACTAATTGATTTTAAAAGAATGAAAGAAATTGCAGATAAAGTTGATGCACTTTTTATGGTGGACATGGCCCATATTGCAGGTCTTGTTGCAGCTGGTGTTCACCCTACTCCCGTTGGATTAGCAGATTTTGTTACGAGTACGAC
Organism: Bdellovibrionota bacterium; assembly: GCA_036336775.1. Classification (GTDB taxonomy): domain Bacteria; phylum Bdellovibrionota; class Bacteriovoracia; order Bacteriovoracales; family Bacteriovoracaceae. Next base: position 7,725 of record JAYZFM010000047.1, on the reverse strand, counting down.
TCATAAAACTTTAAGAGGACCAAGGGGGGGAATTATTCTTTCCAATGAAGAATGGGGAAAGAAACTTAACTCTAATATTTTCCCTGGTATTCAAGGTGGTCCGTTAGAGCATGTTATTGCGGCCAAAGCAGTTGCTTTCGGAGAAGCTCTTAGACCTGAGTTCAAGGAGTACCAAGAACAAGTCGTAAAGAACGCTCAAGCATTAGCAAAAGGATTAATGAACAGAGGAATCGACCTAGTATCCAGAGGAACTGAAAATCACCTCGTCCTAGTAAAAACAGATTCAGTAAGCTTATCTGGAAAAGAAGCTGAAGCCATTTTAGAATCAGTGCATTTAACTTGTAATAAAAATATGATCCCAAGAGATACAAGGTCTCCATTTGTTACTTCTGGGATTAGGCTTGGTACGCCAGCGATTACGACAAGAGGATTAACTGAGGAACATATGGATCAACTTGCAGGGTGGATACATTTGGCCCTAACTGATAAGAGTTCTCACGATCAAATTAGAAAAGAAGTTCACGCAATTTGTGAAAAATATCCAGTTTATTAAGGAAGGAAAATTGATGAAAGTTTTATTTATCTCAGTATTAGCTCTAACTATGTTGAGCGCTTGTAACAAGAAGCCTGCAGAGGATCCTGCAAAAACAGTGATCAACCCTCCTGCTCAAGTAGAACAAACCGAGGAAGAAGATATTTCAAATAGCGGAATTATTGAAGAAAACGATTCTTGTATTTGTACCAAGGAATATATGCCAGTATGTGCCGATGGCCAGACTTTTCCTTCTGCTTGTCAGGCAAAATGTGAGGGCATCACGGAGTATACTGACGGGGCTTGTGAATAGATTTTAAAATTCTAATATTCTCTCTTCCAGATATAGAAGCGATTCATATTGAGTATTTAAAACATTCAAGCATGATTCCTTCATTTCTGGAGAGAGAAAATTTGTTTTCTCAATAATCCCTCTTAAGTTTTTCGGACTCATTCCATTAAAAAAGGATTTTGCAGCTTCTACCGAATCATTAGCGATAATAAATTCAAATAGCTCATCATTGGTATAAAGAGGTCTTTTATCTTTTTCAGAAAACTCAGCACAACCAAAATTAGTTTCTATTAAAAAATCGTGATTAGACTTCATCTTCAAGTGAGGATTCTGAATAAAAGCGGACTTATCGACTTCGAAAATACGAAGAGACCTAGCATCCCTTTGATTATTTGCAATAAGTGTGTCGAACAGAACCATCTTAGTCATAAACTCAGAGACATTTGTCTTTGAGTATTTCTGCCATTGCTCGAATAATTCATTTAGTTTACGTGAACTATCAATGACTCGTGTGGAAAAATATGAAAGTGGCTCCATTGATTTAATATATCCCTCTCCCCTAATATCTTTAGTAAGAAGAAAGTCTTCATTATTTAAGCGTACAATTGAGCTCTCTTGAGTCGCTAGATTAAAATACCTAGCGATACTTGCCCCCAAGGACTGCATATAAATATAGGGATAGCGGTGCTGAAAACCTCTGTGTTCAAGTCCCATTGCTTTTAAATGATACATTGCCTCCGTTGTGGTCTCTTTCAATTGGAAGTAGTCCGAAGTTTTTCCACCGGCTTTATACTTAGGAGGAACCACTTCAAATTCTTTGCCATCAATCAGAAGAATTTTGCTTTTATAAGGATCGGAATTCATGGCCCGGCTTCTATATTCATACCAATAATTTGCAAACTCCACATCTCGCGTCTCAATAAACCAAGGACCTCCATTTGTGTAATGAACCCCTTTAGGAGGATGAACTTGATTATCCTCATCGCATAAATAATTCCAATTAAGAGGTAATTCACCTATGAGTTCATTTTTTGTCCATTCGAACTGATGCAGTGATAATCCAGCTGATTGATTAATATAATCAGGTGTAAGCGCTTTACACTTTTCATTATTGAATAATATTAAACTAGACCAATTTTTCATTTTATAACGTGACTGAATTTTATCTAAGAATTTTTGCTGGCTTCTTGGGACATAGTCATGTTTACAAACCATAACGGCGTAATTTTCATCTCTTAGTTCCCACAGCACTTTTAAATCATCCAATAAAACGAAATCACAATCGATAAATAAGCTCCACCCTTCATAATTTGAAAGGTAGGGAGTTAAAAATCTTGTTGTTGAGAAATCAGTTGATTCAAATTCACTTTGAGAGCGTTGATAGACATCCAGTTGCTGCTTTACAATAGGTGTAATTCTTACAGGCACTGAAGTTTTTTCTATGATGCTCTGACACAAAACATGATAAGCAATTGACTCATTCTGATCATAACCTATAAATATATTTAGCAACTCTAATCCCATAAAAATTCCGCTTTAAAATAGTCTACCGTTTTTAATACTTGTGAAATATTTGATTCCTCAAAGTTAACTAAATCGTGCTGTATTAAAAAATCGACGATTTGATTATAAACTTCTTTTTGTTCGTTATATGGTCGAAAAAACTTATCAGTACCTATGAAAAGATCCTGATCACCTAGGACATCAAAAAAGTCTTCATTAAAATATTTTGAGATTAGCTTAGCATAAATGACCGCCACAGCGTAAGATTTTGCAGGAAAGATCACTTTAGAATCCTCAACAAAATACTGACAGGCGTATTTAACTAACTCCTCTTCTCCCATATCTAAAACCGTATGATCAATCTCAGACAAATCGTCGTCCGCGCATACCGTCTTTTTATAAATCAGCTGTTTAACTTTGTAGTCTTTCACTTTTATACCAATCTATTAGTAGTTTAAACCCATTACATGAATTATCTAAGTTTTTCACTTCTCTCAAGTGCTCACTTAAACAACTTCCTAAATACTCACATTGACTGCAAAAAGAATTATTTGCTATTTTAACTTTTTCTCTGTTTGACCAATCTAAATAATCCGAGAATTCTTTTAGCGGAACAAACTCTTCATTATCACCCTGATCAAAATCGAGAACACAAAATTGTCCTTCGGGATTAATATACAAATGATCATCAGAAAATGAATGACTCGTCCCCCTAAAGACACCCTCTAATTTTTCTTGATTAACAAATACAAAATTTTTCTCTGCAGGAAACCAAACTTTGAGAAATTCTTCAAACTCTAAATAGGAGATAGAATAGTTATTGGCCTGATTTGAGGAGTAAGGTTTAATCTCAACAGAGCGGATTGAGTTTACAGTATTCAACTGAGAAATGATGTTTTTAATCTCATCCGATGACCAGCTCAGCATTTCAGGACCTGCGAGCATTAGAAGATTCACTTCCCGATTAAGTGCCAATAAATTCTCAAAAACGATATCTGATTTTCTTCTGATAGGCCCGTCCCAGCTAACAGAAAGTGAAATATCAGATCTTAAAAAACTTGGATGGATTCGACTTAGGTTCGTAATAAGATTTATATCTGAAGTATGTTTTTTACTAAGATCTATAAGGGCATTTAGATATTCTTCCGTCAAAAGAGCTATCTCACCTCCATAGATATCAATGCAGACAATTTGATATATTTGCGAAACTTCTATTAATTTTAATTCAAGAGTATTTATATCCAACAGAGTTCTATCGGCTAATTGCTCAGTGGTTAAATAGCAGAATGAGCAATCGAAATTGCAAAAATAGCTTGGATTAATTGAGATCGTTATTTCTGGTTTATTCATTTAACTCAACAATTCTCCCTGCGAGAGTTTTCATTAAACGGCAGTGATCATCAATTATGTTTGCCTGCTTCATATCCTTAATTGTTTTTTTACACCCATTACAAATTTGAAACATAGGGCAGCTAAAGCATTCATCTTTAAGCATATTAATCTCTAGTTCATTTTGCAAAGGTAGTACCTTAGACTTCAAATTCATTTCCGCCTGAAAGTCTATCGGGTACTCTTTATCATCACCAAAGGCTCCGCAAGAATAATAATCGCCTTCAGGCTGAAGACAGCGTATTCCCTCATCACAGCTTCTATTTTGAGGACAAGTTGTACTCCCCCCCTTCAGTCGCCTGAGCATTTGCTTGGTATTGTATTCCCACTGCGTAAGACCAAGGTCTACGACTTCTAGGTATTTTTGATAAATTTTCGATAGCTGATAAGGATTTTTCTCATCACCAGAAGCCATGGCGTAATTTAATTTACACTCCACTCCCATCTTTTTGGCCAAATAGACATTATCAATTGCAGTATCTTCATTTTCATCATTGATGACCGAGATAAAATCTGGACGATAGCCAATTTTTTCTAAAAACATGTCTGAGACTTTCCAAAAAATTTCTTCTGTATAAACACGATCTTTACTTATGAGTCGTGTGTCACCGTAATTAAATGAGGTAGTAATACCAAGACGTGGATGCTTAAATAGCTCTTCCCATTTATGAGGTCTTATATAAAAGTCCCACAGGTTACTCGTAAAGCTAATACTCGTATTCATTTCAGCGTCATCTAGGAATTTAATTATTTTCCAATAATAATCTGGAGTCACCATCAAAGGATCCCCGCCATTGACAATGATAGTATTCGTTTCAGGAAATCGTGTTAGGAAGGTGAAGATTTGATCCAAGTCTAGAAGAGAAGCTTTGTCTTCAACGATTTTTGTAGAGCTACAAAAAGTGCATTTAAAATTACACAATTCTGTAGGTTTTATGATCAGCTCCATTTAAACCTGCCCCACAATTTTATCAAAAAATTTCTCATACAAGCATTCAGACATCTTCTCTCTCTTGGCCCAATCAGCTTGAACGAAACAGCGTAGAGAACATCTTTGGTACCATTTACAGCTAAGGCATTTATTTTCTTCAATATAACTTGTTACTATATTGCTATTAGAGCTGTAATCGACGGGATTATTGAACTGACCTGATTTGTATTTTAAATACCGACAGGTAACATGTCGCCCATCAGGTAATATCGTGAGCTTATTAAGAGAGTAACAGGTCATCTGATTGGCTTCATTTTCAAGCCAATCTTTTACTGGATAAATATTTGGGTAATGAGTGGCAGTGTAAATAAAGGCATCATAGAGTTCACGATCTGAAGGCATCAATAAGTCGCTGCTTCTTTCCTCTGGAACATAATAATCAAAATAAAGAACATATTTTTTATAAATTCTCTCAAATAAAGGATCACTGTGATTTAAAAAATTATTAATTGCAGGTGACGTCAGTACAAAGCCTATAGTGTAAATATAATCTTCAAATCGCTCTAAATTTTTTGCAAAAATAGAGTTAACTTTACCTGCGTAACCTCGTCCATCGAAATCATATGAAGTAGAAAGATTGGTATCTTGATTAAGCTTTCTTAAATTCTTTAAAAGACCATCAATTCGTTCCACTTTATTAAAGATTAAATTGGTCACCCAGTTTATCGTCAATTTTTGATTGTTAAGATTAGCATACTCTACGATTCTCTTGGTAAAAAGCTCGTATTGAATAAAAAGTTCATCAGGAACTTGATCATTAAAAACTTCACCACCCATAATATTAACAATATGATGATCCAAATGACTTCTATTCATAAAGGCAATAACATCCAGAGCTTTTTCTTGAATGGTATCAAATCCCTCTTTAGAATCGTGATCTTGCCCGCAAAAAACACATGAAAGATTACAAAATTCAAACAGATGAATTTCTATTTCAGTACTATTATTTAACTTTTTCTGAAGAATATTCTTTAATAGTATTTCATCCATTTCTACACTCTCAACACTTTGTCTGAAGTAGAAAAATGCAGTTTCTCGATTTTTTGTGAAAATTTTGGAAGAGAGTCTAAACTCTTTATAATCGCAAAAAATTCTACTTCTCGTTCTTCTTCACGTTTAAAAGAACTCTTTAACAGCTGTGATAATTCAAAAAAGCTGTCTATCCCTAACTCATTTAGTAAAAAAAGCACATTATTATCAATTAACCTAAACTCCATAGCAACTGGATAATAAAGTTCATTTTGATATTCATAAAACAAGATTCCGCAAACTTTCTCTACCGCTTGCCTAAAGTTAATATCCAAAAAACGCATGGTTTCGTGGTCTTCATTTAAGCCTAAAAGGGTACATGAAAGAATTTCATGACTACCAATTCTGGTCAGATTGCCAAGCTTCGAACTCTCCACTCTCCCCCCTTTTAAAATTGGTAAATCGGATACATTTTGCAAACCTCATTGGTAAATTCTGCGAATGAAAAGGTGCACCGAAAACCTTGATATCTGAATTTTTTAATAATAGAGCATCAAGGGTGTCTTCGTTGAAAACAAGCTCTCCTAGATCGTCAGCACCGAATTTCAGTTGAGCTACGATATCAGCGTATAAAAACAAATCTCCCAGCTGCTTTGGACTAAAAATCTCATTTAAGTACTCCTGGACTTTATCAAATCCAACGTCTAACTCTAAAGCTGAAGAGCTTTGAAACTGATTATAACCAATATGTAGTTTTTCATTATGATACCGAATTAAACTACCCATAAAATAATAGGTCGTATCACGTTCAAAACATTCAACCTTTGAGTAAATATCTTGATAAGCGATATCAAAGCCATTTCCTTTAAAATACCAATCCATCATTTTTTCAGAAAATTTATTTCTAACACTTGGAAAGTTTCGGGCATTACGGGCCGTCTCTGATGCGACATCTCTATCATGAATCTCATGTTGGAGATCGAGCCAATACTCCTTATGATGTTTCTTGCCGGTCATCTTCTGCTCAAAATACATCCAAATTAGTGTATTAAGACCTAAGCTTTCATCACCAACCCGTTGTGTCCCCAATGTATAACGATAGAAACCAGGAAAATAATCACCAGATGAAAAAATAACTTTCATCATATCAAGGTCATCAATATCAACTAAGTCTGAAATTTTCACCTCAGAGTATTTCATAGCCTTTGTCCGTGATTATTAATCGTGTCTAGGGCATCTTTGGCCACTAAACAACTTGATACATTATAGGTGTCCATCAAAAATAGAATTCCTCGATCCACACAGGAGCCGAGGAAAATACAAGACTCACATTCATCCATTTTAGCTGCCATTTGGTACTGTTTATGAATCATCTCATTTTCAAATGCTTCAACTTCTTGGATATGATATTTCGAAGTAGGAATAATAAATTCATCTCTAAAAGAAGCAAACCTCTCATATAAAAGTGGAGAGAAATAGAGTTTCCCATTTAAAAAGTTATATTGTTTCTCAATTAACGAATCAGTCAGTTTGCCAAAGCTAAAACGCAAATACTGGGCTTTTTCAGAAGATACAACAGAGTCATTGAAGAGTTTTTTAATTCTCTCAGCAGCTGCTTTAAAATCATCACTAGATAAATCGGGATCGCGACCGAGAGAGAAGTTATAGTCAATGGTTGTCTCAAACAAATGCTCAACTCGCTTGTGCATAAACTCATAGTCTTTTAAAAGATTTGAAATTTTTGTTTTGTCATAATCATAGACATTCATGATGCCAAAAGACTTAGTTTCTGGACGCCCTAGCTTATCGAGAAAAACCTGTTTATTTTTCTCTAATATTTGGAGATAGCGATCATCCATAATTCTCGAAGGATCAACGACCATATTCACTTCTATTTCACATTCCGAATAATACTCATGCAAGACAGCTACAATGGCATCACTATTTTCAATATTTAGATAAGTCGTTTGAAAAGAAAGTCGCTTAAACTCATTTAGAATTTCTACGACTCCAGGGTCACTTAAAACTGCAACCGTGTTTTTCGCCACA
>JAYZFM010000046.1:0-29871 GCA_036336775.1 Bdellovibrionota bacterium | reverse complement strand
CCATCTGTCTGCTTTGTCCTGCCAAGAATCGTAAACAAGCGTCCCTTTAATGAAAACCTTATCTCCTTTGGCCAACATATTTTTATACTGCTCAGCTGCTTTTCCCCAGCGACGACACTTATGCCAGTAAGTTTTTGGAATTTTATCCTTAGGAGCATTAGAACTTAGTTTTTCAGGGACACCTACTGAGAAAGTAACGACTGCGGTTTGGTTTTTCGTGTAGCGAAGTTCAGGATCATTTCCAAGATGACCTATAATTACGATTTGTGAAAAGCTCATAAAAACTCCTAGGATGATGCTGAACTATAATTTTTTAAACCTAATTTCCACAGCACGAATACTACAGAATAAATAAGAAAGGAAGCGAGACCTATAACGGTAAAAACTTCAAAGCTGTTTTCTTGAGTTAAAAAACGAACAGGGTAGGAAGCCATAATTGAGAAAGGTAAAATGTTCACAAAAAGTCTTCGCATATAACCCTTATAAATCCCATCTGGTTTATGCATGGCCTTTTCTCCGGCATAGAATACGTCTGCAAAACCTTTGGGAGAGGATGTCCAAAAGACGCTAAGAAGAAAAATCATAAAAGTCATAAAATAAAGAAAAGCTCCATTGATGAGAAGGAGAATATAGCCAATCAGTTTGAATGCTCCAAATTCAAGTGTAGAAGTGAAAAGAAAATATCCAAGAAGAATAGAACCAATAATTAGATTGAGCATAGAGTTTGCAGCGAACTCTTTGAAAGCTAGAAAGAAAAATGAAGAAGCAGGTCTAGTTAAATAGTAATCTAGGTCTCCTCGGTTAATTGAGATAGGAAACCACCAAGTATTATTAGCAAAAAATGTCATATGAAAGGCATCGACAAATATAAAACTTACGACAAACAATTTCATTTGCTCTTGGTCCCATCCACCAAGGAGATCCGTGTGTAGATAGATAATATTAAAAAACATAAACTGAACCGAATAGAAGAAAAGGTCCATCACGACGCGGAAAAAAAAGTCCACTCTAAACTCCATCGCCTTTGATAGAGAGAAACGAAGAAAATATAGGTACAGTCGTAGATAGCGTTTCATATTCCTACACCTGTATATTTATACTGCCCTCTCCTCCAAAGTTGCCTGGCCACGAAAAAGAAAGCAATCGTCCAAGCTCCAGAGATGAGAAAACTTCTTAAAAATTCCTGAGATTCTATTGAAGCCGTAAGGCTATTAAGAGGAAAATTAATCATATAAGGAAAGGGGGTATAACTCAAAAGCTGGTTCGCCCATTCGGGGAAAAACTTAAGCGGAATTAGACCTCCTCCTAGAAAGCTCGTCCCAAAACGCAGGATGACTCCCAAACTCCAAATATTGTCGAACCAAAAAGCTAAAAATTCAGTGATGCTAAAAAGAAAGTAAAACATGAGGCTAGCTTCAATCATGGCAATTAAAAATGCGATGGTTCCCCATAAGCTAAACTGATAGATAGATGGGTCATAAAAAAAACAATTATACAAAAATAGAATGAGAAACAATTGAATAATATAGAAGAATGAATAAGCGAAGTAGCCTGCAAACTTGTAACAATAAAAGTCGACAGGATAGAGAAGATACTTGCTTAGTTGACCATCGTAAATTTCCCTAGATGCAAAGCCAATACCTTGGCCTTGTTGGATTCTGAAGATAAGCGGGGCCATAAGATAATAGAAAACCATTCCTTGCAGAGTGTAGCCCTGCATAGATTCACTTCCGGTTTGTTCAAATATTGATTCCCAAAGATAGTAGGCAATTACTAGTGAGAAGAAGGTTTGCCCCATGAAGTTGACCCAAAAATCGGATCTATAGGTGATGAGCTTTCTAAGCTCCATAAAAAAGACTTGGCGATATACCTTAGTCACTGAGTCTTCCCGAGTTTTGAATTTTCTCAATGATATTTGCGATTTCTTGCTCTTTGATTGAAAAGTCACTAATTTGAACACAGTTGAGCGCAAATTTTGAAGACTCCATAACTAGATCTCTGGGGGTCACGATCTGAATAAGCTTTCCATCTTTTTGAATTTTGCCTAATTCTTCTGGAAAAGTATTTAAAAGAATATTTTGTTGATCTTCACCTTCAATATTTAATTCGATAACTTTATTTGATGCATATTTATCATGTAGCTGACTAATTTGTCCGTCATAGACCATCTGTCCTTGTTTCATGATGGCAATCCTAGGACAAAGCTCTTCGATATCATCCATATAGTGGCTAGTGAGAATCATCGTAGGCTTGTATTCTTTGCGGTATTCTTTGATGAATCTTCGAACTGCTTTTTGGGCGGTTAAATCTAGTCCGATTGTAGGCTCATCAAGAAAGATAACTTTTGGCTGGTGAATAAGTGCTGCCATTAGTTCTACTTTCATTCTTTCACCTAATGAAAGTCTTCTGATTTGAATGTTAAGCTGCTCTTTTACGTTCAGGTAATTCGCTAGAAACTCAATTCGATCATAAAAATCTTTAGTGGGAATTTGGTAAATTTCTTTGAGGAGTAAAAAGCCATCCAGCGCGGGTAAATCCCACCAAAGCTGAGCTTTTTGTCCCATGATAAGGGCCATCTGTTTACGGTATTCATTGTCTTTTTTCCAAGGATTGAAACCTAAAACAGAAACTTTACCCTTTGTTGGATGAATTATCCCTGATAGTATTTTAGTAAGAGTCGTTTTACCAGCACCATTTGAACCAATCAAACCGATGATCTCTCCACTTTCTATTTCAAGATTAAAATTTTTAAGGGCTTCTTTGGTAGTATACTCTCTATTAAATAAGGAACTCACAGAGCCTTTAAAGCCAGGCTTTTTAGTGTGCACTTTAAATTCTTTAGTGAGGTTTTCTACCTTAATCATAATTTTTGTAAAAGAATGCCTTTTAAATAGTTTCCTTCCGGAAAACCTTTTAGTGTCGGGCAGTCGTCAGAAAGTTTATAAGTCTTAATCTGTTTTAATTTTAACTTATGCTGTTTCAAAATATCCATGATTTTTTGTTGGAATTTCTTAGACGATACTTGATGAGTGTTTAGAAAAACAGCTAAGTATCCACCTTTTTCTAATATGTCATACATCAAAGGTAGTTCGGTTGAATAATTAGAAAGTGCATTTGTCTTTTTCTTACCATCACTTGAGCTAGTCGGTGGATCTGAAAGGATAAAATCAAATTTTATATTGTCTTGCTTGAAAGCCTTTAATTGATTTTGAACTGGAGCGCAGTGGGAGATATGTTCACCTTGAAACTCATTTAATTCAAGATTCTCTTCCAACCAGCTAAGGTATTTCTTAGATAGGTCAACGCTATGAACTTCTTGGACTCCATTTTTTAGTGCAAATAAACTGTATGCTCCCGTATAGGAAAAAAGATTCAAGAAATTTTTAGACTGTACAATAAAGGACAGTATGTTGCTCCTAATGCCCGACATATCAGTGTATAGACCATGGTCATAGGTATTCCCTAAAAAGATCTTATACTTTACTCCAAATTCCTCCAGGATAAACTCATCAGCTTTATTGTCGCTAACAAGACATTGAGGTGGCATTTGTTTTCCCGCTCTCATTTGAATCCAGAAGTTCTTGTTAGGGAGGTCTTTAAACCTTTCTCTCAAACCGGCTATAATTTGCTTTTGGTAAGCCGTCCAGAAATAAGAAAAGTATTGAATTAAAATTCGATCTTTAAGTTTAATAATAAAAAGGCCAGGAAGAAAATCAGATTCACCAAAACAGAGATAATAGTTTTCCCTTTGCCCTTCTAGATAGTTTCGCTTATCAATTGCTGTCGTAATGCGAGATTTTAATTCGGTATCAAAATTTTGAATCTGAGCTTTAAAGTTACCCTTTAAACTCCAAAGTCGCGCACGAACCTGCTTGTGTTTTGGGTCATGTAGAAGCATGGCCGCATTGTTTTGGGCCACGATAAACTTCTCTCGTTCATCAAATTTTTTAGAGAATTGGTCTAGAGTCACCCAAGGATGACCTGCCTTTAAATATTTTAAAGATACTGGGTGGATTGGGTAAGTTTTCACGTCACCTCGTTTTTATCTCAGTTTAAATTCAGTCTCGACAGCCGTGAGAATTTTTAAAAGATTATTGGTAAAGGTAAAAGGATTACCTAACATTTCATCTAACTTAAATTTAGCAATCAGGACTTTAACATCATCTGAAATTTCATGGGGTTGATAGGGATCAAAATCTAAGCATATTTTGTTCAGCTCATTCAAAGTTACCTGTAAATCCGCCTTTGAAAGAGATTTCATTTCATCTATGAAAACATCATAGTTTTCAAAGTAAGTGGACTGGATATCTTCAGGAATATTATTTATATGATTTTGCATAGGGGGCTTTATTGCAATCTCGCTGCTGTATGTCAAGTAAAACTTAGGAGCTTTATGATTTATGGATTCATTTTATTGGCGGTACTGGGGGGTGTTGCGTTAACTCTCTTTCCAGTGCGACTTTCGGAGATTAAGATAACACGATCCAAAAAACTTTCTCCTGCTCAAGAAATAGCTAACCAGTTATTGAAAAACAATTATAATTTAGACCTCCCAGTTTATAAATTTTATGACACCCTCATTTTTGATTTAATCTCTTTTCAAAAACGGTTTGGTGCTAATCTGACCTCTGCATTTGTTGAAATACGTAAAGCGCTAAATCTCGATATGAAGATCGATTTGCGAATTAAAAATCTTAAGCAGTCATCATATTTTCAATACCTAACAATGTGTGGTTTTACTTGGCTTATGTTGACTCACATGAGCTCAAGTTTAGGTATCACACTTGATTCTCTAGATCTCATGTTAGTATTCGTATGGCAGGGGATTGGTTTATTAGCTTTTCGTTGCATTTTAAAAGTTCTAACAAAGCGTATATGTGATCCCTTTCTACCTTTGTTTGAATTAGTTTATAGTGTGAGATGTCAGTTTAAGGTATCAAGGCCCATTCAAGAAATTAAAGAGAATATGGAGAAATTTATTCAGTGTCATCGTGGAAAATCGTTACAAGACATGATTCATCGTTTGGAGTTTCTTTTAGAAATTTTAAGAACACAGGGAAAGTTTTCTTTAGAAGAACTTGATTGTCTTTGCGAAGAGTCGTGGAATTCCTATGAGATAGCCTTAGAGCAGTTGGAGAAGGCGATGGTAGGGGTGAAGCTCGGGAGCTTCCTATTCTTTATCGTTCCTTGTTACTTCTATAGCCTGACTCTTGCACTAGGTCAGTCCCATATTTGATATAGACTGAACGAAGTGGCCGATTTATTATGGCGAAATATCAACAAAAGGTTTTCGTTATGAGTCAAAAGATCATTTTCTCTATGTCTAGGGTATCCAAAACTTATCCGGGTAAAAAGACAGTAATTAAAGATATTTCATTATCATTTTTCTATGGCGCAAAGATCGGTGTCCTAGGTCTAAATGGTGCTGGTAAGTCTACATTACTAAGAATCATTGCAGGAATCGATAATGATTTTAATGGTGATGTGAATCTTTCAAAGGGGATCTCGGTTGGTTATTTAGAGCAAGAACCTCAGTTGAATCCTGAGAAAACGGTTAAAGATATCGTAGAGGAGGGTGTTGCTGAGCTGGTTGCTGTAAGAGATGCCTACGAAGCAATTAACGAAAAATTTGCAGATCCTGACGCCGATATGGATGCTCTTTTGGAAGAGCAAGGTAAACTTCAAGATAAAATGGATGCACATAATATTTGGGACCTAGACTCAAAGCTAGATCTGGCCATGGATGCACTCCGCTGTCCACCTCCTGAAAACAAATGCGGGACTCTTTCTGGTGGGGAAAAAAGACGTGTTGCTCTCTGTAGACTTCTTCTGCAAGAGCCTGATGTTCTACTTCTGGATGAACCTACTAACCACTTGGATGCAGAAACTGTTTATTGGTTAGAAAGACACCTTCAAAACTATAAAGGGACTGTCATTGCTATTACCCACGACCGTTACTTCTTAGATAATGTCGCGGGATGGATTCTCGAGCTAGACCGTGGGCATGGGATTCCTTGGGAAGGAAACTATACTTCTTGGTTGCAACAAAAGACGAAACGACTAGAGCAAGAAGAGAAGGCTGAGTCAAAAAGACAAAAAGCTCTCAAGAGAGAACTTGAATTCATTAGTTCTTCCCAAAAGGCTAGGCAAGCAAAAGGTAAAGCAAGGATCAATAACTATAATAAGATGCTTGAAGACAGCAAGAATGAAAAACGTAACGAGACAAACTCACTTTTCATTCCTTCTGGACCTAGACTTGGTGATGTTGTCATCAATGCAGACCACGTAACTAAGTCTTTCGGAGATAAGCTTCTTTATGAAGATTTAACATTTAAACTACCTCCTGGGGGAATCGTTGGTGTTATTGGGCCAAACGGTGCCGGTAAAACGACCTTGTTTAAAATGATTACCGGTCAAGAAAAACCAGATGGTGGAGACTTTGTTGTTGGTGAGACTGTTGAACTGGCCTACGTTGATCAAGGGCGTGAGATGGATCCTAATAAAACAATTATCCAAGAAATCGCTGATGACCTAGATGTCATTGAAGTGGCCGGAAAAGAAATCAATTCTAGAGCTTATATTTCAAAATTCAATTTTTCTGGAGAAGATCAAAAGAAAAAAGTTTCTGAACTATCTGGGGGAGAAAGAAATAGAGTTCACCTGGCAAAAATGCTAAAAGAAGGTGGAAACGTTTTACTTCTGGATGAGCCTACGAACGATCTCGATGTTAATACTTTGAGGGCACTTGAAGAAGCCTTAGAAGACTATGCCGGTTGTGCTGTCGTTATTTCCCACGATAGATATTTTATCGATAGGCTTGCGACCCATATCTTAGCATTTGAAGGTAACTCTCAGGTCGTTTGGTTCGAAGGTAACTTCTCTGACTACATGGAAGACAAACGCAGAAGACTTGGTGATGAAGCTGATGTTCCTCACCGAATTAGCTATAAAAAGCTAAAGAGAGACTAGGTCTTCATAAAATAATTGACCATTATCAGAACCGTACACTTGGATGACTTGATGAATTTTCTTGTCTTCCAGGTGTATGACATAATCAATATTGTTGCAGATTAATTTTAGAACAAGATTGTAATCCAAGTCATTACTTCCATACATCTGACATAAGAGTGCGAATTTTTCCAATGCACCTTTGGCGTCATTAGCATGAATCGAACTCATGATCCCATTATGTCCACTATTAAGTGCTAGTAGAAGTGGTTCGACTTCAGATGATCTAAGCTCACCTAAAATGATCCTTTTTGGAGTGATTCTCATCGCATATTTTAAATAACTTAATAGTGAATACTGTTCATTCAGTGGGTCTGCTAAAAAATGAGTCGTATTTTGATGAGGAGAAATCAATTCTTTCGTGTCTTCAAGAATTGCAATATGATCTTTTGAGGGAACTAGGCTCAATAGGGAGTTGAGAAAAGTCGTCTTCCCACTTCCTGTCGCACCTGAAATCAGAATGTTTTTGTGAGATGAAACAAGCTTTTTGTAAAAGGTGTCATTGTTTGAATAAGCCTCAAGTGGAATGACTTTTTCGTTGAGGAAACGAATAAAAATTTTATGTTGTGCCTCTTCACTCGTTGCACCATGGATGAGAGTGATACGAACTTTTCTTCTTCGTATAGTTGAGAAAAAAGAACAGAAGGGAGAACTCGTATTCCACTCCACTCGATTGGTTAAAGTCAGATAGTCGAGTAGGACATTAAGGTCTTCGCTCAATAAGTCGGAGTCATGAACGACTTGTTTACTCGAAGTTCTAAACACAATATAAGTCGGACCATGAATCGAAATTTCTTCTAAATCCTCAGGGAATGCAGGAAGAAAATTGAGCTTCGTTATATTGTGATACCAACTAGTGATCAAATCTTTCAATTGCCCCTCAGCTTTAAGAGAGGCGAGTATTTCATTAACGTTTAATATTTTTCCTTTATTAAGCTCTTGAGTGAATTTTTTTTTCGACTCTTCTATTAAGGTGCTCATGGTTCCTCCTCTAGAGAAAGATAAAGTTTAAGAATAGAGTGTTTATTCTGTGTTGATTGACTACTTAGTAGTTTCCCTAGGAGCGGAATATGCTTAATCCAAGGAATATTATTTTCTAAGGACTTCTTTTGTGTGAGGTCAATATCAAGGACTTGTTTCACGCTATTAAGTTCGAGAAGGAGAGCTGATTTTCCTCTCGGCCCTGCGAAGTTTTCACTTAATCCTTGAGTTATTTGCATTTGGTATTTAAGCTTAAATTTCTCTTGGAAAGGAGAATATACTCCACTAAATTTTAATCCTGAGAAACGGAACTCAGTGGATTGGGTTGTTGCTGTTTGGTTAACAACTGGTGTTTCTTCCCCCATACTAATTTCAAATTTTTCTCCGCTTAATACTGAAAGAGAAGGAGTCGCAACCAAATACGAGCTGAGCTCGTTGTTTTGCAGCAGGAGGTCTCCCACCTGTAGGTTTGCGCTTTGATCCTGGATCAGCTTTTCTAGCGACATACTTATTCGATCCATTCCTGAACTGAGTTGCTCACCAAAATCTTTTTGGACCAAAACGAAATAGATTTTAAATTTGTGCCCGGCTTCAGTCTGCAATAGAGAAAATTGGACATTAAAATTCTTCTGATAGCTCTCTTTAATAGTTGTAGAGATAAGAGATGGAATATATTGACATTGAAATTGTATTTGAACGATGTGGCAGCTAACAAGGGGATAGCCTGCTTGTTCAAACCGCTGATACAAATGAGATATGAACTGCTTTGCATACTCTTTATCTAGCTCAACCTCAGATACGATTTTAAGTTTGGTGTCTCTTAGTATTTGATGGTAGAGCTGGTAGGACTTGTCGTCTTTTATTATGCCTGAGACATAGAGAACATCGGAGAAAGTTTTAACTTTAAGACCACTTTGGATCAAAGCTGCCGCGACCTCCATCTTTTTGAGCTGCTCTCTTTTGCTAGTTACATAAATTTTATAATGAATTTTTTTGTCGCTTTGGTTTATAATAAGGTCTGAAAAGCCTAAACTAGCGGCACGTAGAATAATTTTATTTTGAGATTTTAGAAATTTGTGCTTGATGACTTCTTTGTTACCAAGAGAATAACTCACGAGATTTCTGACACTTATCTCTTGCTGTTCGCCTTTTGCCATGAAAATTTCTTCGAATTCACCGGCCTGCGCACTGCAAATTAAAATTATGGTCAAGAATATTTTGACAATACTGGCTCTAGAAGCTATTACTAACAGTCTGTTTTTATACAAAAATACTCGATTAAATAAGGGAAATATTATGGCATCAAATACTATGCAAACAAGATGTAGAAGAAAGCTAAAACTTAAGAAAGCTGGTAGAAAGCGTAAGAACCGTAACGAAAACCACGGAACTACTCCAAAGTTCGCTGTACACAAAGAAAAGTAATTATTCATTTTGAATCCTTCTAAAAACTAGAATTGCAGTTTTTATAAGTGAATTATTTTTTTTGGGGATTTCTTGTAGATCCCCATAATGCTTTAAGCACCATTCAAGCGAAAAATCTTCGCTAGCTTCACAGTTTTTAACTTTTTTTATGATGATCCTCTCCCTCGGGAGGAAATATTTTTTCATCATTACATCAGCAACTATTTTTGCTTCGGATTCGTCTATTTGATACTGAATGACTAGTCTCATCGCCTTGGCATTTAAACTGATGAGCAGCAGACTAAGGAATAGATATTTCATAAGCTCTTCTCCTGGTTGTTTTAGGTTTATGTATGGCCACGTTCTCGATAAATGGGACGAGAACAATTTCTTGGTCAGCAGTGAATTTCTCGATAAAAATTTTAGGGCAATACACGATATAAGTTTCAGTTTCAGGTAGGTAATCTAATAGAAAGCCGTGAGCTGATATATGGCCATCGATTTTAATATGGACTCGCTTCATAGCGCTGAAAGGGACTATACTTTTTGCTTGGATTTGAACCGCTTCATATCCCTCTCGGACGTAGCTTGTTTCTTCTTGGTGAATTTCCGGCGGTATTGAGCCCAATTGGAAGCTGATAATATTGCTAAAAGCTAAAATGGCTAAAAAATATAAATGTCGTTTATCTGTACTTTTCTTCGAGTTCATTCCATTTCCTTTCAAAAGATTCTTTATTCTTTTGTTTTACACCTTCAAGCTTTTTACTTAATAAACTAAACTGAATGAGTAGTGTCATAAGCATTAAGGTAAACAAATTTATTGCCATGGCATGGCCAGTTTCAAGAGATTTGTCTGACTCTTTTTGTTTCCATAAAAATATCTTGATTGGATTTTTAAATTTCCACCGATTGCATTTATTTGCCATTTGGTTTTATTCCTTTTTTTAATTCGATCAAGTTTGTCTCTATTGGCATTCAATATAGAAAATTTGTAAGGCGTTTTGTAAGTGCTAGGTGAGAGGTAACAGTGTTTTTTTCGCAGTTGAAACATATCGATTCGATACTCACTTAGTCTTTTTACTTGGTAGAGCATTAATGCCTTCTTTGTTGCCTTGGTTAACATTCCAAAAAGGATTTTGAGTTTAGGGATAATAATAGTCGTGATTTCTCCTGCCTTTAAAGCCGCTAAAATCTTATTCGTTTTTGAAATATCATTAATTAAGTTTGCAGTTTGACCGTTTATTTCCTTTGCGCAAAGTGCGCCTTGATAGGTTCTTGCCTGATTTTGAATTTGTTTAAGATCGGACTGTGTGATCCCAAGCATGGTAAGTGCAAGAAGAGAGAGAATCATAATCGTGAAGAAGATATTATCCATGTTCAATACCTCCTTTTAAATTGAATTTTGGTTTACGCGTAAGTGGGCAAAAATATAGTTTGGGTATTTTAAAAGGCTGTTTGATTCGAAGTTTATTCGTTAATTTTTTTTCAAGCTGATAGTGGGTGTTTGCTTTTAAGCAGTTTATATTCTCCAGTTTTCGTTGAAGCTTTTTAAAGCAGAGAATGAGAAAACTAGAGAATATGACAAAGCTCAAAATTCTCATTATTTTATGATGAGCTCTTGTTTAATCTTTTTATAAATTTGGTTCATTCTTGTATCGAGAGATTTTCCAAATCGTTTTACAGCGGCTAGGCAAAAAATTCCCACCAGCCCTGTCAGGATTATATACTCCATAACACCCTGACCTTTTTGATTTCCTTTTACAATTCTCATTTGTTAGCTCCTTTTTTCGCAAGTCGAATCTGTATTTATAGAGCCTTTTTAGAAAATTTAGAGGGATTGTTGAATTGATTTTTGCCCCTACCAATGGAGTATTTCAGTATTGAAAACCTATTGATTTCAGGAAGTTTAGGGGAATACTAACTTTCTATTTGCACCAAATTTAGAGGAGTTATAGAATATTTATATGGAAGATCAAAATAAGCTCTTTGTATTTGAAAGAAAGGAAGTCGTTCTAATCTTCATCTTTATTATTCTGATTGCTGTGATCTCCTTCACTTTGGGGGTTAGAACCGGGAAAAGTCT
This sequence comes from Bdellovibrionota bacterium, assembly GCA_036336775.1. GTDB lineage: Bacteria > Bdellovibrionota > Bacteriovoracia > Bacteriovoracales > Bacteriovoracaceae. The sequence continues at coordinate 18,395 of JAYZFM010000046.1, read as the reverse complement.
TTCTTTAAAAACTGACGGTTATACCAAAAAAGACGTGGAGATGATTGAACTTAAATCAGAGACTGAAGAAAAGGTCGAGGATGTGGCTCCTATGGAAGCTCAAGGCGGAGAGTCGGGGAGTCCTATTGATCAACAGACAATCGAGCAAAGAATCAAAGACGAGATGAAAAAGTTAGCAGAAGAAGATGTTTCTGCAAGCAATACAAATTCTCCGGCAGAGCCAGTGATGGATGAGTCAAGCGTGAATGATACAGTTGAAGTAAATAATCCTTATGCGGGAAAATTTACGGTTCAGTTAGCTTCACATAAGACACAAGAGAGTGCACAAGAATTTGCAGATGCTTTTATTATTAAAGGTTATGACGTCATAATCAATGAAGCGAATATTCCAGGAAAAGGGAAGTGGTATAGAGTAAGTCTTGGTTTGTTTGATACCAGACAAGAAGCTTTAAATTATATTTCAAAAGAGAAATCACTTTTCCAAGATCGTGAATACACAATTAATCAATTATAAAGTTGGGAGCTAAGCTCTCGCAATCATCCTTCGAATTTGGCCCTAGTAATAGGGCCTTTTTTTTATTTATAAGCTGCTTTAACTCTCTCAAAAACAGTTTCAACATGCCTTAAATAAATACTTCTCACAGTTTTCTCATCAAGTGATGAGATAAAGTTTAAGTCAGTCTCTTCTGTGAGGTCGGATTTTTCTAGTTTTTCTTGAAATTGCTCAGCCGTTCTTGATTCAAAAGAAGCTTCTTGAACAAGCTTGTATAACTCTTCTCTAGTTGCTCTATTTTCCTCAATTAAACGGTGGAGAACATAGCTAGAGAGGTATTTGTAATCCTCTAAAACTTTTTCTTGGATAATCTCATCATTGACGACAAGGTTTTCAATCGTAGAAGTTAAACGCCTCAAACTATAAAAAGTTAGACCTAAATTGTCTGGCAACATCATTCTTTCTGCACTTGAATGAGAAATATCGCGTTCATGCCAAAGAGCATTGTTCTCATGGGCAATAATGAGGTGAGAGCGAATCATTCTCGCCAATCCACAAAGGTTTTCCCCTGAGACAGGGTTCTTCTTATGAGGCATCGTAGAGGAGCCTTTTTGTCCTTGAGCAAAGCCTTCGTAAACTTCACCAATATCTGAATGATGTAGATGTCTGATCTCTGTTGCAATTCTTTCAATCGCACTCGCAATGGAGGCAGTAATGCTAACAAGGCTTATAATGCGGTCTCTAGGGATGACCTGGGTACTGATAGGCTCAACTTTTAGACCAAGCTTCTCCATTGCATTTTTTTCAATTTCTGGAGTAAGCACAGTATAGTTTCCAACTGCACCAGAAAGTTGTCCGGTTAATTCTTTTGCGTGAAAATTTTTGAGATCGTGTAGTCTTCTGTAAAATTCAGCATAAGCGGAGAGAAACTTAGTTCCAAAACTCATTGGTTCGGCATTCATTCCATGAGAGCGCCCCATGCAAATAATATGCTTGGTTTTTTCAGCTTTGATATTAAGAGCATCAATTAGTTTTTGAAGTTGGTTTATAATTAACTCAACACTTTGTTTAATTTGCAAAGTCGTTGCGGTATCGATGATATCACTAGAGGTACAACCAAAATGAAAATACTTCGAAATATCTTTTGGAAGGTTCTCGGTGATTGAAGTACAGAACGCAATCACATCATGCCTCGTGGTTAATTCGATTTCCGCGATCCTTTTTGGATCGATTTTAGCTTTTTCTTTAACTACTTTTGAGATACCTTCCGGTATTTTTACCCCTTCCATAGCTTCAATTAGAGCTAGCTCTACTTGGAGGTAGGTTTTAAACTTATTGTAGTCATTCCAGATGTCTGAAATTTCCGGGCAATTATAACGTTCAATCATGGGGCGTCCTTATATTTAGAAGTAAAAACCTAATTCAAATCCAAGTGTCGTCCATCCAAAAACGAGGGAGCGATCAATAACATCTTCGTCACCTTCATCCGGGCGCTCAACTTGAGCCCAATTGTAGGAGAATTTACCACCATAAAACCAGCGGCGACTAGATCTGTAAACTAAAGAGTACTCTGCGGTGTAACCAAAGCCTTGATAGCTTTGATCGTCAGTACTATCCACGTGAAAGTTATAATTAAAGTAAACAGCTACAGTTTCAAAAAGGCGTTTACTTTCAAAGATATCGGCAAGTGTCCAAAAATTATGAGCGACGCCCGCACCAAGAAGAGTTATGCCTTGTTGATTGGTTCCGCGTCCGCCATTGTCAGGATCGGTATGAAGAGCGTTGAATTCACCCTGGGTTCGTTTGAATTGCAATGCCCACCACATATCTTGGTAGAAGTTATCTATCTTATTCATGTAAGTAGCATAGACGGATTGAGCTTTCATAGGATTTTGATAGTCTTGCGAGAGAGAATATCCAATGGCCAGGCGAGATTGGTCTTGAAGGCTGTAGTATGGTTCTTCATAAATACCTGTGGCCTGATTACGACTCTGAATAATAGATTGGTCATCAAGATGAATTTCCGGGTAGTCGTTCAACTCTTTAGCAGTAACATCTTTTACTTCATAGTCCTTGAGCAGGCGATCCCTTTCAACTCTTTGAGAGTACTGTGCATGTACACCGAAACTAAATAGTAAAAATATAAAACCTATTTTCATTTCATCACCAGATTGTCGAATTTTTCACCAGGAAAATCGTCAACTCCCATCAACTGAGCAAGTTTTAGCTTCTCTAATAAATGCTCATATTTTGTGTTTTCAAAATGAATCTGAGAACTCTTTAATTCTTCAAGCACTTGATACATGTCAGAAAATCTTGTTTTAGAAGAGATATAATTATCGATTGCTTTATCAAAAACCTTTCTCGCGGTTTCGCGCTCTCTGTCGACTGCGGTAAATTTCTTTTGCAAGTAGATGATACGCGAGTGAGTTAATTTATTTGAAACTTTCAAGTCTCTGTTTGCTTCGCGTAGCTGTAGCTCTCTAATTTTTTTCTGGTAGAATGCCGACTCTTGCACTCTATGATTCATGAAGCCACCTGATCCAAAAATTCTCCAAGTCATGTTAAGACTTGCAGCCACTTCAATATTCTTTGAATTAGCGAAGGTTTCATAATTGTCTTCGTAACCAGAGCCAGAAAACTCTCTTTTGTAAGAGCCAAGTTTCATTGTTATCTCTGGTAGCGGAAGATTATCTTTTTGGGCTCTTTGAAAACTTCTGGAAGCGTTTTCAACAGCCACTCTTGCATCTAACAGAGCCGGACTATTGGATTTCGTTAAAGCTAAGGACTCGGAGAGTTTTATGGTCATAGGTTGAAATTTCAAATCATTTAATGGGAAGTAGATTGTTTCTAAATCATCTCCGAGGTACTTCGCAAGAGATTGCTGAATCTGATAATAATCATAAAGAGCGTCTTGATAGTTTTTATGAGCCTCTAAGAATAATTGCTTGGTCTGAAGGTACTCTTGGGAGGAGATTTTTCTCAGGCTTAGCTTTTCTTTTGCCAATCGATAGATAAACGAGGTGTGACTTAAAAGTCGCTTGTTGATCTTAACAACATTATTTTGGCGCGAAAGATTAAAGTATTCAGCTATAATATTAAAACGAAGTTCTCGTCTTTGCTCTTTTAGTCTTTGCTTATTTCTATGATAAGTATTTTTTGCACTTAAATAGTCAAGGTAGTCTCGTCCCCAGTTGAATAAAGTATAATCTTCTAGCTCCAGTCCAATATATCCTGTAGGAGAGACAGTAGAGTTTTGAGCATTTGTCGTAGTATCACGGTATATATTGTCTACGAAATGATCACTTGAAGTTTGCATGGTTAAGTTAAGCTGAGGATACCAAAACTCTTCGTATGTATCTTTGAAATCAAGTTCATTGAGTTGGAAAGTATAACTTCTTACTTTCTCGTTGAAGTTATTGCGTAAACCTTCTTCGATCGCATCCTGTAGGCTGATCTTTTTGGCTTGATCTTGTAGTTGAAGGGAAACCTGTTTGTTTGAGGCTTCTTTTTCTAATTGATTAAGGTCGATATCTTGAGCGCTAACATTTGATGCTAGTAGCAAAAGAAGAATAATTTTTCGACTGATGAGTTTGTCTCTCATTGCGTCCCTGTTTTCATGCGTGTGTGCTTGAAAAGTTTAACAATGAAAAAAGCAGCCGAAAAGAAAAAATTCTAGAGTGTCACACCCGGGCATCCTTTACGGATGATATCTTCGTCCATAGCTCGGACTTTGATTTCAGTTAAACGAAAATTATTTCGAAGTTGAATCTCGTTTAGCTGTAGGCGTTTGAGGGTAATTTTTTGAGTTGGTTTGAGCTCTTTTTGAAGCTTTTGATTTCTTAAGAGCAGGGCATTAAGCTTTTGTTTAATTCGAATTTTCTGATCTCGTTCAGTAAGGAGGGCCTTGCATCTTTGAGATACGATAGGGTCTCGAATAAGATCTCGAAGTGGAGTGCTTTGGGCCTGTGCGTAATGCAATGGCCAAGAATTGAATATCGTCAGCAAAAGTGTTGCTGATAGTACAAACTTCATAAGTATATTTTACCAAATTTTGTGCAAAATCCCAGACTGCATTTTTACAAAGCAATTGTGGCCAGTAGGCTACTGAAAAGGTATGATTTCGTATACTTCGGGGACAATTTTTATGGCAAATGTACTTATTCTAGTTCCGTCCAGATACGGTTCTTCACGCTTTCCTGGTAAACCTCTCGCTCTCATTCATGGTAAAACGATGGTCTCTTATATCGTGGCCAATTGTCAGCAGACGGGTTTTGATTATGCAATCGTTACTGATGATGATCGTATCGAGAATGAAGTTAAATCCTTGGGAGCAAATGTCGTTCGGGTGGACGATGACGTGGAAACTGGAAGTGAGCGAATTGCACTTGCTCTTGATAGGTATTTTGCCGATAAAAATTACGATCTTGTGGTCAATATGCAAGGTGATGAGCCTCTGATGAAAGCTGATTATATAAAGAAAGTGGTATCAGAGCATTTGGAAGCTGGTGCCGATATTTTTACAGCGGTAAAACCTAGAGTCCAAGATTTAGCAGAATATCAAAATCCAAATATCGTGAAAGCAGTTTACAGTGAAAGCAGTAAAAATTGTTTGTATTTCACACGTGCATCGGCACCTCATTTCATGAATAAAGATATCGGGAAATGGTTCCAGCATATTGGTATCTATAGTTATAGAGTTGATGCACTAAAGAAGTTTAATACACTTACGCCTTCAGTATTAGAACAAAATGAAAGGCTTGAACAATTGCGTGCGCTTGAAGCGGGTATGACAATTGGAGCCTCAGTTTTAGAAATGGAAATTTTGGGAGTTGATGCTCCAGAAGACATAGCAAAAATAGAAGGAGTTCTGGGTGAGTAAGAGACCTAAAAAATATATTTTTATCACCGGTGGAGTTACAAGTTCACTTGGGAAGGGATTAACGGCCGCTAGTATTGCTGCTCTTATCGAAAGACGTGGGCTCAAAATTAATATGCTTAAAATGGACCCATATATCAATGTTGATCCAGGAACGATGAGTCCTACTCAGCATGGGGAAGTGTTTGTCACAGACGATGGTGCAGAGACAGATCTAGACCTTGGACATTATGAAAGGTTTACGAGCTTGACTCTATCAAAGAAAAATAATTTCACGACAGGACAAGTCTATTTAGAAGTTATTGAAAACGAGAGAAAGGGAAATTATCTAGGTAAAACTGTTCAAGTTGTTCCTCATATTACTGATGAGATAAAGAGAAGAATTCATTTAGCTGCAGAGGATTGTGACCTACTTTTAGGTGAGATTGGTGGTACTGTCGGTGATATCGAGTCTCTTCCATATATGGAAAGCATTCGTCAGTTTGCTCACGATGTGGGACAAGAAAATGTTATTTTTATCCACTTGGTACTTGTTCCTTATCTTTCAGCGGCAGGTGAGTTAAAGTCAAAACCCGCTCAACACTCTGTTAAAGAACTAAGATCAATCGGTTTATTTCCAAATGTAATTCTTTGCCGTGCAGACCGAGATATTGATCAGTCTATATTAGATAAAATTTCGTTATTTTGTAATGTACCTAAAGACAATGTCTTTAAGTGCATCGATCTCGATTCAATTTATAAGGTACCGCTTAATCTTCACAACCAAGGCCTTGATTCAAAGATTTGTGAGCTACTTGGAATTTGGGCCACCACTCCAAATATTAAAGATCTAGAGCAGGTCGTTTATAACGTGAAAAATCCTGTGGGTTCAGTAAAAATTGGAGTTGTTGGTAAGTATACAGAGTTGGTAGAGTCTTATAAGTCTTTGGATGAGGCGCTAACTCATGGTGCGATCGCTAATCAACTGAAGCTTGATATGATTTATATCGATGCAGAAGATCTTGAAGCGGGTAGTTTTGAGAGTCTAGAAAATATTGATGGAATCTTAGTTCCTGGTGGGTTTGGTCATCGTGGAACTGAAGGTAAAATTGCGGCGATAAAGTATGCCCGAGAAAATAACCTACCATTTTTTGGAATTTGCTTAGGTATGCAGCTTGCGATGATTGAGTTTGCCAGAAACTGTGCAGATATTAAAAATGCAACCTCTATGGAATTTGATAAATCAGGTGATTTTGTCGTTCATTATATGGAGGGACAATCTGAAGATATGGCAAAAGGTGGCTCTATGCGCTTGGGGGCTTATGAATGTCACTTGGAAAAAGGGTCATTAGCTCAAAAAGTATATGGAACTGAGCTTATTTCAGAAAGGCATAGGCATAGACTTGAAGTCAATAATCAGTATGTTGAAAAGCTTGAAAATGCAGGAATGAAAGTATCTGGGAAAAATGAAAAACTAAATCTTGTAGAAGTCATTGAGCTTCCTGAGCATCCGTTTTTTATAGCATGTCAGTATCATCCTGAATTTAAATCAAGACCATTTAATCCACATCCGTTGTTCAATTCATTCGTTGCGGCGGCAAAAACTAGAGGTAGTTTATGAGTAAGATAGATTTTTTTATTGGACCATGCGTATTAGAGAGCGAAAGCCTTGCGATGGGTGTTGCAGAAAGACTGACAAAAGACTTGGAAGAGTTTAAAGATAAAATCCAGCTAACTTTTAAAGGAAGTTATGACAAGGCCAATAGATCGGCTATTGATTCTTATAGAGGCCCAGGAATTGAAGAAGGTCTTCGTATATTAGAAAAAATTAATAAAGAATTTGGTTTACCAACTATTACTGATTTTCATTTACCAGAACAAGCAGAGATGGTGGCATCTGTTGTGGATACCATTCAGGTTCCGGCATTTTTATGTCGTCAGACGGATATGATCATTGCAGGAGCTGAAGCTTGTAAAAAACATAACGCTCGATTAAAAGTAAAGAAAGGTCAATTTCTTGCACCTTGGGATGTGGGAAATATCGTTGATAAAGCCAAAAACTTTTTGAAACCAGAAGATATTCTTTTAACTGAGCGTGGAACAAGTTTTGGATATAACAATCTCGTTGTTGATATGGCGAGTTTTCAAATAATGAAATCTTTTGGTGTTAAAACAATCCATGATGCTACTCATTGTGTCCAAAAACCAGGTGGGTTAGGAAAATCTACAGGTGGTAAAAGAGAACAAATTTTTACCCTTGCTAAAGCTGCAGCAGCTGCCGGAGCAGACGGATTTTTTATGGAAGCACACCCTAATCCTGAAAAGGCATTGTCAGATGCGACCAGCCAACTTCCACTAGAGCAAATTAAACCGCTGGTTTCTATGATTTTAAAAATTAAGGAAGTTGTTGGTGAGTAAAGGTTTAAAATTAAGAGAGATTGGTGAGCATTTCTCAGCGAAGCTCTCTAAAATTAAACTTTGTCTTTTTGACGTAGATGGAATTCTCACGGATGGAAAGGTCACTTGGATGGGAGAGGAGCTAGGGTTTAATCGTAGCTTTCATGTTAGGGATGTCTATGGCCTAAAAATTTTGCAGCAAGCAGGAATTGAAGTGGGAATTATCACTGGAGGTGACTCAGCTGCCATTCATGTTGGTTTCGAAATGCTTGGAATTAAATATGTTTACACCGGTAAAGAAGATAAGCGAGGAGCATTTAAAGACGTCCTTGAAAAAACAGGGTTTAGTGCAGAAGAAACTTTGTATATGGGGGATGAATTTTTTGATCTTCCTATACTAAAACAAGTAGGTTTTTCAGCGACAGTACCAAATGCCAGCGAAGAAATTCGTGAGGCTGTCGATTATATTACAGTTTGCCCTGCTGGAGAAGCCAGTGCAAGAGAGGTAATCGATATCCTTCGTTATGCTCAAGGCATTGAACCAAAGGTGGAGTATTAATTGAATAAACTCGGAAAAAGCCTCTATCACTCGACAAGTATTCTCACCGTTAAGTTTTTAACGTTTTTTGTTTTCGCTATTTTGTTTGCGAATTTGAATTATCAGACATTAGGTAATGAGGAGTTTCAGCAATTCATAGTGCTCAAAGGACTAGAGGGGCTCTCAGTGGTTTCACAAGTCTTTAAATTTCATATGACTTATCCAGAAGAGTATATTTTCTTTCTAATCACTGTTGCATTTCCTACTATCTATTACGGTTTTATTCGAGGGGTAACCTTTCATGAAAATGGAGTCGTCATAAATAAAGGACTACCGTTTTTTAATTATACGATTTTTTACTCCGACGTATCGAATTTTGAAATCATTCACTCCAAATATTTTTTATCAATAACTCTTAAAGAAACAGAAGATGATATCCTCTTTACGGTCAATAATGTAGATCGTGCTTTAGCGATTTTAGATCAGCATGGTATTACTGGTGACTTAGGAATCAAGGCTAAAAAAGACACTGGGGCACATGTTAAGCTTCTTATATTTTTTCTGGTCTCAGGGATGTTAGTTGCACTTTTTCAGTATTCAGGTTTTATCAGATCACTTTTCAAATAACTGGCCTTAATGAGCCTATTAATCACGCCACGATAAGATTCTAAATTTAAATAATGATTATCAATGAGCACAACTAAAGCTTGAGCATCGGATTGGTCAAGTTGCCTAAGCTTACTATAGAGCTCTCGTGCGGCCAGGGTAGGATCGCTTGGGATCTCCCATGAAATAGTTGATAGACCTTTTGGAACCTCACTGGAGCTGGTTAAAAAGTACAGAGGCTTTTTAGGCATGTAATGATGTTTTAGGTGCCCGGGGGCCACTGGGCTTTCTTGATAACTTACTTTGAAGTTATCTCCTAAACAGTCTTTAAAGTCTTTGGAAGTCAAAAGACCGGGACGATAAATAATGATTTCATCTTCTAATACCCTTACTATTGTGGACTCAATCCCAACCTCGCATTCACCTCCTTCTAATACTAAAAGATCTGGAAATTCGGATGTTACATGTTCTTTTGAGGTAGGAGAGATTTTTTTAAATTTATTCGCACTGGGTGCGGCAACTGGATGCCCAAGGCTGTTTATTAGTTCTAGCGCCACTGGATGAGATGGAAAACGTATTCCTACCGTCTCAAGACCTGAGGTAATAAGATCATCAACAGAGTCGGCTTTATCTAGGATGAGTGTAAGGGGACCAGGCCAGAATTTTTCAGCGATTTTGTCGCAAGCTTTATTCCAATTGGTACTATATTCTTTGGCCTGCTCAACGGAGCTAACATGCACAATTAATGGGTCAAAAAAAGGACGCTCTTTTGTTGCAAATATGTTTTGAATGGATTCTTTATTTTGAATAGAGCCGGCAAGACCATAAACGGTTTCCGTAGGCATTCCAACGACGCCACCAGAGTTCAAAATTTCGCATGCTTTTTTAATTTCTGTTGTCATTTCAAATATACAGGTACATTTATTTCAGCTTGTTTAAAGCGATCTATTACCCCAAGTCCATTGAATTGACCAGACTTATAGAAGTAGGTATAGGTTTTGCCCGTTTGGCGTTGTTTTGCGGTAATACTTCCCGTAATAAAAATATGCTCACTTCCTAAGATGTCTGCAAAAGTCTCATAATCTTCTGTATGTTTCACTAAAAGGCTTAGGTAGTCTCGTAAAATATTTAAATCAATGAGCTTATCCATAGATTCTTTAAATTTCGCGTATTTTTTTATGAGTTGATAGGCACAGCGGTGCCTTCTGTCCCGTCTGTTTTCACGGTAGGCACGTGATCTTCTGTATCGTTTAGAGTAGTCTTTTAGCCAACTTGCTTCTAGGCCACACACCCTCAGATGCTTTCCTATCATAACTAGCTCCGGCACTTTTTTAAGCTCTGTAAAAGCTTGTTCATCGATAGTGAAATCAGAATTGACTGAAATGGGACCAATAAGGTTTTCGCGACTCACTTGGGTAAGGATATTTTCTGTATCCACCGTCCAGTTTTTGATGCTCTTGAGGATAAAGTTCTTTCTGCCACGGTGATACCATTTCACTGTTTTATCTGCAAAAAATGATTTGGATACCTTAAGTGAGAATTGAGATTCATCACTAACAGTCATAGGCTGCTTAATATCTTCCTCTTTTTCATATTCCAAATATATCTGATCACTATTGTGAGAGCTTTCATTAATCATAGGTCCAAAGTCAAAAATGGCCCTGATGGCATCTGAAAAAAGACGACTTAAAAGCCCTTGCACATAAGACTTTGATTCGTAATAGTACTTAAAAAAGGTCTTTTTTATACCATTTTTAACGATCACAATCTGCTCCGTCGCTTTTTTCTTTAAGCTTCCAAACAGGAGAAAATTGAACTTAGACGTGAGGTTTTGTTTGACTCGGTCTTCAAAGCTTGTGATGCGGTCAAGCCAATAATCGATTTTATCTCCGCCTTTGATATGAGAATTCAATTGGCCTCTGGCCCTTGGATCTTCTTGAATTGTTTTTTGATCCTGATCAAGCAGAGTCAGATAAGTACGGCGAGACTTCCCATATGAATATTCAAGTTCACTTGATAAAAGGGTGAGTTTCAATAGATTGAAAAAATCATATTGTAGGCTTAGCTGCGCACTTGATTTGGTATTGAAGTCTTTCTCTATGCTAAGTCTTACGTTCTCGCCCGGCTGAGCTTCACCAGATCCTAGTTTTTGAACTTGAATAATATTATTGAAAGCGTAGGTGACTAGGACTCCGGCACGAACTTCAAGTCCATTTCCTAATGGAGCTTCAACTTTTCCACCTGCATTGAAAGTGAATTCGTCTGAGCGCTTCATCACTTCATATTCGCCCATATCAAAAATGCCTTCAGGGTTATACTTTAAGAAACTCAAAAACAATTTACTATAGTCAGAACTAAGCCCATCTAAATAGTTATCGGCAAAATGGAAATAATGATATTTTCTTTTGAAAGTTAAACCAGCAAACGCCTCAAGCTGTGACGGAGTTATATTGATGACTTCTAGGTCACTCAAATTTTGCAGAAGAGTAGCAGCCTCAATTGAGATAACTAAGGTATCCTGGACAATCCACTTTTCAGAGGCAAAGTGAGGAGCTAGGTCTCGGTTGGCCGTAATATCGTAATTGATCATGGGCTTGTACCAAGTAAAACCTGAAAAATTCACGACACCGCCGCCCAGGTCATGGTTATTGAGCAGATCAAGAAATTGCTCATTTCCAATTTCTTGGTAGTTCGCCAGCATATATGCAGTCAAATCAGGCATTATCGAGGCGTCAGAAAAACCTTTCGTGGAGCCCATGGACTTTACACCCATCTGCTTTCTTGATCCGAAATTTTTGTTTAACTGAAAATGAGTAAATTCGTAGGCCCACACGTTTGTGAGTGAGAATAAAAGTAGGAATAGGGCCTTACCTATACTAGTCATTTCATCCTTGAGTGAAGACTGTCTGCGTTATAGTATCCTTATCGGTGGGGCAAATATTGCCTTTAGGTAATTATTGCCCTTGGGGCTTGCTTTTTTGGGTAGAAATCCCATATTAAAAGGTATGAATAAGACAGATTTTGATAAACTACAGAATTTACTAGATGATCAGGTTTCCTGGCCTGATTACTACACTTTTAAATTTATTGTGAAAGAAGAACATAAGCCACATGCTTTAAGTATCTTAGAGGATCATGATATTTTTGAGAGACCATCGCGCTCAGGTACTTATACCAGTATAACCAGTAAAAAACGCTTTTCTTCTTCAACGGAAGTTATTGAAGTGTATAAACAAATGATCAAAGTAGAGGGTATAATAAGCTTATAAGGAGTTTATTATGTCTTACCAAGTTGCCCTCATCATGGGGGCAGGTGCTTTTGGAACTTCCATGGCATCTGTTTTAGCAGAAAATTTCAGTCAAGTTGTCGTAAAGGTTAGAGATCAAGAGATTTGCGACTCAATAAATGATAAAAGAGAAAATTGTGTTTATCTGCCTGGTCAAAAACTTGCCAGTAATATATCAGCCGCAATAGGCTGGGATGAGATCGAAAAGATTATTGGTGATAAAAAAGTCGAGCTGATTGTAAATGGACTTCCAACAAGTGCCATTATTCCTTTCTACCGAGAAAATAAAAAGCAAATTGAATCCTACCTTAAAGAGGGGATTCCTTTTATGTCCATTTCCAAAGGAATTGATCCAGACACTCTAGAGCTTTCAGATGATTTATTTCGAACCTATTTTATGGAGTATGAGGATCAAATCACTTATTTATCAGGTCCATCTTTTGCTAAGGAAATTGTCGATAAACAAGTTACTTTAGTCGCTCTGGCGGGAAAAACTCCCGACGTTCTTTTAGATGTTTCTAATAAGATGAATACGAAATACTTCAAAGCGATGCCTACTTATGATGTTAAGGGTGTTCTACTTGGTGGTGCCCTCAAAAATATTCTCGCTATTGCGGGAGGGATGTTAGAAGGACTGGGTTTTAACCATAATACCCGTGCAGCCATGATCACACGTGGAATTAATGAAATGCTTAGGTTTGGAAAAGTTTTTAATGGAAGGCCTGAGACCTTTTATTCTTTTTCCGGAATGGGAGATTTAATTCTTACCACAACTTCATCTCTGTCTAGAAATAAAACTTTTGGATATGACATTGCAAACTCGGGCAAGAGTCCTTCGGAAATTATTGAGTCGCAACGATCAGTTGTAGAAGGTTATAAAACGACAAAGGCAGCTTATAATCTAGCTAAAAAATATCATATTAGAGCACCTCTTTTTGAAGGGGTTTATCAGATCCTTTATAATGATGTAGATCCTAAGGTGGTCTTAAACAAGCTGATGAGCCTTCCGATTAAGGCAATTGAATAATTAGTGTTCGTGAACAATTAATTCATTATGAGATGAGATGGTGATCTCTGTGGGGCGCCTTCTCATATTATAAGTAGAGGACATTGAGTGACCGTAGGCACCAGTATCACAAACAACAATTAAATCATTCGTTTGAAGCTTTTGTATTTTTCTGCCACTTGCAAATGAATCTGATGTCTCACAGATTGGGCCTACAATTTCAGTTGGCGTGACTTTGTTTTCATTTTCAATAACGGGAATAATCTTGTGATAGGCGCCATAAAGTGAGGTTCGAACAAAATCGTTCATCCCTCCGTCTACAATGGCGAAGAAGATCTTGTCCGACTGCTTTGTCCTGATAACTTTAGTTACGAAAACGCCGGCACTGGCAGAAATAAATCGTCCAGGCTCAAAGAGCACACGAGGTTTATAGCCTAGTTCAGAGTCAAATAAGCCTTCGGCAATACTATGCATATACTCATCAAGTTTATAAGTTTTGTCGCGGTTTTTATAATCAACACCAAGACCACCTCCAAAGTCGATGAATTCAAGCTTATTAGGAGCAGCCTTAGCAAGAGCACATACTTCCTTCACAGCTTTCCTGGTCGCCTTAAAATCAGTTAGCTGACTTCCGATATGAATACTTAAGCCTTTTAAATCGATGTATTCAAACTTTTTTAGTTGATAGAAAATACTGAGGACATCTTCTTTTAAAATTCCAAATTTATGAGTTTTATAGCCGGTGGATATAAATTTATGAGTTTTGGCATTAACTTTAGGATTAAGTCGAATCGCAACTCGAGCCTTCTTCTCAAGGCTTTTTGCTACCTCATTGATCAACTCTAATTCTTCAATTGATTCGACATTAAAAGAGTAGATGCCATCTTCATGACATGAAAGAGCGTAATGGATTTCTTCTCTTGTTTTACCCACACCAGAGAAGACGATCCTTTGAGCTGGACAGCCACTTTGTAATGCTCTTTGTAGTTCTCCGCCTGAGACGATATCTGCGCCGGCACCAAGCTTAAATAAGCTCTCGAGAATATAAGGATTAGGATTAGCTTTAAGCGCGAAACAAATTAAATTATCTCCGAGGTTGTGTTTACCTACAGCTTGTTGGAAGCTTTTAAATTGAGTCATTAGAGCTGTTTCAGAATAGAGATAAAATGGAGTTTTATATTTCTTTGCTACCTCTGAAATTGAAGTAGAATCAAAAAATAATTCTCTATTCTGGTAAGCTAAAAAATTCATTTCAAGGCTTCTCTAATCTTCTCTATAGATATTGTCTCTCCTAAGCTTTTTATTTGTCCAGATTTAGTTTTTACAAAATAGGCTGGAACACCCACTATGGAGTGACTTTCAAGAAAAGCTGAAATTTCTGGATCTCTTTTGGTCCAGTCTCCCTCAAGGAGACTTATTTTGTATTCTTGACTGAATTGCTTGAAATCATCTGTCTCTAGGACAAGTTTTTTATTCACCTTGCAGGTTAAACACCATTTTGCAGTAAAGTTCACAAAAATGGGACCTGGTTGTGAGTCTAATTTTTCTTTTGACCATTTCTGCCAGGCAAGCGAAGAGCTCGATTTTGTTTCCGTTTGACTGATATCAAACCCTCCCATTTTAACTGTTTGAGCAAAAAGAAGAACTGGCATGACAAAAAAAGCTAAGCTTAAAAATGGATTTCTTGAAATCTTCTTTCTGAGGAAAAATGCAAAGAAAGTCATCACAAGAATTGCATTGATATAGATTCCAGAAAACTCTAAATCAATTAATCCATCAAGTACATCATATAACCAAACTACAGTTAGTAGGAGAGTTAGTCCTAAGAAGTTTTTAAGCTTCTCCATCCATGCACCTGGCTTTGGAAGAAACTTAATTAATGCCGGAAAAATTCCCGTAATGATAAATGGAAAAGCTAAACCTAAACCAATCGCAGTGAAGACAATAAAGATATTTATCGTTTCAGTCGTAAAAGCGTAAGTAAGAGCTGAGCCTAAAAATGGCGCCGAACACGGAGTGGATAAAATGACAGCGATTATACCGTTAACAAAATCTCCCATAAAGCCAGATTTAAGTTCTTTGTTTCCAAGTGTTCTTCCTCCTGGAGTAACAAACTCAAATAGTCCCAGCATATTGAGCGCTAAAATATAAATGAACATCAACATGATAAAAACAAAGATAGGAGACTGTAATTGGAAGCCCCAACCAATTTTCGCACCGGTTTCTTTGATTGATATTATGACGGCTCCTAAAACAAAGAATGAACTGAGAACACCAGCTGTATAAGCTAAGTTGTGGCGTAGAATATTCTTTTTGCCTTCATCTCTGTGGGCCACTAATCCAAAAAGCTTTAGCGAAATAACAGGAAGCACACAAGGCATAAGGTTAAGAATAAGTCCTCCTAAAAAGCCAAAAATCAAAATCCAGAAAAGAGATTGGTCTTTCTTGTTTGCCCCTCGAGTTGTTTTGTTTGAAGAAGTATTTAGTTTCGCAAAAATTTTATTGAGGGCTTCTTCTCCGGTAAGAGAAAACTCTTTGAAGGTTTTTTCAATGATAACCGGCTCTGCTCCATAGTTCACCAAAAACTTCGCAGTGATAGGTTGATCAAAAACTCCGTTTTGAGGAAGATCTATTGGTGGTTCTTCGTAAACCCCATCCCAATCTATTTGGATCCGTCCATAGATCAATTTATTTTCTTTATCAAAATAGAGCTCTTCATGTTTATAGTCGAAAGGAAACTGATGATAAGGATAGATGACACTTTCTTTATCAGAGATTAGTTTGAAGTCAGCATTTTCTATTAAATAATGAAGAGAGAGTTTATTCTCTTCTATGTTCTTATTTAAAAAGAATTCAAATTTAACATCACCAAGTTTTGGGAGTTTTGCTAATTCAGATTTTAATTTGTCGTCAGCAATAACTGGGGTAGCCGTTCCGTTAAGATTCTCATCTAGATCAATGGCAAAGATTCTTCCACCTGGAATACAGATATCTTTACACACTAACCATTGAGAATTGATGTCGAGAGTTTTATTTTTTAAAGATTCAGGAAGTTTGAAAAATAGAGAGTATTTATGACTATAACCATAGGCCCAAAGATTTCCCTGCTCAATATATCTTTTAGGTTTTGGCCATGGTAGCTCAGTGAGAGAAATATTATTTCCAGCTTCTTGAAATTCAATTTTGATTTCGGTTCCTGCGTCCCCTGGATTTTTCCAGTAGGTGTGCCAGTGATCATCATTTTCAAATGTGACAGCTAAAATATTTTCCCCTTCAATATTAAGTGCTCTCGCACCAACTTTTACTGGATTCACATTATTTTGAGCAAAAGCTGTAAGTGAGAGTAGGGTGAGAAAAAATATTTTAAGTAACTGCACAATGAACTCCTTAGTGACTATAATAAGTGCATGAAAATGAATGAATCTTACAATTATCCAAGTAAAATTATATGTTTAACCGAAGAGTCCGTCGAGACACTCTATCTTTTAGGACAAGAGCATCGCATTGCTGGGGTTTCGGCATTTGTTAAACGCCCTGATGAGGCGCAGCAACTTCCCAAAGTTTCTTTTTTCACTTCGTCGAATTACCCTAAAATTTTAGCACATAAACCAGATTTAATATTGGGGCACTCAGATATCCAAAAGGATATTGCTAGGGATTTAATTGAACTTGGACAAAACGTTTTCATTGCTAACCACCGCTCAATTTCAGGAATTTTGAACTATATTCATATGTTAGGGAACTTGACATCGGCTATAGAGGAATCATCTTTATTACTAGCAAAGCTTGAGGCCAAAATATTAGAGGCAAAAGAATTTGCAAAAACTTTACCTAGAAAGCCTAGAGTTTACTTCGAAGAATGGGATGATCCATTAATTTCGGGTATACAGTGGGTGAGTGAGTTAATTGAGCTATGTGGTGGCGAAGATATTAATGCTGATCAGTCACGAGGCGTTCTCGCCAAAGAAAGATTTACGACTCACGAAAAAATTATAGCAAGCAATCCAGATATTATATTTGGTTGTTGGTGTGGAAAAAAAGTGAAGCTAGATAAAATTAAAAATAGAGAAGGCTATAGTGATATTTCGGCCATAAAAAACAATCGTGTTTATGAGCTTCCACCAGAAATATTTTTGCAACCAGGACCGGCTCCTATAATTGATGGAATTGATATTTTAATACGTTACTTTAGTGAGGTGTAAAAATGAAAAAAATTCTTTTAATGTTTATGACAGTTTATTTATCAGGGATGAGTGGCGTGGCCATGTCTCAAACTCACGAGGAAATTTTAAAAGATTTCATGGAACAGAGAAAAAAGATGATGGAGTCAATGATGGATCTGATGAATGATTCGTTTGAGCAAGACTTTTTTGATATGGATGATTCTTTTGGGAGACTCCAAGGCTTTAAAGGTGTGGGAAACAACGTTTCTGTAGAAGAAAAATACGAGCAAGATGGGACGATCTCTATCTTAATCAAGCCAGAAAATGAGAACGTAAACCTCGATATTAAAACTTCTGAGGATCGAATTACGATTAAATCTGAGATACGTGAGGAAGTTAAAAACGAAAAATCAGGTACCACTTCATCTCAGTTTTCAATGAGTAGCTCCACTAAATCAATTGGAATACCAAAAGGGTATTCGGCTGGTAGTCCTGAAGCGATTGATGGTATGGTAAAGATTTCGTTGAAGCCATCAAAAGAATTAAAAAAGGCAGCCCCTGAAAAAAATCGCAGCCTATTAAAAGATAATCCTGATCTTATTTAGAACCGCCCCACCAGCGTGGGGCTAAATCTTTAAATAAATTTGATTATAGTAATAAATAAAAATCTGCATATGCCCGGTTAGCCTCTTCGGATCTTGCGTACAGCACCAAGATCTTCTGACCATTGTTGCTATTGAATCCCTCATCATCGCGAGTGTATGATTAATTTGAAAGATCGGGTCAAAACTCACTTTTTTAAGCTCTCCTTGTCCGGCGATACACCCTTTTTCACTTTTATACTGTAAATACTCAGCTCTCGGGAAATATCTTCTGACAACTGGTTCATAGTTTCTGTGCTCATCTGATTCAATCAAGGCTCTTTCTCCTACGACTTTTGTAAGTTCAGAAAAAGTAGAGTTAAGGTTTTCGAGATGATTTGATTTTCTCTTGCCATATTTTTTGCGTGAGATTTTTGCTAAATGCCCGAATGCAGCTATTTGAGAC
>JAYZFM010000045.1:0-23724 GCA_036336775.1 Bdellovibrionota bacterium | reverse complement strand
ATAATTTTAATTAAAAATTTGGCCATATAAATTGGGCATTTTTTTAATATATAACCGTTTAGTTACCACCACCTTTTATATTTAAATTTAAATAAGCAACTCCAAATAAAACGGCCTTCTCTTTCACATTCCACGGATCATTTGCATGAATCTGAAATGCTGCGATTAGCATGGTAAAAAGCAGAGGTGTAGCGAATAGTCTGGTCTTAATACCAAGAATTAACATTAAAGAACAAACTACTTCTGAAAATACCGCTAAAGCGAGCGCCACTCCAGATCCAAGTCCGATTGGATCAGGAAAGGTATTCATCAAAGTTCCAAACGATGCTGCTTTTGAAAATCCGTGGGGAAAGATCATCAGTAGTCCTATGAGGACACGAAAAACAAGTATACCAATATCTTTATTTAAAAATTTTGCCATGTGATAGCCTCCATACCATCAATGATAGCGAGAAATTCTATTCTTGCAAAGCACTTGCCTCTTGAATATCTTCTCTTAAAGATTCCAGTTTATCTTTTGAGTATTCATCATCGTAGCGTCCCTTATTCTCTACATCTTCAACGGCCGCATAATAATCCATTAGGCAAAATTTTAATTCATCATAGCTTTTGCAATAGTTTTGAATTTCTTTACTTGGAGAAATGGTTTTAGCATTACCGGCACAGGTTTGGTGATCACAGAACTTAGGAAGTATTTGATCTGTGTTTCCATATTTTTGCGCTTGAACATAGAGTAACTTGTCACAGGTTAAGTAATCCTTCCAAGAAGTTTTTCGGGTTAAACTACTAACAAAGCCATCCATATCTGTATGTGCAACGACGTCATCACCTAGATAGTCTTCGATTTGACCTTCTACATCCTCTAGATCCTCGAAACTTACGATTTTTGCAATTAAATCAAACTGGGAGTCATAAGTTGCAGGGTCATAGAAAGAGTCTCCTCTGCCATTTTGGTAGCTACCAACTTTATCTTGGCAGGCAATATTTTGCGCTTCGATACTTTCATATAATTTCTGAATATTAGCATTTTTAATCGCTAGCTTTTCTTGCTTAGAAGAAAACATTCCAGGGAGCTCTTGCATTGATTCATTTAAAACTGTTAGCGCGCCCAAAATGAGATAGTCTCTTTCCATCAGTTTTTCAAAATTATTTTGTGCTACGGCCTCTCCAATTAAACTCGGCAAAAAGCTAGTTTTTGCTGGCGATAATTGAGAAACAAAATCATAAAAGCACTCGGCTTCTCTTTCACATTTTAGCGAGTAAGTTTTATTTCCCAGTCTAAAATTTTCATTTAAAAAACTTTGAAAATTATATTCAAATGCGATTTCTTTTATTATCAATGAGCCTTTAGAGATTTCGAGTTTAGGCATTTTTTTGGGAAGTTTATTTGCATCAACATTAAATGAGTAGCTTGCTAGTTTCATCTTTAAAAATTTCGAACTAGCATTTTGATTGTATTTCTCAACCGTTTTCTTGATTCCTTTAATATAAATATCTAAAAGTGCGCGAGAGGGCTTACTTAAAAGATCTCGACTAGCATCATTGGTATGTTCAAGTGCAAGAGTTGAAACAGGAATAATTAGTAATCCTAATAACCAAGCCTTCATAATATTCTCCTCTAAAGAATATTATCGGCTATAAAAAGCCCTTACCTGAGTAGAATGCTTGAATATTTAGTAAAATTAAGAATTTAGCTCTGATTCAATTGCAAAATCAATAAGTTTTGTAAGCTTTTTCAAATCATCATAAGAGATATTGTGAAAAAGTGAGATTCGAAATTGATTTCTGCCGAGCTTTCTATACGGTTCAATATCATACACCCAGCCAAGAGCTCGAAGACGAACACATAGGTCAGCCGCTGAAAACTTCTCATCTAAATCAATCGTGGCCACAGCCTGTGATCGATAATGTTCTTCTTCGATAAAACAGCTAAGAAATTTATGGTTATTGGCCCAGCCGTAGATAAGTTCAGCTTTTTTACATGCAAGCTCAACGACCTTTTTTTCGCCTAATTCATTCATCGACTTCAATTGTTCGTTCAAAAGAAATACGGTACTGATTGAAGGAGTATTTACAGTTTGGTGCTTATCAGAAGTTTCAATAGCATACTTCCAATCCATAATATTTGGAATGTATTCCTTTCTATCCGCTAAACTCAATGCTCGCGCTCTAGCTTTAGGTGATAAAAAGCAAAGATAAAATCCCCCCTCACCTGCAAAGATTTTTTGTGCAGAAAAGAAATAGACATCGACTTTATTCATATCTAACGGAATCTGCCCCGCACCACTAGTCGCATCAATTGCTAATAGCGTGTCCTCATCGACATCAGGGATCGAATTAATCATAACTCCAGTTGATGTTTCATTTAGAGTCGCACAGATCATATCAAAGCCTGGCTCAAAAACCGGCGTTATTCCCTTTCCATAATCTACACTGCGACTTTCTACCTCTAGCCAAGGAATATTTTGATGAGCCTTTAGCCATTTTTCAGAAAACTCACCACAGGTAAAATGAAGTGAGCGCTTTTTTACAAGTCCTAAACCGATCATATCAAAAAGAAAACTTGCACCACCATTACCAATAACAACGGTATAATCAGCAGGAAGAGAAAAGTATTTACGAAGACCAGTTTGCATTTCTTGGCAGACTTTAATAACTGCAGGTCTGCGATGACTAGTTCCAAGTAATTCCTTTCCCGTTCCCCCCAGTCTAAAAATATACTCCGATGGTACTAAACTAGGTCCAACTCCAAATCTTGGATCAGACGGTTTCAACTCTTCTGGAAATTCTAAATTTTCAAACACCTTACTCTCCGTGTCACGCATAAGTTTTTTGAAATGTTAGCATAATTTATCTATCATCAAAATATGCGTTTATTGTTTTTCCTTTTTATCTCTTTAAATATTCAAGCTTTCGAGCTTGAGTGGAATCAATTTAAAACAGGAAAAGCCCAAGTAGGCACTTGGATGGAAAATCTCGCTCAGACTCGCTCAAGCAGAGACGATGATAAGACCAGTGTAAGCCTTACTCCTTATATTGCTTTTTCATCGGAGTACGAAATATTAGCCGAGCATTTTATTGCACCAGAAATTGGTTATGTTATTCAGCAAAGTGAAAACAATATTGCAAAGAATATCTTCTTTTTAAGAAGTGATTATATATATCAAATTGAAGACTGGCTTTCTCTTCGTTTTGGAACAAGTTTCATCATTATCAATCAATCCGGAACAGGTGGTGAAGACACTCTCAATAATGGTAACACCACTGACACTTATTATATTCCAAGTCAAAGTAGTCGTAGCTATAACCAAACTCTTGATTTAGGTCTTGAATTAAAACATAAAGAATTAAGCGTAGTCGGACACATCTACACCTTTAAGCCTTTTGATAGCGCTAGAAGATCCTACACATTCTCTGTGGGACTAAACTATAGGTTTAATTGGAGTGAAATCTTATGAAACGACTAAGCTTAATATTGCTTTTTATGAGTTTTCATAGTTTTGCATACAGGCTTAATACCTCTAATTCGGCTGCCTTTGGTAGTTCTAAAATCTATTTCTACGTCACTTCAAACTCAACTTGCACTAATGCTGGAATAGATGCGAATGAGCTTTTAGACCTAGCCGAAGAGGCTGCAGATAATTTTTGGAATACCGTCGCAACTAGTAGTGTTCGCCTGCAATCGGGTGGTCTATATGAAACCTCAGACTCTCTATTTCAGACTGGCATACTTTGTCCTGAGCAATCAGGCTCTAGTTGTAATACGGCCACCAGTATTCCTTATGTCTCTAAACTTTTAATTGCCTGCAATAGTGAAACAACTTCGAATTTTCCCTCCGATGACTATATCGCCATTGGCGCACCAACAAGACTCGCAGGAACAAGAATCAGAGGCAGCGTAATTCTTATTAACGATACTGCCACTTCACCTTTTGCTGGTTTAAGTCGATCTGAAAAAATCAGCGTGCTTGCACATGAACTTGGACATGCTATAGGACTCGGACATTCTAACAAGTCTGAAGCCTTAATGTATTATCAAAATCCTGAAACGATCAGTGCACTATCACAAGATGATATCGACGGAGTCACTTACCTTTATCCCAATGAAGCTGAAGACTGCAGTGGAATAATTGGTTCAATCACTGATGCGGAACCTCCGCGATTTTTATTTCAGTTTCTTCTATCAGCAGGGCTATTTATCGCATTTTGGAATAGAAAAAGAATTATTCAAAAACTAAGCATCAGGTAGAGATATTCTGCGTAGGCTTTTTGATATTTAAGATAGGCATCAACCTGTTTGACTTGAGCATCTGCTTTGTTTTGCTCCCTTAAATTCACAACAAAAAAATCACTCGCCCCCTGCTGAAATTTTTTATATTCAGCTTGCCTTAGGGTCTCAGCATATTCAATTTCTTTTGCGGTATTTGTGATAATTTGAGAAGCAATATTCAACTGCACAATAAGGCGATCAAGGGTGACCTTAGTATACTGTTCCAGATAGGCTAATTCCTTTTCTAGCGCCCTAATTTTGGCTTCCGCAGCTTGGGTTTGTCCATTCCCTAAGTTTCTCTCTAATGGAACCGAGAAATTTACCATCGCGCGGACTTCTGTCGGTCTTAGATTTTTAGGTCCGTCTCCTTGATCATCACTTAGCTCAACATTGAAATCCACTTTTGGCTTCAAAGAGTTTTCCCCAAATTCTTTTTCATTTTTATAGCTTAAGATTTCATTTTTCAGTATTTGAATTTGTGGTGTCTTTTTCAAAATTTCCTGCAGCTTCTTTTCCTCAGCAGTTATATCCATGGGAGTTATATCTAACATATTTTCAGGAACACTTCCCAGACGAGGAATTACAGGCTCGCCTTTTTTATTTCGATAAAAAAGAGAAAGTTCATAGGAAAGTTGTTCGAAACTTTGTTGAGCTTTTAAAACATCGGCTTTTCTCTTAACGATATATTGGTTATTTTCGGTTAGATAAATTTTTGCTAAGTCGCCGCGGTTACTTCTTCTTTCTAGCCCAAAAGTCCGTTTTTGCGCCATCTCCAAAAGTTCTTTTTGAATTCGTAGAGTTTTTCCATAAGCCAC
This sequence comes from Bdellovibrionota bacterium, assembly GCA_036336775.1. Classification (GTDB taxonomy): domain Bacteria; phylum Bdellovibrionota; class Bacteriovoracia; order Bacteriovoracales; family Bacteriovoracaceae. The sequence goes on along the minus strand of JAYZFM010000045.1, from coordinate 18,639 downwards.
CCATTCCCAATAAGACTTCATCGCCAAGCTTTGATATTTTAATACTGCTTGCTGATAAGCATTCTCAGCGATTGAAACATCAAGCTCACTATTTCTGAGTTTGAGACGTTTGCTGTCAATGAAGGAATCTCTCCATAATGACAGAGCAACACCAACACTATACTCACCATTGTCGAGAGTATTATATTTTCCTTCGTAATCAGGATAACTCCCCTCAGAAACTCTGTAACCACCGTAAACTTTGGCCCCAAAACTCTGCAATGGTTTTACGATTTTTACAGATTGACTTTGGCCATCATAATACCCTTGTGGCCTTTGATCCAATTTACCATCAATCGAAGCATCGAAACCACCAATAGCTGATCTCCGTTTCGCTTTCGCAGCTACAATGTCTTCATAGGATTTTTGAATGAGTGGAAAATGCTCTTTCGTTGAAGACAAAACCTCATCTAGGGTCAAGGTTTCTGCGTACGCATTTATTCCCAAAAAAAGAGAAAGGGTAATTAGAAATTTCACTTTTTGTCCTTTTTCTTTTTCTTCTTCTTTCCATCTTTACCACTTTCAATTTCAGAAGCAGGAGTTTCAATAGATGGAGGGAAACCGTTAAATTGCCTCCATAACTCATACCCAAGAGAAACTTCATTGAGTAGTATCCACCCATGAACTCTAGTTCCCTGCCTCAGATAGGTATAATCAGGCCATTCTTCTCCATCATCAGGCTTTACGATCACTCTAAATTTGCCATTTTGAGAAGCTGAGGGGTCAACGACAACAACCCTTCCACCAAATGTACCGACAGCGACAGAAGGCCAGCCAGAAAACTGAACAGCAGGCCATCCTTCAAACTGAAGTCTTACATGCCTACCTGGAAACACGAGCGGCAAATCATTTCCATTAATATAAATCTCAACTGCCTGTTCAAAATTAGAAGGGACGAATTTTGCAAGCAGATCGCCTTCATTCACAACAACATTTCCAGAACCATGAAGGACTCTTAAAATCACACCGTCCCTGGGAGCAGTAATCATCTGTGTCTGTTGACGAGAAAGTTTGACTTCAGCACCTGCAAGATTTGCAGCAGCTTCCGCCTCTTGAGAAAGAAGTTTTTTATATTCAATTTTTGCTTTTTCAAATTTAGTTCTAGCTGAAAGTCCCTGCTCAAAAAGCTCTTTTTGTCTTTTATAGTTTATATAAGATGTTTCACTTGCAGCTTTTGAAGCTTCGTACTTCTTAAGTTTTGCGTCTCGCTCTAGTTTTAATCGATCGATGAAATTAGGATCATTATCTACAATCTCTACAATTGGATCTCCTTTCAAAACTTTTGTGCCATCTGAAACATACCATTTATTAATTCGACCAGGCAGAGTTGAATTGATATTCTGAACCCTATCATTTGGATTCATCGCAATGACTTTTCCGTATCCTTTTGAACTCTGCTGCCACGGAGTGACCACGAGAATAACAACTGAAAAAGCGATACTTCCCAAAATAACAGCTGCAAGGGTTCTTGACCATTTAGGAACAAAATACAGATTTCTTACTGGAAAATCTTTATTCATGATCTCTCCTTACATCTGAAAGCTCTCTTCCTGAATCACAACTCACAATTTCTTCACCGTTTAGAAAATAATAGCCATCAAAATCAAAACCTTCTAGATTCTGATTGCTAAGTACAATAAGAGTAATATTCTGATCGATTAAATATTTTAAAATACTTCTTCGCCTTTTCTTTTCCAATCCCTCAAAAACATCGACCGCCACAATAACTTTTGTTCCCACTAAGATCTCTCTTGCGATAGTCAAACGTATCAATTGAGATGGCCATAGCGGATAACCAGCTGGGTTAATTTCAGTGTCTAATCCATCAGGCAGTGCCGTGATCATATCTTGAAGGTCCACCACCTCCAAAACTTCTTCCACCTTTTTTATGGATATTTTTTCTAGTCCAAAAGTCAGATTTTCAAAAAGCGTTCCGTAAAAAAAATGAGGTTCTTTTATGACTGAGATAAAATCATTCACTTGAAAAGCACAAAGTTCTTCGTAGCTTCTATTTCCAAATTGAACTTTATATCGACTCTCATCAGTAAACCCTCTGATCATATCGATAAAACTCAGTTTACTTGAATAAAATTTACTTTGAAGTAAGTAGCTCTTTCCATGTTCAAAATTGAGCGTCTCATTATCAAACTTCACGAGTAAATCTTTACCTTTAATTTCTACAATTTCCTGCTTTAAATTTTCGGCTGGTTTCAATTTATAAAGTGAAGAAATTTTACTCAAAGCTGCATAAAGATCATAAAAATCTTCCAAGTATTTGCCTGCTCCAGAGAGTCCTGCAAGAATTACTGTAACGATGAGTTCCGCAGCGACTAATTGCCCCAATGAAAGTTCACCAGAAATAACGAGAAACCCACCCAAACCTAAAATCAACGCACTCAAAAATGAATAAGAAATGAGGAGTAATACAATCTGAATGAATAAAAGCTTAAAATGGTCTTTTCTAGAGCCGATGTAATCATAAACTTTACTATCTGTGACTTCATAGACTTTCTTTTTATATTTTTGTCTTTTAAAAAAAGTACTCTCTCTAGCTATTTCTTCTAACCAATATGCTAGTTTGTATTTTCGATCTGATTCCTCAACCGCGGTCTTCATCGCTCTAGATCCAAATAAAAACCAGATTCCTGCTAGAAGAGAGATTAAGATAATATCAAAAACCAAAAAGTATGGGTGGTAAAATGCTAAGAGGATGAGTCCAAGTACGATCTGTAAAACGAGTGAAACACCACCAGTAATTAAAGTGGTCGCTTTTTTCTGAACAGTCATTATATCAAAATAACGGTTCACCAGTTCAACACCATAATGCTTTGATAGTTCATCTTTACCAGACATCATTATATTTTCCGCAATATCGGTGCTAATACGAATGAAAAAATGGCGTTGAAAAATCTCTATAATGAAAGTTTGTAGCGCTTTTAAAATACTGGATATAATCAAAAGAGATAAAAGTAAGACCGTTAAAATAACTAGCGGCTGAACTAGAACTCCAAAAGCAATTGTGTTTACTAGTGCTTGTACTGAAATTGGTATGGCCAGGGTGATAATACTGACCGCAATCCCATAAATGATTGCAATAGCGAAATATGAGCCTTCAGGTTTTAGGAGTTGATTATAATAAGATAAAAAACTTCTAAATTTTTGCATTCTGACCTCTAAAAAACAGTGCTAGAAAGCGGCGAGGTTCCCCTCGCCTAACGCGGTTTATGGGTCTAGGTAAGCACCCCGAGCTTTTTCAAACACTGGATGTTGCTTACTCATGGAGCCATTAGCATCACGGTTTCCCGTAGATGCACATGATAGAGTAAAAAGAATTGCACTGATCAGAAAAAAAGCTTTCATAACTTTAATCCCCCTTCTTTTTAAACACTACCACCGGTCAGGATTTCAATATATTAAATAAAATCTCTTAGGTTGTTAGATTTTATCAATCTAGCACCTAAGCGTCTATAATCGTTAGCTATTACAAGACATGTCAAAGCAAACAAAAACTCTGTCGAACTTAAAATGAACTAAATACTAATTTTAGCTTCTAAATGAGCGACCTCTTTTAGCACACTCTGCTTCATATTCATCCAGCCATTTCTTTTCTTGCTCAGTCAACAGACTTTCTTCAATTAAAAGTGGGTCGAATCCAATCACAGTTAATGGTTCGAAAGTTAAAAATCCCTCAAACTTTGGATGCTCAATTACAATCGCAATATTTTCGATTCTAACCCCACCAAAACCTGGAATATAGATCCCTGGTTCAATTGAAACCACTTGGCCGGGCTTTAAAAGATAATTTCTAACGGGACTAATTCCAACTCCACCTTCATGAACGTGAACACCAACTCCATGGCCTGTACCATGGGCGAAATCATAACCAGCTTGGTAAAGAGGTTGTCTTGCAATCGCATCAAGTCCTGAACCACGAGTTCCAGATTTGAAGACTGCATTTTGCAAATGAAGTGTTCCCTTTAATGTAAGTGTATAGATTTCTTTTTGCTTAGCCGAGCCTTCTTTTGTTCCCGCCATGAAAGTACGAGTCGTATCAGTCGCAAAGCCAGCACCAAAATATCCACCAGAGTCGAGAAGAACCATACTCGTATCATTCAGAATAATATCTGCTTTTGGATCGCCATAGTGAATGATAGATCCGTTCGCATCAGCACCAGCAATTGTATTAAAGCTTTGAGCGACTGCTCCTTGCTCATTGTATTTATTAGTAGTCTCGTGATAAAGATCTAGTTCAGAGATTGATTTATTTTGAGAAACATTTTCTCTCACCCATTTAATTGTATTAAAAATAGCCGTGTCTGATTTTTCAAAAGACTCTCTAAATGCTTGCAGCTCAACCTCTTCTTTGATTGATTGCCACTCAATTACGCCCCCCTCTTTTTCAATTAAGGCTTCAGGACCAAAAACATCTTTTAATTCTTGATACAGTTGTGCATTCAACATTCTAGGATCAAAAAGGACTTCTTCCAAATTGTACTTATTTTGAATCTCTTCGATCTTAGCTCCTCGCTCAGAGGCAGAAGCATTTATATACTCAACAGCACTGTCTTCATTCTCAACTTGAACACCTTCATCAATAAAGACAAATGCTTTATCATGAGTCAGTAGCCCCACACCTAAATAAGCCGAAGAAAAAGGAATATGGTACCCGCGCGCATTTGTTACCCAAGCAAGAGAGTCAATTGCCGTCACAAGATAAGCTTGTTTATTGTTTTCAATAATCATATCCAACTTATCTTTTACAGTTTTATTGATGTATTTCTTATCTAGAGCCTTCACGCCAGGAAGAGTCGTAGCAGATTGAAACTCAACGACTTCATTAAGAGCTCCACTAAACACCCCTTGTATTTCGATTTTGTTTTTTTCAAGGTAAGAGAAAAAATCATAAGAGGTTCTATCCATTTCAACGGCAATCTTTTTTACACTCAGTTTTTTTAGATCTTCTTTTAAAGTCGATAACAAACCTTGGTTAGCTCCAACCTTCACCACATCCACTAGACTTAGATCACATTCCAAATCTGCTTGCTCGTGGTAGCGGCCATCCACATAGAGCTTAACTTTTCCGCTTGCCGGCACTAAAACCTCTGCTACAGAACCAGTAAAGTTAGTGAAATAAAATCGATGACAATCTGACATCGGAACATATTCATTAAGATATGGGTCGAAACTTGAGATATAAAAATATTCCATTTGATTGTGCGACATATAATTTTGTAAAGCTTCAATATTAGACTTTACCTGTGCTGAATCTAGTTTAAATTTCGAACTCATGAACGACTCCTATTTTGTTTGCCCTCGCATCTTACACAAATTAATGACAAAATGAAACAGTCAGGTTAGCGTTATCACATGAAACACGAGCCAATATACTACGGTGAATACCTTAAACTAGATCAACTTCTTAACTCCCAGCAATTAAAATCCAAAGAGCATGGAAATGAAGCTCATGATGAGACTTTATTCATAATTATCCATCAAACTTATGAGCTTTGGTTTAAGCAAATTCTACACGAGTTTGACTCTATTTACGCGCTGTTCAACACGGAACATGTTAAACCCAAAAGTTTTGGAACCATTAATCATAGGCTACAAAGAATTATTGAAATTCAAAAAGTTTTGAATCAACAATTAAATATTATTGAGACTATGACTCCTTTAGATTTTATGGATTTTAGAGATTACTTAGTTCCAGCTTCTGGCTTTCAAAGTATACAGTTTAGACAGCTCGAACTAAAAATGGGGCTCCGTCAGAAATATAGACTGCAAGCTGATAAAGTTTTTTTTAACTCAAGGCTTGAACAAAAAGACAAAGACCTCCTAATAAAGATGGAAGAAGCTCCCACTTTCTTAGAGCTTTTAGACAACTGGCTTGCAAGGATGCCTTTTGCAGAATTTGATGGTTTCAATTTTTGGGATCACTATCGCTCAACCGTTAATTCCATGTTGGATGAAGATAAACAAATTATCAGTGACAACACCACTTTAAGTGAAAAAGAAAAAGAGTTTGAATTTAAAAACCTTGAAGCAACTCGTGTTAATTTTGAGCTGCTTTTTGATGAAGAAAAGTATAACGAACTTAGAGAGCAAGGAGTTGTGAGACTTTCCAGAAAGGCCAAACTAGCAGCCATCTTTATTAAGCTTTATAGAGATGAACCAATTCTGCAAATTCCTAACCGATTGTTAGAACTTCTAATTGATATGGATGAGATGTTCACTACCTGGAGATACCGTCATGCGATTATGGCCCACAGAATGTTAGGGACAAAGATTGGAACAGGTGGATCTAGCGGTCATGAATATCTCAAAAAAGCGACAGAGAATAACCGCGTTTTCACTGACCTGTTCAATCTAGCGACTTATCTGATTCCAACTAAGAATAGACCGAAACTACCTGAGCAAGTAGAAAACTCGCTTGGATTTGCTTTTGAAAGGTAGCATTTAAAAATTTTCTGCAAACAATAATTGGCAATTCTTTAAAATGGGCTTCAAGTATTCTTAAGAAGCCCCTATTTCTTAACAACTATTAACTGACTTAAACCGCTAAAATAACGATTTTTATCAACTTTCCCTAAAGTTTTGTCTAGGGATTTCGACAAGAATTATTGAAAATAAACTTACAGCCTAAGGTGAGCACTATGAGTATTAAGTTTGGCTCGATAATTTTTGTGATATTAGCCGTTTTTATCGTGAAACTATCGTTTGATAATTACAGTTCGGCGCAAGCTAATGATCAAGCTTCAATCACAAGAGTTGATTTTAATTAGTCGAATATTTTAAAAATAGATTATCAAAATGCTCGCCCCGAGCAATATAGTTCTTATACTGATCAAACGAAGGATACGCTGGACTAAATAGTACAGTGACTCCATCCTTAACTGAATTTATAAAAGCCGATTCCAAGTCACCTGCTAAATACACTTCAAAATCTTGTCCTAGCTGACTATTAATTTCTTCTTGTGCATCCCCTATGGCATAAATTTTTTTAATGCTTTTAAAATCTTTGATGGCACTTAAGTCTTGAATTCCATCGCGTCTTTTCCCACCCAAAATCAAAACAACCCCTGTATCTGAAAAACTTTTAAGTGCTGTTAAAGTCGCTTCAGTGTTTGTGCTTTTAGCATCGTTATAAAATTTTGCTGCTTCAATCTCACCTAGATACTGAAGCCTATAGGAAACTCCTCTAAATGAGTCTATTAAATTCTGAACAATGTCTTTTGGTGAAAAGTGGAAATACTCCAACACTTTTTCCACGATATAGAAGTTAAATTTATGATGCTCCCCCTTCAAAACCGAATGTTCCCACTTACGGCCTGAAAGTTTTGCAAGTTCGATTTTTCTTGCGGCTGAAGCTTGGTCTAAATACTTAGCAGGAGCAATATACCAATCATTTTCATTTTGATTGCTTACGATATTTAGCTTAGCTGACTCGTAATCATTAAAACCTTGATAGCGCTCCATATGACTAGGAGTTATATTTAAAATGCAGGCGATATTTGCCCTAAACGAATCCAAAAGTTCTAACTGAAAACTTGAAAGCTCCAAAACAACCACATCATATTGCTCTTCATCTTCAACAAAATCACAAAAGGGAGTACCGATATTTCCCCCCAAAAAAACACGCTTTCCTGCAAGTTTCAATGCTTCACTGATCAAAGTTACAGTGGTCGTTTTTCCGTTAGTTCCGGTCACTGCTATGATAGGTAGATTTCTCTTACTTTCTCTAAAGGCCAGTTCCACTTCACAAATTTTTTCAACCTGATTAAATGGCCTTAGTTCTGGTATTTCAGGATCTATTCCAGGAGAAAGGATTATTAGATCCAAATGTAGATCTTTACTTATATCGGCTTGATCGAAACAATTATTCTCGGAAATAAACTGCGTGACTTCCCGTTTTTGTGCCCATGAATCAACAGAACCTTGATTTATAGCATATAACTGATGAGAGGTATTTCGACTTAAATAGCGAAGAGCAGAAATACCAGAAACACCTAAACCCCAAATAGCAATATTCATCGATACATTATATACTCTCCTCATGAAGCTTGAAAAGCGTTTTGAGGCGATCGAAAATTTATTATTGGACCATCAATACCTTTTAGATAAAGAGGTTCTACAGCGTTATCCTAACCTCTCGGCTCCCTACCATGAATGGGGAAAAAGTATTGCAACCTTTACTGACGAAGAGTTGATCCAACTAGAAAACCTACAATTTCAAGAACTCAACTTACCTGATGACTACAGGCTTATGCTTGATAAGATCAGCTCACTACTTAAACTTGATCAAGCGGAGTACCGACCTCAGCAAATACCTAAAGAGCATTTAAAAAAAATGACGTTAAAAAAACGCCACGAGATTGAAATCCTTCAGGGGCAACTTGAAGAAGACCAAAGCTTTGTGGATATCGGAAGTGGAGCTGCTCACTTATCAGGTGTACTGCTTGAAGGAAATGACAAAACCAGTATTTGTATTGATATGGACTCAGATATCCAAAGCATAGGTAAAAAAAAGCATGCAAAAATATTAGACCGCCTTCAGTTTGAGACCTTAAAATTTCATCGCCATGCAGATCTATTTGGAAATCCCTCTGACACCCTAATCGGCCTGCACGCTTGCGGTGATTTATCATGTGACATAATTGAATATGGAATTCATCACAAGTTCAAAAAAATTGTAAGTTATGGTTGCTGCTTTCACAAATTGTCACAATTTCCGATGTCGAAGCAAACAAACCTAAAGGTTTCAAACCATGCTCTTACCATGGCCGCAAAGTCCTACAAGACAATGACTTTGAAAGAGTTTCTACAGAGGGAAAAAGTAAAACGGTTTCGCTACACTCTGCATTTTTTGATGTTTGAACATATGGACGGTGGTTTTGTTACTCTTGGAAATGCGAGTAAGGCAGATTACGAAGGAGCCTTCCATGAATACTGTTATAAATATTTACCTGAAACTAAAAAGTTCACCCCGGAATTTTTAACAGATTTTTTCACTTCAAAAAAAAATGAATACAGAGAGTACCTATGCTTTGGAATAATACGGTCTCACCTTAGTCGTCTTCTTGAAGTCTTTATAAATCTCGATAGATGCCTGTATCTAAAAGAACAGGGTTACAACGTAAAACTAGAAGAGGTTTTCGATAGAAAGCTGTCGCCAAGAAATCTTTGCATTACTGCTGTTTTAGAGCGATCATAACTTCCATCAAATAACCAAGACAATCCTCTTTCATCACATAAATATCTTTAGTAAACATTGAAGGAATAAAGGTTCTAGTCATGATTATTTTGTTGTCTTCGATTTTAATAAATTGATCCGTAATAATCTCTCCGCGATTATTCTCAACGATTAAATGATCTAAATTTTTCGCAAACCCTATTCGAGTTCCTTTCTTTACTACTTCAAAATTTCGACTATCTAAATTAGAAACAAAAGAAAGATCCGATCCTGTGAATGGCGAATCTTCAAAATCGACTTTGGCATCGTGATGAACCTTAAATCTTGCCAAGGTGTGATACACTAAGTTTTTTTGCCGTGTCGGATGGTGCTCTATTGTTTCAAAATGATAAATCGTTTCGACAAATTTTAACGCCTGTTCAATCCCAGCTTCTTCCCCCGGAAGTCCTGCTTCGACAGTAACGCTTGGGCAGATTTTGGAGAATGCCATGGACTGAACATTATGAGGTTCAGTAAAATAAACAGTGTGTTCACCGAAATGACTCGCCAAATTTTTAAATTCTTCATCTAGCTTATTAATGCATCCATAAAATGGATTTTTACCAGTATTATTATGTAGATCAATACTTGCAAAAGGTTCATTTGCTTGTGCGTACTCGATAACCTGCTTGGCAAGTCCATGCTCAGGAAGGTTTCCCTCTTCCCAAATACGGTTATAATCAACTTGCCCAGGAAGATGTCTCATACCTTTAGAGGCACCCAAAGTGTTTCCAATAAATATGATAAGGTCACGCTTTAGAGGCGTATTGTTTTTTAGAAACCTTAATAAAACACTGTGGCTCGAAGTTTCATTTCCATGTAACAGAGTTGAAAGGTAGAGAGGTTTCGCAGGGTTTTCTGTTTTCAAATGAATAAGAGTTGGCCCTCCTAATAGTTCATGAAGACCAGTAACTGGGGTTTCAAAGAATCCCTCAGGCAATTTACTTAAAATATTTAAAACCAATTATAACTCCCAAGAATGTACTGGCTTCCCACTGTATTGATTTTGAATATAAGTCTCTAACAACTCTTGAAAGCGTTTTCCATTCATATGAATAAAAGCTTTCTGCCAGATAGTTCCGTTGACTCCTTTTTGAAGTCTAGGATAGATCACCTGATCCATATAATACTCAACATCCTCTGCATCAAGTCCTCTTTTTAAAAGGGCCTGTTTAACATGTGGGAAAATTTCGTAAAGTAAAAGCTCACGCATATCGTGAAGCTTTCCATCAATCCACCTCACCTTACAAAAGAAACTTTGTCGTGAAGCTTTATAAAAATTATGAATTGCCTCATCAAACGAAACATTGTCTTCTGGGGCAACTTCTAGTTTTGCTAAATAATCAACTAGTCCTATCGCAAAAGCTGCATTAGCAATTGAATCGACGATTGTTGGTCCGGCACTTGGAACTCTTTGTTCAATTCGCAAGTGAGGAACTCCCTTTTTATCAACACTAATAATCGGCCTATTCCATCTCCAAATAGTTCCATTATGAAGCTGCATATGCTGTAATTTGTTAACATCATATTCTTTATCTAATTCAGCCAGTAAAATGGGATAATCATATGTGTTTTCTTCATACAGCTCAAAAAGAGATTCTTTTATATAACCATTACCAAGTGTTACTCTTTTAACTGATTTTCCATCGCGCCCTTTTGCCTCTAAATCGACTGATTGCTCGAAAATCGCAATGCGGGATTCATCCCATAATTCCTTTCCAAAGAAATATGGAGAATTAGCTGAAAGAGCAATTAAATAGGGAGCTGCTAATATGGAAGCGTTATAAAATCGCTTGGCACATTTTTGATCTATACTCAGATGTATTTGAAGACTGGTTGCTGCACACTCAGCAATAACACTGTCCATGTACATATATAAGTTGTCTTTTCCCTCAAGCCTAATATAAAGAGGCTTCCCTTCTCTGAGCTTCATTACTTGCTCATTCATTACTGAGTAACGATTCTGTTTTGAAAGGTATTCGAGCTCAAGCATATGTGGTCTAAGGGTCGGAAGTGTCCCTATCAAAAGAGCATGCTTGTCATGTTCTTGTGCTTTTTTCTCACAACTCTTCCAAAGAGTCGTAAGTTCCGCCTCTAATTTACTTAGAGTTTTTCCTTTTAATTTATAGGGAGTGGAATTAAGTTCGAAATTAAATTTTGCAATTTCAGGAACAACTTGCTCATTATTAAGCTCTTCAAGAAAAACATCATTGAACGGGTCAGGAAGCATATTCTCATTTATTAGCCATGCTTCTAACTCTATACCAGTTTTTTGTTCATCATGAACAAATGCGTTTGATTCGAACCACGAACGTACTAACTCTGTTTCTTCCTCTAAGCGTTTTCTGAACTCAGCAACTTCTTCTTTGGAATAGCCTAAATTTTCAACTTCTTTTCCCATTTAGCCTTTCTTGGTATGAGATTAATATAAATGATAAACTTCTTTCATTTCCTCGCGAAGGATTCTCATTTTAGCATCAATTTCAGGGTGATTTGCATCAGCTTCTTCAAAAACAAAATGCTGAGCCCCCATATCCTTAATCATCATTTTTGTTTGCCAAATATTATCTCGTGGCATGTTCAAATCAGAGTGATACTCGTATTGCTCCATCACTTTTGGATCAATAAAATCTTGAATAGAATTGAAGTACTGATCGTTATAGATCTTTTTCCCATTCGCCAGACGAGTATATCCTCGGACAACATAATCAATATAAACCACATCACACTCAAATACTTCAAACAAGTAATTGATTGCTTTTAGAGGTATGATGTCTCCACAGGTTGCGATATCGAAATCAACTCTAAAAGTACAAACCCCGTTAGCAGCCGATGCATCAGGATAAGTATGGCTTGTTAAATGTGACTTTGTAAGGTGTGCCTTTACAGCAGAACCAGTTGGAACATTAGGTCCTGAGACCTGCTCCCACTTACCACCTTGGCAGTCACTCATTAAAGTCATCGTACTTGCACCAACAGGATCATAATCCATTTTGGATTCACTGATGATGTCTGACTGAATAATCTCACAAATGTTACGAGAAAATTCTAAAATTTTTTCAGAAGAATATTTTTCATTTATCCAATTAATATATTCTTCTTTTTGTTTATCACCGAAGGTGATGCAGAAATCATAAAGATTAAAAGACAAAATCTTCGTTAAATTGTTAAACCCAGATAATTTTACTCTATCTTGACCTGATTCCTGCATCATCGACTCCGAATTAAACTAGACCTAAATCTCTAACAGTGTCTCTTTCAGTTCTTAGCTCATCTAGAGTTGTCTTAAACTTCTCTGAACCAAAATCATTATGAGTTACACCTTCTACAACCTTGCAAACACCATTTTCAGTACGACATGGGAAACTAAAAATGATCCCCTCGTCTACACCATACTGACCATTTGAAGCCAAACACATTGAATATGTTTCTCCAGCCGGAGTGTCGTGAGTTAAGTTATAAACTGCTTGAACACAAGCATTAGCAGCTGAAGCAGCAGATGAAGCTCCACGAGCTTTAATAATTGCAGCTCCACGCTTTTGAACAGTTGAAATAAAATCACCTTTTAGCCAATCATGATCAGAGATTACGTCAGCAGCTGGCTTCCCACCAATTTTTGCGTTAAAGAAATCTGGGTATTGAGTTGCTGAGTGATTCCCCCAAATTGTCATATGAGAAACTTCAGTCACATCAACACCAGCTTTTTGCGCTAATTGAGTTTTTGCTCTGTTCTCATCTAGTGTTGTCATAGCAAAAAATCTATCTTTAGGAAGACCAGAAGCTTCCATTGCAATATAGCAGTTAGTGTTACATGGGTTACCAACAACAAAAAGTTTACAATCTGGAGCCCCTACTTCGGCCATGGCTTTACCAAGTGGACCAAAAATTCCACCGTTAACTTTTAAAAGGTCTGCTCTTTCCATTCCATCTTTTCTAGGAACTGCACCAATCGCAAGTACCCAGTTAGTGTCTTTAAAAGCTTCTTCCATCTTATCTGTACATCTGATTGACTTTAAAAGAGGAAAAGCACAATCATCTAGTTCCATTTTTACACCTTCAAGTGCACCAAGCGCTTGAGGAAGTTCTAATAAACTTAAATCAACATCTGTATCAGGACCAAACATCTGTCCTGACGCAATTCTAAATAAAATTGCATATCCAATTTGTCCGGCAGCACCGGTAACTGCTACTCTTACTCTTTTGTTGGCCATGATAATCTCCTTAAAATGTTTTATCGGCTGATTATAAGGGATTTAATTGAAGACGTAAACGAACAGAATAGACAGAAGATGGTTCCCATCTTAATATGTTAAGACAAGGAGCTATTGCCATGGGGCACAACGAAAGCAAAAAACCAAGAAGAAATTTCCGAGGGAACAGATCAGGTTCTAATTCAAACTCAAATAAAAATAAAACTGGTGGAAAATCTAGCAAAAAATCGTTCAGTAAAAATAGAAGACCAAAAAAGCTGACTCCATCAAGGATTATTTTAAAATATCAGAACTATCTTGAGCAATACCTGACAGCAAGAACGAAATTTCATGATGTTCATGGTCATAAAAATGATCAACAGGTTGGAAAAGCAGAGCGTCTATATACTCAAGCTTTGAAAGCGTTACGTGATTTTGAAAATAACTTAGAAGACTGGCAAAGAGATGTACTTAAAGAATACATCAACGCCTACCCTGAGGATAGACAGTATACAAGTGAACACAATCTAGAACCTGTTGGTGACCAAGTATCTTTTGTAGGAGAATTTGAAGATCCACATTTATTACCTGTACAAAAATCTCAAGATTGGGCAAGTGACACAGAAGAGTCAGAAGGTTCCATGGCGGACTATTATGCCTACAAAGGGATCACCCCTCCTTCTCCAACAGAAACCAAACAGTAAAACCATTTTTAAATTCTAAAAAAAATAAAACCGCATTAACTGCGGTTTTATTTTTTTAAGTAAATTTTTATTTTTTATTCGTTTAAGAATTAGATGACATTTTAAAGTCAGGAGAACTAGCAAAGCTTGTTGTTTCATTTTCATTTCTTGAATGTAATTCTTTAACTTCAGCTGTTGAAGAAGTTTTCAAGTAATTATTAAGAGTTTCCTCATGATCTTTTAAAATTGCGGCTTTCAACTCATTTGGATCAATAGTCAACACCTCTGAAACTTTGCCTAACATCTTTAAAGGAATGTTGCATAAAGCTCTCTCAACATTACTAATAAATTGACCATTCTTATATCCCAGCAAATGTGACAGCTCTGATTGAGAGTACCCCTTTGGGTGTTGAAGTCTTTTGTTTCGGATCAGAGTCGCAATATGCTTAAAACAACGCATGTAAATCTCCTGCTATGAAATGAGTTAGTTATATTAATGATTTTTTTCGGAATGTCTTTAACAAACTTGAAAAAAACTATAAAACAATAATGCCAAAAAAATAGATAAAAAAATATACGAGGAAAATTTTGAAAACACTTGTGTCGTGGAACGTTAATGGAATTAGAGCTTGCAATAATAAAGGATTTCTTGATTGGTTGAATGAGACTTCACCTGACATCATAGGGTTACAAGAAATTAAAGCTGAACAAAAACAATTCCCTCCAGAAATATTAGAGCATAAAGACTATAAAATTTTTATTAATCCTGCCGAAAAGAAGGGATATTCAGGGGTTGCAGTCTTAACAAAAAAAAATCCAGAAAAAGTAATTGATAAAATCGGAATAGAAAAATTTGACCGAGAGGGACGAACGTTAATTTGTGAATTTAAAACTTTTGTTTTTATTAATTGCTATTTTCCAAATGGCCAGAGAGATCATGCAAGGGTGGATTACAAGTTAGAGTTTTACGAAGCCATCCTAGATATTTATAACGCTTATATCGATCAAGGAAAGAAAGTCATTATTACTGGCGACTTTAATACTGCTCATCACCCTATTGACTTGGCCAATCCAAAGTCTAACAAAAATACAACTGGTTTTCTCCCACATGAAAGAGAATGGGTTGATCATTATATCAATGCAGGCATGATAGATGCACTTCGCTTCTTCGAACCAGAAACGCCAGGTATATACAGCTGGTGGACTTACCGAGGTGATTGCCGTGCAAGAAATATTGGATGGCGTATTGATTACTTTATGGTGAGCAAAAATTTAAAATCTAAACTTAAAAGTTGCAAGCACCTAACTGATGTTATGGGAAGTGACCACTGCCCTATCCTTTTAGAGCTGAAATAATTTAATCACTAAAACTCAACCCAGAAATAACTCGAACCGTTTTCCATAATTTTTCGGTTCATGTTTTCTCTGAAGCGGCTGTAAGAGTCATAGTTTTTAGGTCCCATAACTTCTTTCAAATTTTTTAAATATTTTTGATTAATTTTTGATAACTCAATATTGTCTTCCAAAGTGAAAAGGTATGGCTCATTCTCTTCCATACTAGACATCTTCGGAATAAGATAATCATCTATTTCTTTTTTTCTTTTATCAGCTAGCTCGCGATAAATATCTGCCACAGAAGGATCTAGACCCAAGTCTCTTTCCATAAAAGCGCGGTACTCTCGCTCCCAAGTTTTTTGAGCTACTTTCATGGCCTCTTCACTAAATTCGTTCGCCGCTTGTTCTGGTTCATCCAACTCTATGACTCTACTGTGTTTAATCTGATCCTGTTGTTCTTCATCCTCAGGCATGATTTCTTCTTCAATAAATTCAATATTATTTTCATGACGCTTATTTGGAATTTGGGAGTTTTCGACTTTAACTGCGGCAGCCTTTACAGAAACCTTATCTACACTTGGTGCGTCTTGTTCATTATTTGTGATCAAATAAACATTGAGAACAAGTGAGAAAATTAAAAGAATTCTAATTGAACGTTCCTTCACGCCTTATTCCTCCATAAATCTAAGCCTGATCGAATCAAGGATCAGACTTAAATATAGCGATTTTTATACAAAATGCGAAGTGTAGTTTCGATCACAGTTTCAAGGGCTTACACTCTATTTTGAGCAAAGTTCACCTTTATAAAAGGTCCCTTGAGGAAGGCAATCTAATTTCGAACGCGGAGCGGAGTGTACGACTCTTTTCAATAAATTTTCTGCAGTGTCAGAATCTTTCACTCTTAGTTTTTTTAGAACGACAAAATTGGCTTCTTTATTCTTATCAAAATTACCTACTCTTTTATCCACCTCTAAAATTTTAGCACCTGCAACAGTCGAACGAAAAAGTGCCTTAGTGTAAGTGGCCTCATTAATACCTCTTGCATGGTTCTGGTCTACAAAAGAACGCATTACATCTAACATCGATAGAAATGGTCCCCCGCCAATATCGGAAGCTAGCGCCCATTTTACTCCGTACTTTTCTGCTTTTTTAAAATCAAAAAGACCTGAACCTAAACCTTTGTTTCTAATTGGAGCATTAGAAGTCGGGCAATGAGCAATCGAAGTTTTTGTTTTACTTAACTGCTTTAACTCTCCCGGAGAGAGGTGGATACCATGTCCCATAATTGTCTTCGGCCCCAACTGGTCAGAGATTTCATAGATGTCCGTGTATGTTTTGGCTTTTTCAAAACCTTTAAACGTTTTATAAAGGCCCGTTACAAAATCAATTTCACCTTTAGTCTCACTTAAATGGGTTTGAATAAAGCTTCCATTCTTCTTGGCGAATTTGGCGGTCGCTTTCATGGTCTCAGGATCTGTAGCAATAGCAAACCTTGGAGTAAGAGCATAACGACTTTTGTATTTACCACTCATTCTCTTAACAATATCAACAGCTGCCTCTGAGGTCTGGCTTAAAAACTTAGGTGAATTAATCGTCATTAAAACATTTCCAATAACAAAGTCACCTTTTGCATGGTCCATAGCATACTCTAGAGCATGCTCATGAATAGATGAATAACAAGCGCCTCCCAGGGTTCCCGTATTGATAAGCCTTTGAAAAAAGAATTTTGCTTTTTTCTTAGCATAAGACTTACTTTTAAATTTTGATTCCGCAGGGAAAGTGTATTTATCTAACCACTCTAAAAGGTTGGCTTTTGGCATTTCTCGCACATCATCCTGTACCCAATGAAAATGCATATCAAAAAATGCTGGTACGATTAAATGCCCTGAGAAATCTTCGATTTTATCTGAGTTATCAATTTTAATTTTACTTTTTGGTGCTAGCTGGACGACCTTTCCATTCTCAACAACTAACGCACCGTCAATCACCAACTCGCACCTCTTATCGCTAATTGGATTTAAAAAATGTCCTAAAATTATCTTTTTCACATCTACCTTTCTGTTTACGAAGGTGCATATTTTACATAATCTTTTTAATATGAAAATTTCGAATTTTATCGCGCTGTGTTTTTTATTTTGTTTCAACCTATTTGCTGCAACAGATTATTCCATCCAGAAAATTACTTATCTCAATATCTCGGCTTCTATTAATCCTGCGGTAAAAAATTATATCGAAAGTAACCTTGAGAAAACTTCGAAAAATCCTGGAGGACTGTTAGTCATAAAACTCGATACTCCCGGAGGGCTTGTTTCGACGACAAAAGAGATTTTAACTTTAATCGGAGACTCAGATATTCCAGTTGGAGTTTGGATTACACCAGAAGGAGCAAGTGCCACCAGCGCTGGTGCCATCATTGCAAGTGGGGCGCATATATTAGTTATGAATGATGGTACTAATATAGGTGCCGCAACTCCTATAACAATGGGGAAAGACATTGACCAAAAAGATGCAAGGGCCAAGGCAATAAATGATCTTGTGGCCCTAGTAAGAAGCCTTTCAAAAGTGAGAGGAAGAAACCCTGAAGCTTTTGAAAAAATGATTTCAGAAGCAGAAAGCCTAGACTCGCAAACTGCACTTGAAGAAAAAGTCATCGATGCCATAGTACATAAAGAAAAGGATTTTAAAGATTTTCTAGCAGGTCTTGAAATCAATTTAAAAGGTGAAGCTTTAAAGCTGCAAGTGAGTGACTCAGTTGAAAGCGAAACCATAGATATGGACCCAGGACAGCAAGCGCTTAATATTTTTGCGAACCCAACCACAGCTTATATTCTTTTTATAATTGGAGCAGCACTACTCTATTTTGAATTTCAAGCACCAGGTGGCTTTGTGGCCGGTGCAGTTGGAGTCATTTTTCTCGTACTAGCAGCTATCGGTTTTCAAGTACTCCCTCTAAACTTTGGGGCCATGGGACTGATTGTTCTTTCATTCATTCTGTTTATATTAGAAATATTCATTACAAGTTTTGGAGTTTTAACTATCGCAGGTATTGCATCTCTAGTGTTTGGTTCGCTATTTCTCTTTAGAACAGAAAATAGCTATATTGAGCTCGAGCAGACTGCGATATGGTCTACTGTAGCTGCCGTAAGCTTGTATGTAATTTTTC
>JAYZFM010000044.1:0-21934 GCA_036336775.1 Bdellovibrionota bacterium | reverse complement strand
ATTAATAAGAGACTTGTCTTTGGAAACTTGAAGAGAAAATCAAATACTCTTTTGTATTCACTCAAAAGAAAATTAAGAAGTTTATCAACAGGCTCTACTAAAATTTTATTTAAGATCTTTTTAAATCCACCTTTATTTTTTGAAGAATCCTTTCCAGAATTTTTTAACATAACAGCACAAAGCATTGGAGTTAACGTAAATGATCCAATGACTGAAAAGATGGTCGCAAACACAACCGTCAGACCAAATTGATTCATAAACTGCCCAATCATTCCCCCCATAAAGGCAATCGGTGTAAATACAACAAGGTTTGTCCCTGCTGATGCTAATACCGCTAGGGCAACTTCTTTCGTCCCTTCTATCGCCGCTTCTTCAGAGCTTAATCCTTTCTCAATCTTAGACACAACGGCTTCGATAATAACAATAGCGTTAGCGATTAGAGTACCGAGTGCAGTACCGACAGCTAATAAGGTCATCATATTAATTGAAAAGCCCGCAAAATCGACTAAAAGAAATGAACTCACAATAGAGGTTGGAATAACGACTGAAGCAATAAAAGTAACGCTAAAATTCCCCAAAAACATATAAAGAATGGCAACTGTCAGAGCAATACCAATGGCGATATTTTTTAAAGTAGCGTTAGTATCTTTCACAATTCTAACAGTAGAGTCATAGGAGACTTCCAACTTCATGCCATCACTTAAACCATTAGAGATTTCTTCAATCTTTTTTCTCGCATTTTGCGCAATAGTTATGGCATCACCATCCGAGAGTTTATTTAACGCCAGCGTAACAGAACTTTTTGAATTCCACCTAGCAAGGGTTTCAACTTCCTCTGCACCATCTTCAATATCTGCGACATCAGAAAGCTTAATACTAACACCTTCTTTAGTTACGATTGGCATCTGTCTTATGTCTGCGACAGTTTGAAATTCACCCTGAAACCTGACTGTGATTTCATTTTGTCCTTGAGTGATTGACCCACCAGGGACGTTAAGATTTCGCTTGGTAATCGCCTGAGAGATATCTTTGAGCGTAATAAAATACCTCTGCATTAGGTTTCTATTTAAAAGGATATTGATCTGTCTTTCCTGCCCTCCCGAGATATCAACTGACGCCACACCAGGCACCGTAGAAAGCCTAGGCTTAATTGTGTTATCTGCTATTTGGTAAAGATCTCTAGGAGACTTGTCTTTTGCAGAAAGGGATAAATAAAAAATAGGAGTTACCAGCGGATCAAATTTTGAAATAATTGGTCTTTCAGCATCACCTGGAAGATCATTTAAAATCGCTTCAACTTTATCCTTAACTTCAATTGCCTTGGTATTTACATCGGCAGAAATCTCAAATTCTACCATTAGAAGACCAAAACTCTCGTAGGCATTTCCATTTATTTTTTTAATGTCTGAAATCTCTGCAACAACTTCTTCAACTTTTTTAAGCAATTGAGTTTCAACTTCGATTGGAGTTGCCCCCGGATAAGGCATACTAATACTAACGATTGGATAATCAATCTTAGGAGTGGCCTCTATAATAAGATTCTTATAAGAAAATAAACCAAGAACCACGAAGACCAATATAAATACAACAGTCATCGCAGGTCGTTTTACGAATGTTGATATCATAAAGTCACCTCACTATGCTCGATCATTCTAATTTGATCGCCTTTTTCTAATAAACTTGAACCACGGACAATAATTTTTTCTCCCTCAGTGACACCTGAAACGACTTGAATAAAATTATTCGCTTTTGCCGCAGTTTTAATATCTTTTTTACGCGCTACCTTATCTTCATCTATTACCCAGACATAAGAAGAGCTTTCTCCTGTTTTTACTGCAGGTGCTGGCAGTTGCAATGCATCTTTAACACCACCGACTTTAATATCAAGAACAAAACTATCAGTTAACTTCATCTCCAATGTTTTAATTGTTCTAACTGCGACTTTATAAAGACCAGTTAAATCATCTCTTTTACTCGATTTAAAACTTACTTTTCCTTCAAGTTCAAATTTTGGCACAACCACTTTCTGGCCGATTGAAATTTTATCCCACTGGTTACGGCCAACAAATGTGACTACTTGTCCATTTTGATAGAAGCCTGTGACTCTCTCATAAAAATCTATATCGCTTCTCTTTACGGTATAAACTTCTACTGGTTTTCCGTGTTCCTTGTACTCATTATTTATTGAGATTACTTTTGCCTGTCTTTTTTCTTTGATGACACCGATCTTCCAGTTCACACTAAAAGCAATGAGGATCACTAAAGAGGTATAAAATACAACCCTAGTCATTTGAGACCACCTTTTTTGTTAATTTATTTATATTTGCTTTATTTTGAAAAATTTCAAATTTTATTGACTCGACTTGAATTCTTGCACTCGTAAGAGATCGCTCAGAATCATTCAAATCATTTCTGGTTGCACCACCTGTTTCAAATCTAGTACGCGTTAAATCATAAGCTTGCTTAGCTAGACGAACAGCATCTTTTGCAGCATCTAAGCGGTCTAAGTTTGTTCTATATTCGACTAAGCTTTGATTCAAAGACAGCTCCAATTCCTCAGTTTGTCTTTTTTGATCAATTTCGGCCCTAGTTTTTGCTAAAACTTTTTGTCTCGTTCTAGCACTCACCGCTCCCCCTTCATAGATCGGGATATTGACCATAATACCGATTGAGGTAGAGGTAAAAAGATTTTCATCTTCAGGCGGCATAGAGTCCCCTGTTCCGTTATGGCTTATATTTCCAAAAGCAGAAATACTTGGGTAGTGATAGGATTTTTCAAGTCCCACTTGTTTATCGGCCATATCTACTTTTAATTTTGAAAGTTTAATCTGAGGAGTATTCTGAATCTCACCTCTTAATAGTCCATCATCAAAATTTTTGTAATTATAATCGAGCTTTGAAATTAAATTAGGACGTTCAGTTCTATCTAGCTCCAGAAGCAAATTGAATTGCAGGTAAGCCAGTTCTAAATTCTTTTTTGCATTACTCACATTAGGCACACGACTTGCGATATCTGATTGCATCCTTAAATTATCAAGCCTAGGAACACGTCCACCTTGAAATCTTTTCTCTAATGCCTTTTGATTCTTTCTAGCGTTTCCTATAGAGTCTTCAGATATTTTTAATATGTTCTGGCTTAACTGAACATTATAATAGGCCATCTCCACAGCATATCGTAATTCTCTCTCCAAAACTTTTTTTGCAGTGCTTTGCATATCAGAAGAAATTTTGGCCATTTCTAATGCAGACTTCACTCTTCCAAAACTATAAATGACTTGAGTAATTTGCAATGAAGATAGTAGTTCCCAATCTTGCTTTACCGGCACTGAGGTTCCATTAAACTGCAATACGGGAGCTTTCGTGTGCCGAATCGTTTGCACCTGAGCTGATACCTGAGGATAAACACTTGCCCAGGCCTCCTCAACTTGCTCTTTAGCAATCTCAATATCAAAGATGGCCTGCTGGATATTTTCACTTTTTTGCAATCCTATATTAATTGCTTCTTCAATAGAAATATCTCTTGCTGAAACCTGCATTGAGAATAAACTCATACTTAAAAAGAATGAGCTAAGCTTAATTTTCTTTTTCATTTTCTTCTCCATATTCTTTCATCCCGAAGGTATATAATTGTGCTAATTGTGATGCGAATTTTTTTCTAAATTCCAAGTCATCTCTAAGACAGACGTTAAACTGATCTTTTCTTTTTTGATCAAAGCTTATAGCGTGAATGATGCTGCCGTAGAATGAAATGGCCATGATATGAGTGTCTGCAGCTGGCGAAACAAAGCCATTTTCTTTTAGATAGATAAAAAACTTCTCAATACTTAAGTAGAGTTCTAGAAACCTTGCTTGGACTACAGACCTATCAAGCACCATTGTTTTTTTAAGTTCGACGATCACTAGTGATATGAGATTAGGATCCTGAACATAGAGATCAATCAACTCATTAGTAAATTGCTCAAGTGTCTTCTTAACCTCAATTGCTGTCACAGGACTAGCGTCAAGTTTTTTAGCAATTCTTTGGGCTTCTTGTCTTAAAGTAAAAAAGCATGCTTTATAAAGACCCAACTTGTTTTTAAAATAATAATTAATGGATGCAATATTCACCGATGCTTCTTTAGCAAGGGATCTGATTGATGTTTCGTTATATCCATCACGGCTAAAAAGCCTTAAGGCCACCTTGATAATTTTGTCTTTCGTTTCATTGTCATTTGTCATAATCAGTCGTTTGTTTGAATTTTGGGGCAAAACCCAAGTAAACCATTTCGTTTACCTAACATCGTCATGGTAAACTGGATAGTTTACCCAAACAAGAAAAAATTTGGTATAATCTAGCTGATAGTAATAATTTCGGGAGATTAGCTTATGTCTGTGCAGAATAAAAAAGAAGATATTATTCAGGCCAGTATCAGCATTTTTGTGGAAGAAGGCTATGATCGCCCAACAATGGACTCAATTGCTAAAAATGCGCAAGTATCAAAAAGAACACTTTATAAGCATTTCGCCAATAAAAGGGCCTTATTAGAGGAACTAATTTTGTATCTCGTAGCGCAAAATGTAAGGAGTACCTTTGTTGACTTTAAGTCTGAGCCTAATTTTGAATCTCAAGTTAAAAACTTCATCTCTCAAAAACTCGAACATTACCTAGACCCTAACGGCCTTAAGCTCTCAAGAATCATACTCGCAGAAAGTTTTAAAGAAGGCGGGTTTATCAAAGAAAAAATAGAAAATATTTTAAGAGCAGAATCAAGCTCTCTTGAGTGGATTGACTTTGCAAAGTCTCAAAAATTTATCCCTTCTCATCTGGACAGCTTTGAAGTCCTCAACTATCTGAATAAGCAAATCAGAGGTATGTTCTTTTTTCCTAAACTCTTAGAAAATGATTTTACCTATTCAGATAGAGATATTGAATTAACGGCAAAAACTTTTATCTATTGGTGTCTTCAACAGGAGGCTTAATCATTTCTGGAAAAACTATTCGAAAACCAGGCTCTAAAATTTGTCCTCTAGGGTTTTTCGATATTTCATCATCATAAACCGACTCGCGGATACCACTCAAATAAGAAACACTCTCAATAACTCCTTCAGCTGTACTGAATGACATCTGTAAGTCACGAAGGTAGTTTTTTACTTTTACCAAATGACTCTTTTTATTAGTTTTACTTAGGTCTGACACGAGGGACACATAGCGACCACTACGATTTAACTTCTCAAGAAAAGCGCCTCTCCAATCTAATTCGTTTTCTATTAATTTCAAAAAATCACAGCGTTTTTTTGAAAAAAGTGGATGCTTAAAATCATAAGCTAAAATATCCAGCATAAATTCCTCATCTATAACACCATCTTTAACTAATTTTTTTATCGCCTCAATATTAGAATAGGCTTTAACCGGTGCATGAAAAGCATATTGAGAATCAGATAAATTAGTTTCCGGAAATTTGCTGCCATAAAACTCAAGTGCATCCTCATACAAATTTCTTTCCATAGTTAAAAATACTTCCTCGTTTAATAGGGGGTTAACAAAAATATCGGCAGAAATCTTGAGGATATTGGTATCCATCGAAGAGTCAGACTTTAAGTTTATTTCAGTAGTACAAAATAGAGGTCGAAGCTTTTGTTGAATCCCAAGCTCTGGTTTAGCAATTCTCTTCATTCCCTTTTTCACTGAAGCGGAAAAATGACTTACATCTTTTAATTGATCAAGATACAATTGTAGGTCATAGGAAATTTTAGACGACCCCATCGGTAGTGGCATCTCCTTTGTCCACCAATCTGAATGCGGATACTCAAGTTCTTTTAAAATAGGGCCCCCACTAATATGGCATGCTGAGCACCGAAGTTTACTTGCTTTTGACTTACCAAGCTTAAGATTCATATTATCTTCAAAGATATCGAAACTATCTCCTCGATAAAACCATGTTGGTTTACTAATCCCCCCTATCAGTTCATAAAAATTATAGGCATTCTTTTTCCAATCATAGGCCATCACCTCGATCAATAACTTCCCCTTTAAATTCAATTGATCCAGAACAATTGTATTCGATTGATTTTTCACCGTGAAATGTCCAAAATAGAGATCTTCATCTATTACTTTTCGGTTCATGCTTTTTGACTGGCCGGACACAGTCTCAAATACACTAAAGCTTCCCCAGCGTGGATTATGAAAGCCTCTGTTGGCCACCATATAACTTTTAGAAACTAATCCATCTTGGGCCAGTATCGCTGTAAATTCTAAAACATTTTTTGGACATATTTCGGCATTTTGTACCAATGAAGTAACGACATCATTATTTTGGTTGCTCCCTACTATCGCACATTTTGCCCAGCTATACTCGGTTTCTAAAACAAACAAAAAAACTGCTAAAACTAATAAATTATTCATCCACTCCTCCTCCTTATGGATTTATTACAAATTCTCTTTAAATTTGGCTAATTTATTGTTTTTATCGCATCATTGATGTAACAAATGATTATGAAAATCCCATCTCAAAATCTAAGCGCTTTTTATGTACTCTCCCAAGAACTCAATTTCACTAGAGCAGCTAAGTTAATAGGTCTATCTCAGCCGGCATTTTCTCAAAGAATAATGGCCTTGGAGCAGTTTTTTGAAACAACTCTAATCATTCGAGAAAAAAACAATATTAGACTAACGAATGCTGGTGTTAAACTTTTACGCCATTGCCAGACTATTTTTCAGATGGAAAACGACATCATCTTTGATCTGACAGGAAAAAAAGATCATAACCAAATCAGTGGTGAAATCAGAATTGGAGGTTTCTCTTCTGTGATGAGGTCGATAGCGATACCAACTCTTGCTTTAATTGCAAATAAGCATATAGGTGTTTCAGTGAAAACGATGACAAAAGAATTGTATGAACTTCCCGAGCTTTTATTTTCCGCTAAGGTGGACTTTATTCTACTTAATAGGCCGATTCTAAAAGAAGGAATAAAAAACATTCTTGTTGGTCATGAAACCTTAGTTGAAATTACAACGAAAAACGCTAAAGATGTATACCTAGATCACGATGAATTCGACGAAACGACAATTGATTTTTTGAAGAAATATTACCGTGATAAACGCCCGAAGCGAAGCTACCTTGATGACGTGTATAGCATCTACGAAGGAGTCAAACTGGGTATGGGTAGTGCTATATATCCAAAACACCTTATAACTGATAAAAAAATTATCGTTAAAAACCCTAATAAAACAATGAAGTCACCTGTGTACTTAGTAACTCACGACTTAGACTACCAAACAAAACTCCATCAGCTTACTGAGCAAAAGCTTATTGAGTCTTTTTCCAAGTCTTTAAGTTAATTACTTATATCGCTCTTGTAGATAGTCTTCATACTTCTGTTGCTTATCAACCTTGATCGTTCCATCAATTTCGATAATACGGTTACCAACAGATTGCATAAAGTAATGATCGTGAGTTGATAATAAAACAGTACCTTGGTAACGCTCAACTCCTTTATTCACAGCAGTGATACTTTCAAGATCTAAGTGGTTGGTTGGCCCATCAAGAATAATAACATTAGGTTTTGAAAGCATCATTTTTGAAAGCATACAACGAACCTTCTCCCCTCCTGATAAAACATTTGTACTTTTCAGAGCTTCTTCCCCAGAAAAAAGCATTTTTCCAAGAAAACCTCGGATATAGGTTTCGCTTTTATCTTCTGAATACTCTCTAAGCCAATCAATGAGGTTATCAGTGGATTGAAAATATGGTTCGTTATTTTTTGGAAAGAAACTCACACCAGTAGTAACACCCCATTTGTATTCACCAGCATCAGGCTCCATTTCTCCGCCTAAAATTGAAAACAAGGTAGAAATCGCCATATCGTCCTCAGACAAAAATACAACTTTATCACCCTTATTTAGGTAGAAGCTTACGTTATCAAGAACTTTTCTTCCGTCTATGGTCTTCGTCAAACCTTTCACTTCAAGTATTTCTTTTCCAGCTTCTCTCGCTTGCTCGAAATGAATGAAGGGATATTTTCTCGAACTAATCGGTAGGTCATCAAGCTCTAATTTATCTAATTGCTTTTGCCTAGATGTTGCTTGTGAGGACTTAGAAGCGTTGGCGCTAAACCTCGCAATAAATGCCTTAAGTTCTTTTGCTTTATCCTCTGCTCGTTTTTTCTGATCAGAGCGCAGTCTTTGGGCAAGTTCACTAGACTCTTGCCAAAAATCATAATTTCCTGTGTAGATCGTCACTTTCTTAAAATCTAGGTCTGCAATATGAGTACAAACTTTATTTAAAAAATGCCTATCGTGAGAGACAACAATTACGGTATTTTCAAACTTCATCAAGAAGTCCTCAAGCCACTTAATCGCCATGATATCTAAGTGGTTGGTAGGCTCATCTAATAGTAAGATGTCTGGGTTTCCAAATAGGGCCTGCCCTAACAGAACCTTCACTTTTTCTGGCGCTTTCAAATCTTTCATTGATTTTTGATGAAGATCTTCTTTAATGCCAAGCCCATTTAAAAGAATGGCCGCATCAGATTCAGCTTCCCAGCCATTCATTTCGGCGAACTCTGCTTCTAGTTCAGCTGATTTAAGTCCATCTTCTTCAGTAAAGTCTTCTTTGGCATACAACTCTTCTTTTTCACGAATAAGTTGATGAAGACGCTGATTCCCCATAAGGACAGTTTCAAGTACTGTATAAGAGTCGAATTTAAAATGATCTTGCCTTAAAACAGAAAGTCTCTCCCCTGGGGTGATACTTACATGTCCGGTATTAGGTTCAATTTCACCTGAAAGGATTTTAACAAATGTAGATTTCCCTGCTCCATTGGCCCCAATAAGTCCATAGCAGTTACCTGGTGCAAATTTAATGTTAACGTCATCAAAGAGCTTTCGCCCCCCAAAACTAAGAGATATATTTTCTGTAATAAGCATAGGTTTTTATAGGGATTTGACACCGAGTAGTAAAGGACTTTATTAAATTCCTAATAAGTGAGTCCTATCCCGTACACACTCTACTAGCTAAAGGTGATAAATTTACCCCCTAAGACAGTTGTGTACTTATTTTCACAAAATTTTATCCAAAGCTACCCGATTTACAGGCCAATTTTACATAATATCTTTACAAGGGAGATACTTATGAAACATATTTTAGGCGCATTACTTTTTTTAATTTTTTTACATTCGGCAAATGCTGAAACAAAAAATACTGAAATCATAAAAATTGAAACAATTGAAGGCGAGTCACTTATATTTGCGGGAGATGGTGCAATATATGAAACGTCAACGCCTGAAGTACTTTCAGCAGCAAAATCTGCTTTAGAGCTAAGAAGAACAGTTAAACTAGAACTTCTCCATACTTCTAATTTAGAAGATGTATTGGGCAATAGAAATATCGTATCAAAAATCATTATTCAAAGTGAAAAATCTAGTTTTCAAAAAACTACCAATACACCAAATCAAAAAGATAATTATGATCCAACCCTATTAATGAGTACCTATATTACTGATGTTGATACATTTGAACAGGCCAATCAATTATTTAAAACGATGAGAACCAGGATGCGAAGAAAGTCACAATGTTATAACAGAGCACATGTTTGGGCCTGGGAGCTACACCGAAACTTCATCGAAGATCAGAGAGTACAGGTTGGAAAAATGTGGCTGTTTTTCACCAAAAAATATATTCGAAATTACAACTACAAATGGTGGTTTCATATTACGCCTTATCTAAACCATAATGGAAAGGCCTTAGCGATGGATAGGTCTTATACGAGAGGCCCTGTTGAGACAAAACAATGGACTGATATCTTTATACAAAGTAGAGAAAATTGTACCGAAGTAAACAGGTATACTGACTACGAAAATTTTCAAAACTCGGGCGATTGCTTCATTATCAAAACAAGTGTGCACTATTGGCAACCATGGCATATTAAAAATTTAGAAAAGAAAGGACAATCGAGAGAGGATTGGCAACAATTCGAACTTAAAAAAGCTTATAAGAACGCTGTAGGATGGAGGGCGAGAGTCCCTAAACTTTAAAAATATCTATGATAGATTTTATTAGTTCATCTTTAGAGATGGGTTTTGCGATGTAAGCATCGACACCCGCTCTAAAGCACTTTTCCTTTTCCTCGACTAAAGTATGAGCACTCATTGCCAAAACAGGTATCGCCACCCCTTTCTTTCTTAGTAAACGTGTGGCTTCAAGGCCATCGAGAACCGGCATTTGCACATCAGTGATAACTAAATCATAAGCACCGTTGATGACCTCTTCTATAAGCTCTTTGCCATTAGATACAAATTTTAAGTTCAACCCAAGGCCCTTTAAATATTCTTTCAAAATAAATTGCGCATCAAAATCATCCTCGGCTACCACAATTTTTTTATTCAATGCAGGTAATACTAAAGAGTGACCCTCTCGATGATTTGCTGAATTAACTTTTGAAACAGGAATTCGAACCTCTATCGTAGTGCCTTTATTTTTTTCAGAATGAATATCGAATTTTCCGTCTAACTGCTCCACAAGCTTTTTGGTTATATATAAACCCAGCCCTACGCCACCTTTACTTCGACTAAAAGACTCGTCTTCTTGGGAAAATGCGGCAGTTGCACGCTCAAGGTAATCTGGATCAATCCCTATACCTGTATCAATAACTGTGAAACGTAAATTAAATGTGTCCCCCTTATCCTCACGGCAAAGAAGTTTCACATGTCCTTTATCTGTAAATTTTAATGAGTTACTCAATAGATTGATCAATATCTGTCTAATACGAAAGGAGTCTCCGTGAAAGAAATGGTGATCAGTTTTTAGATCGACTTTGAATTCAACTTCTTCATTTTTACGATTTAGCGAAATAAGATCTTTTAATTCCTCGACCAAAGTTAAAAGATTAAAATCATGAAAATTGAGTAAGACTTTTCCTTCTTCTAAATTTGAAATCTCTAAAATATCATCGATTGTATTCTGCAATAATTCGCCATTACTAATCATTCGCGAAGTGTAGAGTTTTTTGTCATCATTATTTACATCCACATTGAGTAGATGAGCATAACCTATGATTGCATTAAGAGGAGTTCGGATCTCGTGACTCATATTGGCCAAAAAAGTCATTTTAGATTTCGCCGCAGCTTTTGCATCTTCTAGTGCATTTTCAAGCTGAATCTGTATTCTTGCTAGAACTCTGTTTTGTTTTTCATTGCGGTATAAAATCAATATTAAAAACAAGAGAAAAATTAAAAGAGAAACCGGAAACAAGAAGTCTATAAAGAGGAAATATTTTTTTAAATAGCCCGCTTTTGGAAAAACTTGAATCTCCCACTTCTGCCCATAAATTTCTAAAAAATTCGTTATTTTCCCTATGGAGAGGGCATCTTCTACTTTTGCGAAAACTGTTTTATCCGTCCCCTTATCAATCATACGAATACCAAGATTATTTTTTACCAGATATTTTTCAATAGGCGCAACCAGTCCATCGGTATAAAAGACTGCTGCTAAATAACCTCTTAATTTGTCTTGTCTACCTTTTACTGTTTCTGGCTCAGATTTAGTAGAGTAAATAGGTATCGTAATAGCAAACCCAGGGTGCTCTCTACTTTTCTCTTTTGAGGTAAGAAAGATATCAAAGGTATTAGATGCAGCGGCTAGCCCTGAATCACGCGCTAAATATTTAGAAGCCATTCTTTCGTAAGACCACGCCAAGTCCAGACCTATAGATGTCAAATTCTCAAATTTTGCCACTGAAAAAAGAACCGGGAAATGCTCCTTTTTCGGTTTTGCTGGTATGTACTCTCCAGACGAGTCGGGCTCGACCATCTTAAAGTTCTCTACTCCAAGCTCACTTGTTTTTTTTAAAAATGAACTTACCTCACCCCTCTTCACCCTCGGCTGCCATTCGACTAACAATATCCCTGGCTTATTCTTGATGACTTTTATTGCAAACTCATGAAATACAGAAGAATTAACTTCTCCTAATATAGTAAAAAGATTGGCTATTGAATAAAGAGTATCCGTTGACCCTGAAAACTCTTGCCCGATTCCATTTGTTATATTGTCAGCATGAAATTGCAAGTCTGCCTTAACCGCTCCCATCTGAGCCTCGTAGGTCGCATAGAATGACCACAACACAAAAGTAAGTGCAGAGATAAAAATCACTAGCTTAAGTGTAAGTGATCTTTTTGTATTTTTCAGAATGGATCTCCTCTATGACCTTAAAAATACCATGAAAAATTTAGAAAAGCTAAAATCGAAATCCTTTGGGCTTAATCCTTCCTTTCCAGATAAACCCATCTATTAAATAGTGTGTCATCTTTGGCAGTGCTAGCAAAGGGACCAACACAACAAGCCAAGCTTCAGTCAAAATAATAGGCTTAACTTCAACAAATAAATTACGGGTATTCTTCCACAGCAAAATGTCCCATAGAAATTCTTCAAAATAAGATAGGCCTAGAAGTACAAGACAAAAAAAGATGATCGCCACCAAAAACGATGAGCTATAAAAATACTCTACAAATTTAAATGAAGACTTAAACTGAGAACTATAGGTAGAAACAAAAACAATATAAAGATATGGAACACCATGAGCAACAATATTAGTAATACTAAAAATCGTATCACTATTATAGTAAATCACTCCAAAGTACCAGGTCACAAAAGTTGATAGAACTAAACCAATAGAGCCAAGATTAACTTTCCGTTTTTTAACTAATTCAAAAAGAACTTTCAGTAGATAAAATCCTAACAATCCAAACAACAGATTCAAAACAATTTGACTTAAAAGAGGAGAGTGATAAATCATCAACAAAGACTCATCAAACCAAAAAAAACTTCTAGGCGTAAAATGCCAATACAAAATGGGCAATAAAACAAATGCTTGGATACAAAAAATATCAAATCGTTTCCCCGCTCCCATTTCTTCTTTCCGAGTAAAAACTCTAAGAAGTCCATCTTGTTGTCTCATTAAATGATAAAGAGCAAAATACCCAAATAATCTCCAAAAAAGTATTGGGTCTACAAAATAACAAATTGCACAGGCAAAATAACAAACAATAGGACTCCAAATCATGACTTGTTTAAAGTTCTTCGCTCCCTCTAAACTTAGATAAGTCCGAAATATTGTGGACCAAAAATGTGAAGCATCTAGCAAAAGAATAGGGACTAGCCAAAAATATGAAAATTTTTCGAAATCGACTAGATTAAAATACTTTGTCCATGCGATAACCATCACCGACAAAGCGCCCGGAAGAACTAAAAAGATTAGATCTAAAACGGGTTTATAAACCCAAGGAGTACTAATTCTTATTTCGACCTCCAAGAATTTCGTCATATACAACAGAACGTAAAAAAACATCTGAAGGATATATGTATCGTTTAAGGGTCATTGGGACCAAGGTTTTACTATTAAAAGAAATTGCAAATAGCTTATATGCATTTAAATCTTGATCTACTAACTCAGTAAAACCTTCAAGCCAAAGAAGAGAGGTATTAAAAAACTCACACACCCCCCTTAAATCTTTGTGTAAGAAGTATAGAACATGGCGATCATCATCGGGGCTCACACCGATTCCATATGGAAGCTCAATTTCAGCTCCTTTTGGTAGAGGTGGTTTTGGATAGGAACCAATTGCTCTATCAAAAAATTTATACTTCTTTTTTTTAGACTCTAATAAATAATTGACAGAGAAAACTTCACCAGGCTCTTTAATTTCCATTTTAAACTGATTAAGGATAATATTATCAGTCCGATAATCAATCACTATCTTATCTTCAAAAAGAGTCTTTTCATCTTTTATCTGATAACTAAAACTCTCCAATGTCTTAGGTTCGATTTCCTCTTTAAAATGCTCCAGTAAGTACAAATTAGCCGTTATTCCCAGCTCACGAGGGGCATTTAAAGGGTCGTATAAAACTTCCTCGATTCTATTGTCTAAAACCGTTATTTCTTCTGCGTATTTTTTTATCGTACAGGGATCAAAGAAACAGTCTTTAATGTTCATGGCCCACTATTTTTTAACACCTGAGACTTTTCTATTAATAATTAGGGATTCAATGAAATCGATATGCTCTCCTCCAAATTTCTCCCTATGCTTAGAGTAGAATCCCTTAAAACGCCCTTTAGCTTCTGCTTTTTGATATTGGTTCCAAATATTTATTTTTGTATTTAAATTCTCTAGAACAGAAGTCAGAATATCGGTAGAAGCTACGGCCATTTCTCTTTCAAAAATTGCTGCAGTGTTTGCTTCTTCTAATAAAATAGCTCGATCTTTTTTAGACAGTGAGTTTAAAAAACTTTTTGAAATAAAAAGAATTCTTGCAAACACTCGGTGTTCAGTAACGTTTAGATACCTGCGTTTTTTCAAAGGCAGCTCTGTAAGTTCATCAATTGTTGAAGATATAACTTCTGAGTTTTGTAATTTGTTATCGCCATACTCTCCTGCTTGAATCTTGTAATGATCTAGTAAATGCTTACGATACTCGTAATTCGAGGTTTCAAGACCTAGTTTTTTGCCTTTAAGATCGGAAAATGAGTCTAGCTTTTCTCCGAAAATATTTACAAAACCACCTGAGTACGTATAGTTGATGGCCACAACTTTATCTTGGCTTAAACGGTTTAATGTTTTCTTCCCTAGTGTAGACTCCATGTATTTAAATACCTGGTCATTATTTTGAAATAGAAAAGGTAAATTCCACAAATTTAGCTCTGGTGCTTTCTTTTCCAAGTTGAAAACCGTCTCCTGGCCCATATGGTAGTAACCCGTTTCTACATCTTTTAAGTGGTCTCGCTCATCTTGCTTAAACTCTCCGAAACTCAGTTCGACTTTAACTCGTCCATTAGTTCTAAGCTCAACATTACGCTTAAAATGTTTTGCTGCTGGTATGAAGTAATGAAGAGGTTCAAGATTTATCCCCCATTTCAATACTTGTTCAGCTGAAAAAGTATTAAAAGACATCAAGATCAGTGTGAAAATCAATAATGTATTGCGAGTGAAAAGCATACTAAATCCTTATTTGCTCAAAGAGCTCAACTTACGATTGGTATTTAAAGATTCAATGAATTCATATTCAGCCTTCGCTTCAGCGGAGAGCTTCGATATCATCTTTTGATAACCGTTTGAATCGACAATTGACTCTTTAAATGATTGACCGTTTATTTGTAATCCTCTGTTTTTAACTAGGCTTAAAGCAAGATCACTGGCTTCATAAACGAGCTTGCGTTCTTTATTTAAGCCTTGAGTGATAAGATCAACTAGCTGATTTCGCCATTTACCAACTGCTTTCAATTTTTCTTTTGAGATATAAGTGGCCCTTGTCACCACTCGGTGCTGAGTTAAGTTTAATACAAAATCGGAAGCATCACCCCTAGCATAGATACCATCAACCTCAGATGATAAAGCTTCAAAACAATTTTCTTTTTCACCTTCTTTGACTACCATTACCCCTATAGGTTTCATAATGCTATCAAAAAACCCAAAGCTTGGAGCAAAGCCGCAACTAGCGTCTTTTAAATCGCTAAAATTTGAAATTTTCTTCTTGCTATAAAAATGCAGAAAACCTCCTGCATAGGAATAATTAATTGGAAGCCACTTCTCGTCTTCTATTTTCGCAAGAGTTGCCTGCCCTCGACTCGAGGTCATATAAGCTTCCACATGTGCCTTATTTTGAAAAAGGTAAGGAATCTCCCAAATTTTTAATTCTGGTACTCTCTCTGAGTAATTTCCAACAATTGTTTGATGAATATCAAATCTTTCTTTTTGAGGTGACTTTAAATGCTCTTCTCCATATAGCTCGATTTTGACTCTAACTTCGCCATTGGTCTTTTTCTCAATTTTCTCTTTAACTTCGCGAGCAATACGTATTTGATGGGCCAATACTTCATCTATCCCCCATCTTAATTCCACCTCAGCAAGACAATTACCCGCCAAAATGAGTCCACTACAAAGTAAAATTAAAGACTTGTACCCCATAAAATTTTCCTTAAAAACACGTATATAGCAATTAAAACGCCATTCGATCTCAGAGTCAAATATGCTCATTCAGAGTCGTCGTAATTAAGGTTAAAAAGGAGCCTCTCTTCGTTTTCTTCCCCATCTGACTTATCATCTTGAACGAAATTTGCGATGGTCTCCGTTATCTTAACTTTAAAGGACCTCTCTGTTTGAAACTTCAACGGATAGGCCCCCGCTAGTCCATGCCGTTTCGCCTGATCAGATTTTAACCATTCAATTTGTTTTTCAATGGTATGGTTTTTATAAGGGTTCAGACTTTTCTCTTCGTTGAAATAAAGCTTTCGCGTCTGACCTGTAGGAAAATAACCTAGAGCAGGAATGACATCATTCTCACTGATATAATTGGTTTGATTTACACCGATATAATTTAATCTTTCTACCAAATTAGATTGATTGGTTGCTTGTCTTTCGGTAACAGTATGATCATTTATCATCTCAATCAGAGGACCCGCACCAAAGGAGCCAAAAGTAACTGAACTTAAGTTTCGTCTCAAAGAGCCATCAAGGCTTGGGCTATTAGCAATGACTTGATCAACAAGATAGACTTGCCCCTGGGCCAAACCTCCTCCTAAACTATGACCGGTAAAAACAATTTCATGGCCACCTTGAATATAAGGCATCAACTTTTCCATAATATCTGAATAATCTATTCGTCCCGGTGACACTTTTGTGTCTGGGTTATAGAGTTGATGAAAACCATAAGTAAAATTGGCCTTACCATCTCCTTCGTCGTGCATCTCAGTTCCCCTAAAGACCACCATGATTTTTGCTTTCTTATTATAACGAGGTTTTAACTCCCGTTGAATTTCTGCATAAAGCCCACTTTCAACATCTTCAAAAACATCCACTGTCTCCCATCCATCTGGAGGTTTGTTTCCGGTGTAAATTCCATTACTGGCCAACATCGCTGCACGATGCTCTTTTTCCTCTTCTTTCTGACATAACTCTGCCTCTGCCTTGATCTGTGCCAGAACATTTGGTCTTATTAGCTCTCTATTTAGCTCTGCTAAAATTCCCCCTGAGTCTTCAATCAAGTCTTTCAGTCCACTCCCATAATCTTCCAGTTCAAAATTATAGTTATAACGGCAAAATTCAGCTTCAATGGTTTTTCTTTTTCTAAAAGAGATGACATTAGAATTTATTAGATAATCTTCTATCTTTTTTTCGGGGACAAGAGGTAACCTCTCTTTTAAGAGACTTGTATGAAGATCCAAAATACATTGACCATATAAATACTGCACCCTGTGGTTTCTCGTTCTTGGATCGTAGTTTTTAGTCATCAGCTCTTCTGTGTTTAGCTCCAAATTATTGGCAATCGTTCCAAGCGTTAGGCTTAAATTTGAGGGTATCTCGGTGTTGAACCGAATGGCCTGATCAACAGTTTGTGGATTATTAAAAATGTCTTGAGCAAATATATCGTTAACTGGAAATATCAATAGCAACAACATCAGTAACATAGAGATATTTTAATACCAAATTTAAAAGGGATAAATTATCTACCAAATTTCAAGCATAGATCAAATAAATTGCCTTATAAAAAAGGCGGTCTGTCTAATTTTTATACACCATCCATAAAAATTTCATTTCATCTTAAACACGTAAATAACAATTGGTAAGATGATTCCAAATATTATGGAGATCAAGAAATGAGAACACAGGTTTTATCGGCAGCACTTGCCATGACAGCGACATTTGGAGCTTTAGCGAATCAAGTTGATTTTGAAGGAAGGGCTCAATTGTTTCAATCAAATCTACCTGAAAAAGTATTGAGCTCTCATGACTACTTAAGAGAACTGAGCACACAGCCTCAAGTCTTTATAGAGGCTGAAAACTCACCTTATTTCGAACAACTTATGAATAGGGCGTTAGCTAAAGGTGAACGAGGTCAAGATAATTTTCTAGTTATGTATCATCAAACAGAAACTAATACAGATGAATCTGAATTGAGTATCGAGCAGAGAAATTTTCTAAACGAAGTCAGAAGTAAACTAAACAATGCTTATATTCAATTTGAGGTTTCAACAGAAACTAGCTTTTACAAGGTTTCTTGTATAAAAGAGTACTCTATTGATTACGAACAACTCTCCTATAAAACGAGATCAGGTTGTTTTCTTCCCGTAAAAAAGATTAAAGAAATCAGTAAACTAATTCAGTCTTCAAATACTAGTATTAACCTTATTGCTGAAAAAGATGCTGTTTCTATCCTGGAGGGTAATATTCCAGAAAGCTTACGAGAAAATAAAGATCTTCTAATACTAGCGGATATTTATGGTGAAGAAGCAGCAATTTTGCTCGGAATGGGTTCATATATGTATAATAGACCAATCAGGGCGGTAATCTCTGGTACGTATCTATATTTGATTACCAGTGGCTCCAATACAACCACCGTTTTTGCAGATCTAAAACCAATGAGCGATGAAGACAAAATGAAATATGCACCAGAAACTCTAGGTTCTGAGACAGTCGAGTCTAGAATGTCTGAAGACGGAAGTGTGGTCTGTCACCAAAAAGAAGCTGAGAAAAATGCAATCGTCTTTGGTGGATCCAAAGAGACTGAATGTTTATATAAGCTAAGTATTGCCAGGTTCTTAAGTACCATTCAAAGATAATTAATAAGGGGAGTTTATGCTCCCCTATTCTAACTCTAATTTCTTTTCTACTTCTATTTGATCAGACTCATCTTTCAAATTTACACCTGACAGTTTTCTTCGAAGTGCTTCTTTTACAAGATAAAGAGTCTTTGAACTTGCCTCTTGATAACTAAGCCCATGAGGGGGTCTGATATTTGAAATGCAATTTCGATGGGCATCGCTAAGCCCTTCCTTTGCCCCATAGGTCATATAACAAGCAAGAGAATCCGGCGAGGATAGCCCTGGTCTTTCTCCGATAATCATTAAAGATAATTTTGGCTTCAGAATTTCACCAATCTGATCTATGACGGCTACCCTTGCATTTGGAACGAGAAAGATCTTCCCACCAAATAAAGTGAGCTTATTTCGCTCCAAATCGGCCATCAAAGAGTTTAGAAATCCCTCAAGATGATTTGCAGTTGAAAAAGATGAAAGTCCGTTAGAAACGCAAATTAACACGTCTCCAGTCATATTTTGTGCTCTAAGATGATCAATAGATTCGGTAGACAAAAGCCTTCCCAAATCTGGGCGCTTCAAATACTCGGCCCTATCCTTAACCCGAGAAGAAAGCACTTCAAATTGATAATCTAAATCTAGGGGGAGCTCCCAAGGTATATGAACCGCATCGACAGCTGCCGCATGAGAATAAGCAAAATTTAACCACTGCTTAGTAGGTATGCTTCCTCCACTATTTCCAAGACCAACTCTCGCCTGAGTGAATTTCTTCAAGTCTTCAAACTTCATAATTTATTCCAGCTAAAAAATTCGTTTGATCTGAACTTATTTGCATCTTCTCATTAAATATATTCATCTTTTTTAGCCATGCTAAAAACTCAGGTGCAGGATTGAGACCCAAGGTTGAACGTAAGTACAGGGCATCATGAAATGATGTTGATTGATAATTTAGCATGATATCATCAGCACCAGGTATTCCCATAATAAAGTTACAACCAGCAGTTCCAAGTAGAGTAAGCAAGTTATCCATATCGTTCTGATCTGCTTCGGCATGATTTGTATAACAAATATCACAGCCCATAGGCACACCTAATAATTTAGCGCAGAAATGATCTTCAAGCCCTGCCCTTGTGATCTGTTTTCCATCATACAAATACTCAGGTCCTATAAAACCTACGACTGTATTCACTAAAAATGGATCAAATTCTCGGGCAACAGCGTATGCTCTGACTTCGCAAGTCTGGGTATCAACATCAAAGTTAGCTCCCGCAGAGAGAGCACTTCCCTGTCCTGTTTCAAAGTACATCACATTCTCGCCAATTGAATCTCTTTTTTGGGCCCTCGCCATTTCATTGGCTTCAGCGAGCATAGAGAGGTTTATACCAAAACTTTGATTAGCTTTTTCAGTCCCTGCTATCGACTGAAACACTAAATCCATAGGAATATTTTTTTTCATTAAATCAATTTGAGTTGTCACATGAGTGAGGACACAGGATTGAGTCGGTATTTCATATTTTAAGCGGATATCATCAATTAGCCTTATTAGCCTTGTGACATTATTTGGATTGTCAGTCGCCGGATTAATTCCGATCATTGCATCCCCGGCCCCCATACTTAAACCGTCCATTATGGATACAAAAATTCCCTTCTCGTCGTCAGTGGGATGGTTAGGTTGGAGCCTAACTCCGATATGATTTCTAAGTCCCATTGTTGATCGAAAGCGGGTAATGACTTCACATTTCTTAGCAACCCTAATCAAGTCTTGATTTCGCATGATTTTACTCACGGCAGAGACCATTTCAGGTGTGAGCGCCCATTTGATACGCTCTAATTCTTGATTTGTCGTGGTGTAGTCAAGAAGCCAATCTCTAAACGAGCCCACGGTATGATGGGAAATGAACTTAAACGCATCTGGATCAAATTGGTTTTCAATAAGACGTGAAACTTCATCTTTACCGGGATCAATTAAGCTCTCGTTTAAAAAGGTTTTTAACTCTAAATCAGCAAGACACATTTGTGCGGCCACACGCTCCACTTGAGTGCTCGCAGCAATTCCTGCCAGCTGATCAGCTGATCTAAGGGGAGAAGCTTTCGCTAAAAGGACTTTTAGGGACTTAAAGCTGTAAGTTAAGTCCCCAATAATTATTTTATAACCCATAAATCATTTAGAAATTGTGTGCTCACAGGCCACTAAAGATTTATATCTTTCGACAATCTGCTCACTAGCAGGCTCCATTTGAAGTCCACCAACAATAATTGCACCTTTTTCTCTTATGATCTCTAACGAATCATCTTCTTGTTGTAATCCGTTAAAATGATCGGTTAAATTACAATTGCTTTCTTTAAGAATAGTGGACGGCGTAAACTTAGATTTAGTTACTTCGCAGTTGTAGCCAAGCACATATTTTCGACCGTCACCATTATCGCTTTCGGATGTACAAGTACCATCATCATAAACGGAGATGAGGAGCTCTACAGTTTTATTATTTGCAGAAAGCTCCGAATAAAAAGCTTCCAATAAATTTCCTGCCATTAGATTAGAAGAACTAGCGACAAGAAGTACTACCACCAATAAATTTTTCATACCAAATTCCTTTAAATAACTTCTTTCATCTTAAAATATAGAACTGAACCCTCTTCACAAAAGACTCTTGAGTAAGCAGCTACTGTAGGGTGAAGTATTCC
Source organism: Bdellovibrionota bacterium (assembly GCA_036336775.1). Taxonomy (GTDB): domain Bacteria; phylum Bdellovibrionota; class Bacteriovoracia; order Bacteriovoracales; family Bacteriovoracaceae. The sequence continues at coordinate 688 of JAYZFM010000044.1, read as the reverse complement.
ATTTTTGGGTTCACCTTTTATGCTATAAAGATGTTGAAAACTAGCCTGACTTTGTTCCAGGCAATCATCATCTTGGGTCAAGCTATAAGGCATTATATCGAGATCTTGATAGGAAACCATCATTTCTTTCCCTGCATAGTCAGCGATTTTTCTAGCATAATCGTCTGAATCCAAACTTACTGCCTGTGGACGAAAAACATATTCTTCAACTTCTTCACTACAAACTGTAGTAAGCTTTCCGAAAGCCGAACCATTTTTAAACTCAATTGAAAACTCTAGTTCCAATGTACCAACTAAATATGTTTCTACATTTTGATCAAATTCACTCAATCGACTGTCAGGACCACCCGAACACTCATATGTATCAATGACTAGCTTTTTTGGGCCTGCATAGTTTGCCAATGAGGTAAAAATTAAGGCACCCAAGATAAAATATTTCATTCTATTCTCCAATTTTTCTTTAAATTGTAGATCATAAACGAACACTATTTTCATTCAATTGTAATTATTCTATTGGTGTATAGTTTCTAGACGATTATGTCTTGTACCGAATTGATTCATAAATATTGACACCGAAATGGTGAAATAGGGCCCGTTTTGCCAAAGTTAGATATATCCAGATAATTAAAGTGCTAACAACAATTACAAGGAGTTATCTATGCAAAACGAGCTTAATGAGTACTATATC
>JAYZFM010000043.1:0-62849 GCA_036336775.1 Bdellovibrionota bacterium | reverse complement strand
TGCTAATCTTACTGTTAAGCATGAGTTCTCCTTTCAAATAAAATTTCTTTTAGCGAATTTATTTTATCAGAAAATGAACTTGTGCTTACTTTAGTGAATTAGTTTAGAAACAGTGCTTCCCACTACGAACCGAGAAGAGCCCTTGATAAGAGTAATTTCATCACCCTTTATATCGGACTAAAGCACGCTCTTCTTTATTAACTGTGCAAATAGCTCTACTTTAAACTTAGTTCAATATTTTTATCACCAAGTTTAACTGGTTTTTCGGTAGAGACCTCTACACCCGACTTATCCATCACGCTTCCATTAGGGCTAATTCTCGCGGTAATCTTAAAAGGACCTTCAAATGGCAGTCCTTTCATCATTTGATCTGATTTATCGAGGGTGAATTTCACAGGGAACTTGGGAGATTCAATCTTTTTCACAGCTAGCGGCATACGCATAGAGCCATCAAATTTCTTTGCAAAGATATAGAGTACTCCAGCAGGAGCGCTACCTTTAACTTTAACAACTCCACTGATTGAGTTTGCCATCGCCAAATTAGATGCCATAAGTAGTGTAAGTATAAATAATTTCATGAGTTCTCCTTATTTAGTGCTATAAAATCAATTCCCATATCTAAGGTCAATAGACTTGACATTAAAATCTGTTGATTGAGACAATAATTCCATGAAACGCTTCGCCTACCTTGATATTGAAGCCACCCACACGAATTGGCGAGACGCTGAGATCATTGAAATTGCGTTTATTATTAAAGATGAAAATGGCAAAGACCTAGATCATTTCCAATCACTAGTAAGGCCCAAAGCCGGAATCGAAAAAGAAATCACTGAGCTCACCGGGATCACCACAAATATGGTTAACAACGCTCCGGAGTTTTTTAACCTTGCTCCTAGGATATCTCAAAAACTAGAAGATACTATTATCGTGGCCCACAAAGCTGAGTTCGATTATGAAATACTCAAAAAAGCTTTAGCAAAACTAGATATTGAATTTAAAAATAAAAGTATTTGTACCCTCAATTTAAGTCAAAAACTTATTCCTGAAATGCGCTCTTACTCGCTAGTTAGTTTATGTGACCTCTTTCAAATCAAATTAAAGAAAAATCATCGAGCGCTTGAAGATGCAATCGCATTATCAGAGCTTCACACTCACTTGAGACTACTAAATGGCGAATTAAAAGAGAGAAAAGAATTTTTGCCATCTCATAAAAAGTTGATTGAAAAAGCACCTAGTCTTCCAGGTATAATTAAAATCAGTTACGCAAAGAAAAATGAATTATTTAAAACTGAGAATATAAAAAAACGACTGAGTGAACTCTTACTCATTCAAAGTACCAATCGAGAACGTATTTCTAAGAGTCTAAGAATAGATTACTCTAAATCAGCTACACTTATTGGAGCAGGTTTAATGGAGATACAGATCCAAAAACCCTTCTACCCTTTTTGTATCTATCAAGTAAAAACTCAATCAGGGAGAATAATATTAAAGATTGGAAAGACAGACCCTAAAAGGAAAGCTCTCTTCTATACAAAAACTAAAAATGAAGCTCAAAATATCATTGATAGCATGGTCAAAAAAGTTACCAAAACTAAGTATGCCTACAAAGATCCAAACCTAATAGATACTGAAGTCAAAAAACAGAATCTAGACTTACAAAACGAAATCTCAAAACTTGTGGCCACCTCGAAAAACTACTTAATAAGGTCTGCAGATTTAGTCGATGGTAAATACCACTACATAATAATTAAAGGGAATAAATCCTACGCGAAGTTTCAGACTGAAAAAGAAATAACTAAATCTACTGAGTTAAATTTAAAGAATATTAAGCTAAAAAATATAGGTCCAAGAGAATTCATGTCTATCAATCATTCACTTAAATGGATCAAAAACCAGAAGGTCAAAACGGACAAGATCTTAGAGATTAAAATTAAGTAGTTCTTCAATAAGTAAACTTTTCAATTCAAACAGAATAAAATTCTAAACGTGATAGATTTAGTTATGCTAAAACTCGGACTCATTACCTTTTTATCACTACTTACTAGCCTTACCTAGGCTCAAACGGATGTGAGAGCCTTAGAGTTTGCTAGGTCAGCTGCAAAGACCTTAACTACAACAGATATCAATCAGATCCTTCTTCAGCCAAGCCTCAGAGACTGCCTAAGAGAGTTAGCGGCCCAAGCTAAATACTTCGATAGAAGAAATCAGCTAAAAGAGATCGCTGCATGGGTTATCCAAGAAGAAGAGGGATACAGTTGCGAGTTTTGGGACGAAAGCCTAAGAGTTCTTAATGGATATAATTGGGACGGCCATCTCCCACGAAACACAGTCTTCTCGATTCACACTCACCCCGCAAAGTCTGATGGGATAAGACCAAGTGAAACTGATATAGCTTTTAATACTAGCCTAGGAGTTATAGGACTTATTTTAAGCTACAAACGTCAAAAAATAAGCGCAAACTACCCAGGCTCTGATGAGTATCCTGTCGTATTTTCCTATAATGAATTCAGAAGGTATTTAAAGTAATCGATATCTTTAAATTGATGACTTTTTCCTTCTCTCTCTCTAATTGAAATACTTTTATCTTCTCTTTCCTTTTTACCTACTATGATCGCCAGTGGTATTTTTGATTTTCTAAAATCTTTCATTTTAACACTCAAAGATTTATCCCGTGAGTCGAGTTCAACTCGATACCCCAAGTCTCGTAATTCTTGAAAAATTGAATCGGCATAACTATCTTCATCCAAACTAATAACTTGAACTTGAATGGGCGCAAGCCATACAGGAAAGGCTCCTTGATAATGCTCTAGTAGGATTCCCATGAATCTTTCAAGAGATCCATAAATGCATCGATGAAGAATAAAGGGAACTTTCTTTTGATCATTTTTATCTAGGTAAGAAATTTTAAATCTTTCTGATAAATTAAAATCCATTTGAATAGATGAGCACTGCCAGCTTCGACCAAATGAATCTCCAATTCGAAGCTCTATTGCCGGGCCATAGAACTTGGCCTCCCCTTCAACCACCTTATAAGGAATAGACATTTCCTCAAGAGCTTTAGCGAGGATCGATTCTGCAAAATTCCAATCCTCCTCAGCTCCGAGGTATTTTTCCATTTTGCTTCTCCCCCTCACCGAAAGTTCAAATTCAAACTTAGGAAAGTTAAAGGGTTGCAGTATTTTATAGATAAGATTAATCACACCTTTAACTTCATCCAATAACTGTTCTGCTTCACAAAAAATATGAGCATCATCAACACTAAATGCTTTAACTCGCATTAAACCGTGTACCGATCCCGAGTTCTCATCTCGATGAACTTTACCCATTTCGCATAAACGCAGAGGCAGCTCTTTAAAGCTTCTCTTCTTTTCTTTGAACACCAACATGGCTCCTGGGCAATTCATGGGTTTTATCGCTAATGATCTCGAACCACTCTCAGATAAAAACATATGTTCTTTATAGAGATCCCAATGTCCCGAACACTCCCAAAGGGAGCGATCTAAAAGTTGTGGGCTCTCGATTTCAAGATAGCCAGCTCCCTCATGTTCTCTTCTCCAGCGGCGAATCAAATTTTCTTTCAACTTCAAACCGTTTGGCTTAAAAAACGGCTGGGCCGATGCTTCTTCATGGAAGGAAAAATACTCAAGTCTTTTTCCTAATTCTCTATGGTCTAATATCTCTGGGCGCACCTCTGCGCCATTAATGAATTTACTCATTTTAAAACTCCAATTTAAATAATAAATCACTGCTTAGGAGATGGTACTCCCTCGCTCATTACGAAAATGTCTAAAATTGTTTAAATGTCCCCCCTACGGGGTGGTGATGGTCGCTAGGACAGTCGCGAAGACAAAAGAAAGGTTGAATGGGAAAGCATTGTAATTCCTCATACTCCTATTAATAACATAATTCAAATATTGCGCAAGACTTTTTTAACCACACCCATAACCTTCATTACAAATGAGAAGAATCTTCTCTTCATTACGGCATCTCATCTCCACGGAGGTACCTTCCATCGAGCTACTCGTTTTCTCATAAAAAAGATTTTCGCAAAAATTCAAACATTCATTCGAGCCTATTTCTTTGCCAGCTATCTTAACTTCTCCATATGGTCTTTGCGCTCTATCTATCCCCATGAAGAAAGCACTACACCTATCAACTGGTTGTTCACTTACTTTATGAAAACTCGTGACGTTGAGCTCATGTTTATATGTATAGGCAACCTCATTATCATGCTTCTCTAGACATTCAACTGAATAATCCTGTTCACTACGTGTCGTTTTATCTTTCCTGACTTTCTCTTTAAAATCCTCACAACGAGTTTTGCATTCACCTGAATAGAATATATCAACAACTTCTTCTGTTGTGCCTTCTTTTGGGTCTTGTTTATAAATGGGACTTTGTGTGGATACGTATTTATAAAAGCCATTTCCTACTGACATCATTTCGCAAACACCTAAACGCTGTCGTTTTAGATCTTCTTTCTTACCATTACCCTTTACTTCATCAAAAACTGGCTTACCGGCAAATTCACAAAGGGCATAATAATCTTTCAAGTTTTTACCCACTAAAATTTCCTTCTCGCAAAAATTTTGACAACCACTATATGAAGATAAGTTTTTTTCTTGAATAATATTTTCGTCGCCAGATAGGATGAAGACACATTGCTCACCTCCCTCACTAGCAAGTTTTCTCACAGCAGTTTTTTCTTTCTCAGACTTTCTACTTTCAGTTTTCACAGTTCCTTCTAGGAGCTTTCCACTTCCTTGATCAATATCACTGATCAGGTTTTCTACAATTCCTTTTTCCGTTTGAAGTTTTTTCCTTTTTTCCTGTAGTTTTTCAATTTCTTCGATTCCCTGAGAATCTACATCATCCACCTCACAGCTGGGAAGACGACTTGAATTTTCATACAATTGAGTATTCTTCTTTAAGATCTTTTTTCTCTTTTCAGTATCTAGAGGTAGCTTACATGTTTGCGGGTCTAACTGGAGTAGAATAAGAGCATTAGCAGCTTGCTCCTTTACAACTAGAGACGTTTTCATTTTTTCATAGGTTAGAATTTGGTCGGATGCTGCAAGCCTAGAGATAAATATAAATGAGAAGAAAAAGAACGCCTTTAGCATATTAGTAGCTTAGCGTGTCCCATTACTCGAAAGTAAAAAACATCGCTAAACTACTAATTTTTCTGAGTTTTAATAGTTAACTTTCAGAGACATTGCCCAGTTTTTTAGGCGAAAATATGTGAAATTTGAGATCAAGTAATAAGCCTAATCCAAACCATGCAGTTGAAATCAAAATAGCATAAGTAGCACTTACAGCTGGATTTGTGACTCCACCAAAAATATTTAAATACAGATGCACAAATAAACCAATTATCGCGCTAATAAATATTAATCTAGAACTCAACTTTCTTGTCAGCAATGTCCCAAACAGCATGGGAACGAAAGAAGCAGCTGCCAGTCCATACACTCCCTTTTGTGCGAATAAACCAATTAGCTTTGGAGGATACATTGCAACGACAAGTGAGATCACTCCAAGTGCCACCAAAACATAGCGAGAAAGATTTAAAGCAGAAACCTGCTCTTTTTCTCCTTCAGATTTAAATGGAAGGTATATATCTCTGACAACCATACTAGATATGGCCACCAGAATTCCATCTAAGGTCGATAAACCAGCCGCTAACATTGTAAGTGCAATAACCGCAGATGCGCCATCTCCAAACTCTTGAGTGATAAATGTAGCAACAATTTTGTCTTGAGGAATGCCTTCTAATCCAGATAGTTTTGCATAAAAGCCAACAAAAAGCATAAGACTAAAAACCAATCCACTAACAAATGTCGTAACAATAAATTTATTAACATCTTTTTCATTTTTTAAATAAAGAACCTTTGTAAAAATATGAGGTTGAAACATCAAGGCAAAAGTAATGATAAAGCCCGATGCAAAAACACTAAAAAAACTAAAATATAAATCACTGTCAGTATTAATGACTGAGGCATAGTTTTCACTAACAGTTTGGAGGCTCTCAAAGAAGCCTCCGTCAAAATATTTTAAACCTGAAACAAATACAATCAATGCAATGAAGATCATCATTAGCCCTTGAAAAGCATTGGTATAAGCGTGCGAGTATGTTCCACCAATTAAGACATAACTGAATACAAACAATAATATTAAGACAAGACCTAGCGTTTGGGAGATTCCAAATAGGCTCGTTAACAGATAACTACATCCGATTAGAATGAGAACTATAAACGTAATTGAAAGCAGATTGATAAAAGCAAAAAATAGACTCAACAAACGAGACTGGTAACGGTGATAAATCCAATCAGGAAGTGTCAGAGCGCCGTGCATCTCACCTTGTTTTAAGAATTTTTTTGTCATCAAAAGAAAGGCACATAAAATCCCCAAGCTAGCTGCAATTCCATAATGGATATAAGCTGAAAATCCATGGGTGTATACAAAACCAGGATTTATAACAAAGGTGGCAGTCGAAGATATACTCGCAGCCATAGTTAGGCCAACAAGTATCGGGTTCATGTCTTTATTTCCAATAGCAAAACTTTGCAGGTTCTTGGTCTTCTTCATTCCTATTAGACTCAAATAGTATGTAATGAGTACGAATAAACTGATCAAAATAATTTTAAATGCCATCAACACTCCTCAGCGCTGTCTCTTTCAGCGCTCTTTTATCGATTTTCCCGTTAGCTAGCAAGGGAAATTCATCTACAAATTCTAAATACCTTGGATGTTTATAACGCGCTAATTCCATTTTTAGCCGGCCATTGATCTCTTCTTTAGATATACTAGATTTGAGAGTAACAAAAGCAAATCCAACTTCGCCCCATTTACTATCAGGGACTGAAACAATTTGTGTATCATCAACTTCAATGAAAGAGTTAAATACTTCTTCAACTTCACGAGGATAAACATTCTCGCCACCACTAATGTACATTTCTTTTTTCCTACCTTTGATGTAGTAAAATCCATCCTCATCAAAGAATGCAAGGTCCCCTGTACGATAAAAACCATTAACCAATGAAGCTTCAAAAACCTCTTGATCCTGAAAAAAACCAGAACATAAATGCTCTCCACTAAGAACAATTTCTCCTACATTAAAAGGCTTTGTGACTGGTTCATTATTGTCCCCAAGTAACATAACTTCTGAATGTGGCATTGGTTTACCAATACTCCCCACCTTCTTTAAAGAAAATTCTTCAGGAAGAAGAAAACAATTCGGGCCTACTTCAGTAAGTCCATAGCCTTGTTTGAAGTTCAGTCCTTGTTCTTGAAAATCTTTAATTAAACCAGATGAACAAGGGGCACCACCGGAAACCAAAAAGCGAAGAGGTGTCGATGATAGAGTATCAAAACGATCATCTTTTTTGATCATTTCAAACATCGTCGGAACTCCAAAATAAACTGTCTGCCTTTAACTTACTTGATAAAAATTTTCGACACTAAATTTAGGAGCAAGAACGACTTTGGCTCCAATTGAGAGCAATGGAAGACAAAGAACATTGTATGCACCCGTATGAAAGAAAGGTGTTTCGATAATACTAGTGTCTGTTGATCTCAATTCCCAATTTTCCACCGTCGCGAGTTGATTAGACTTAAGCATTCGCCCCGATAGAAGAACACCTTTAGACTTTCCTGTACTACCACTGGTAAAAAGCATTAACGGCGTTTGTTCTTCGTTAATATCTTTAAAGTCATAATCATTAAACTTTTGAACAACTGGAATAGTGTCTAGAAAAACTTTTGCCTTTATACGTTCCAAAGTTCTTTCATTTTCAATTTTTGGAGCTCTAAAATTAAGAGGAACAAAAATTGCCCCAATTTTAGCGCACGCAAAAAGTAGCAGCAAATGTTCGATCGAATTCTCATGTAAGTATGCGACTCTATCCCCTGCTGCGACTCCTTGAGACTTAAGGTAGTCTACCCAGGCACAACTCTCCAAATATAAATCTTCATATCGAAACCAACGTTGATGAGTCTGCTCAAAAATAGCTTGCCCTTGTTTGTCATGCAGAAAACTCAACCAACTCATAAGGCCTCCAAAATAGTGTTTAGATTTTCAGGAAATTCAAGCACAGATGCGTGTCCACCTCGCAAGACTCCCAACGTGGCATCCTGGCATTGCGCCTGCATTTCTTCATGTAAATTTTTTGGAGTTAATATATCTTCCTCTCCCACAAAAAAGCTTACAGGGCATTTTAATTTTGCAAGATTAATTTCTTCTTCCAAAAGAGCAGACTTAATTAAATTCTCTCCCACAAATGCCGGCTTAGATCTATTGAGTTTTTTAAACATTTCGACTTTACTAAAGTTCATTTTCAAAAAACTCTCACCAAAAATCCATGGGGTACTCACATGGAATCGAAGATCATTCCCCCCCTCCAAAGATGCACTAAGCCAGCTTTGAAGCTTGAGTTTTAACTCTGGAACAAGTTTATTATAGGTATCAATTGAAATAATCTTAATGACTCTATCAGGGTAGACTTCGCTATACTTCAAAGCAACCCTTGCCCCATTACTAATACCTAAAAGATAAACTTTCTCTCTCTCAAGATGATTTAAAATCGTATTAAGTATTTCAACTTGATGACCAAGTGTGGGAACTTCATCTAGACTATTATGAGTTCCCTGACCTGGACCATTATATCTAATAATATTGAAATAGGGTTTAAGCATTTTAACATGCTCATCCCAAGAGTTTAGACTCGCAAAAAGACCATTAACTAGTACAATCCAAGGTTTATTTGAATGACTAGCTTGATCAATAACAATTGAGTCTAAAAAGTAATTATCCAATGACAATTCCCCCATCAATATTTAAGCAAGTTCCTGTAATAAACTTTGCAGCGTCACTGGCCAAAAACGCATAGCCATTTGCGATGTCTTCTGGTTGTCCTAAAACCTTTAGAGGTGTTTTTTCTTCCATCATTGAAATTACTTTTTCAGGCATTTTAGAAACCATTTCAGTCATAATAAAACCAGGTGCGATGGCGTTAACTCTGATACCATATCGACCGACTTCCTTCGCTAAAGTTTTCGTCAATCCGATAACAGCAGCTTTTGAAGATACATAATTCGTCTGACCAAAATTTCCATAATGAGCAACTACACTCGCGGCATTTAGAATGACACCACCCTTATCTTTCATATTTGCGATGGCCATTTGTGAAAGTTTCCAAACACCTTTTAAATTGACGTTTATAACTTGATCAAACATTTCGTCAGTCATTTTCAAAACACTTGCGTCTCTTGTAATTCCCGCGTTATTAACCAGGACATCAATTCCTTTTTCCATTTGCTCGGCAATCATTTTTTGACCGTCTTCACTCGTAATATCGGCTTGAAGATAGGTAACTCTCTCCATCCCTTTTAACTCAGTATTATCTTGAGCAGGAATATCAATAACGACTAAATCCGCACCTTCATTCCAAAACTTCTTTACTGTTGCAAGACCAATTCCGTTAGCTCCACCTGTAACAAATACTCTTTTACTCATTTCTATCTCCTTTAATTAAACTAAATGTTTTTTGATCCCATCTTAAACTGTTGGCTGACCATGTATAACCGATACCTGCACTCGCTAAAACGACATGACTTCCTGGTTTTAAAAATTCTTCTGCTAACCCTAAACTTAGAACTTGATCAGGAGCTCCAAAATGACCGTATTCATTTAGATAAATACTCTGTTCTTGCTCTAATTCTAAACGGGAAAGTATTTCATCATGAGCTGACTTTTTCATATGTAGAAGTGATAGATAGTTTATCGGCTGATTAGGCATTGAAGCTGTGGCAGCACCTTTAATAACCTTTAAAAAATTATCTATCGATCTTTCCGCTAGTCGAACTCTCATGCCAGCGATATCAGGACAAGTTAAACAGTAATCTTCTGCTTTATCAGACCAAGGCATTACAGTTCCACCAGCAGGTATAATCACATCTTTACTAAAAGCTCCGTCGGTAATCACAGATGATTCCAAAAGCGGATTAAAATCTCCACGCTCCAAAAGAATAGCTGCGCCTCCATCACTTAGATTGTAGAGAAATCTTGAGCTCTCATCTTTGTAATTTACAAGCTCTCCGGTCTTATGTCCGCCGCATAAGAGTACTCTTTTCAAACTTGAGTCTTGCTCCATCATCGCCTTGGCCACTTTGAGTCCGACGACATTTGAAGAACATCTTGCAGATAAATCAAATGCCCAAGCATTGTAAGCACCAATTTGCTCTTGAACATAAATCCCTGCTGACCACACTGGATGATCTTTAAATTCAGACCCAGTCCAAATGATCATATCAATTGAATTAGGATCGATATCTTTTAAAACTTCTTTTGCAGCATTGATTGCCATTGTACTCGTATTAACATTTTTTTTAGCTCGGCATTTTTTCTTAATACCCATTTTTTCTTCAACAACAAATTCAGGTAGACCTGCTTCTTTCGCAATATAAGCAGCATCTTCAAATTCTTCAGGAATCCAAACCGCCATTTTACTCAGTGAAATCATTTTAATTTTCCTCCGCAATGAAGCTATTGATATGATCACTAACAATCTTAGGTTCTTCTAAGAAGAATAAGTGATCCGTGTTTTCAACTTCTATTAGTTTTGAATTTTTAATTTTTTGGTGAATAAGATGAGAGTTTCTAGGAGAAACATACCTATCATTTGCACCTGTCATAACAAGAGTTGGTACATTTATTTCCGATAGAGGAATTGGCTCTTTCAGAAACTCATCTACTGCTCTTTTCTGCTTTAATACCTCTGAAAGTTTCGCCGGGTGTGCACACCTAAGCTTTACAATCGAATCAATTTTATTTTCCTGGTAACAAGTAGCACTTACAGCTCTTCTCGCTGCCACTTCTGGATCTAATTCGTAAAATTTCTTTAAATCATCTTCAGTCAATTTTGGCAGTGAAACAAATTCATCACCCGGGCCAGTAGTACACAGAAGGCTTAAAGTTTTTACAGAGGTAGGAAATCTCAGCGTTAATTCTTGAGCAATCATTCCTCCCATGGAGATACCAACGACATGGTAGCTTTCATAGCCAAGAATATTCATGACACTGTTTGCATCTTGCGCCAGTTGGAGAATTGAATAATTTTCTAGATTATTCTCACTACCTCCAAATCCTCTATTATCTAACTTCACCTTTAGGCCAGTAAGTTCAAGCCAAGCAAAGTTATAGTGATCACAGCCAAAGCCAGATAAGCAAAGAATAGGCGCTCCGCTTCCCTCGACTTCCGCATTAAATAAATTTTGATTGCTTCTTATTTTCATTTTTATACCTACGTACAATTTTTTTTATACCCAGAGTAAAAATCTTTTGTCTATTGAAAAAACGCATGTTAGAAAATACCCGATGGATACGACCGGATTTCAGAACTTTTTTGATCAACGTCCTTCTAAAGGGGACATGAAGAAACTTGAGATTATCAAGGCTGCAATAGACTGCATCGCGACAATTGGTTTCGAAAAAACAACATATCAAGCAATTGCGGAAAAACTCGAGACTCGCAGAGCACATATCGCCTACCACTTCAATGACAAGGCGGACATATTTAAAGCCTGCATTCTGTACATCAACTCAAATTACAAAAGAATACTTACAGAGCACTTAGAGGGTGCCAAAGATGGGCGAGAATCTATAAAGAGATATGCTGAGTCACCGTTTTTATGGGCCGAAACAAACCCTTCTGAACTCTCAGTCATGTTACTTTTTTACTACCTATGTACAATCGACGAAGAATATAGAAATTTAAATGACGAGCTTCGTACTCGTGGTGTGGAGAGAATTCTTTTAGTACTTTCGCAGGAATGCCAAATTGATCTTCCTCCACTCGAACTTGAATTAAAAGCAAAGCAAATTCAAAACCTTATTTCTGGATCAATTATGGATGCTGTGACCACAAGAAATAAGTCTTTAGAACAAGCAAAAAAAGAGACAATTAAGAATATCGAGAATCTATTGGAGAGAGTATGAAATTAATTATTTTTATAAGTTTAATTATTAATTATGCTCAAGCACAGATTACCCTTAACCAAGTAAATGATTTTGGACCAAACCCAGGTGAACTAAAAATGTACACCTATGTGCCAGAAACAAAAATTAAATCTCTCGTGGTTCTATTACATGGTTGTGCTCAGGCGGCTTCAGATTTCGACGACGAAATAGGATGGACGAAGGTTGCCGATAAATACGGAATGGTGCTTCTTCTTCCACAACAAACGAAAACAAACAATAATTGGCGATGCTTTAACTGGTTTCAAGCTTCCGACATAACGAGAGGTCACGGAGAGATAGCCTCTATTTCTCATATGATCGATTATATGAAATCCAAATACAACGTTGAGGACTCCTTTGTAACTGGGCTTAGTGCTGGCGGAGCAATGACAAACATACTCCTAGCAACCTACCCTGAATACTTTAAGGCGGGAGCTATCGTGGCAGGACTACCCGTGGGCTGTGCCACCAACCAAAGCAATGCTTGGTCTTGTATGTATGGCTTTCAGTTTCCATTTCCTAGCTCTCAACAGAGAGGAGATGCAATAAGAGCTGCCGCTGGACCATTCAACGGAAAATGGCCAAGCGTTATGATTGTTCACGGAACCTCTGATGAATTCGTAAGCTATAAAAAGGCTCACTATATTTTAAAGCAGTGGACTAATGTTCATGGTAACTCAGAGAATATCAAACTTGTCTCAATTAAAGGTATGAGGCATGGCTACCCAATTGATCCAAAAAACGGATGCGGTAGTCTAGGGAAATTTATCATAGACGCTGAATACTGTGCAGCTGAATCGATTGCTAAATTTTTTCTCGCTCAATAAGAAATCATAAGTTAATATAGGGCATGTCTGACGATCAAAAAGAATGCCCTAAATGCCAATCACCTTACTGTTACCACGACGGATCTTTATGGGTTTGTCCGGAATGTGCACACGAATTTAATCCCGAAATTGATGCTGCAAATGATCCAAGCGTAATCAAAGATGCCAATGGAAATATACTAGCTGATGGTGATACCGTTACTGTGATTAAAGACCTAAAAGTTAAAGGGTCCTCTACTCCAATAAAAGTTGGGACCAAAGCTAAAAACATCAAGCTTAATCCAGATTCAGCAGATGGACATGATATCAGCTGTAAAATCGATGGTTTCGGCCATATGGGCCTAAAATCAGAGTTCGTAAAAAAAGTCTAATACTGACCTAGCTCAATGTTTGTAAAAATTTATTCGCTTAGAATTGTTGTTATGAAAAAACTACTAACGACGACTCTCTTATTTTGTTTAATTTCTTTTAATCATTCGATGGCCCAAGAGGTCTTCATCGAACCGGGAATATTTGTGAATATGATGGACTCCGCAAATATTAAACACGATGGAGATACCGGCGTGCTAAGAAGTAATGACCTAAGTTACGCTTTAAAATTTGGAGTCCACTATGGGCATTATGAGTTTGGTATAGAAAGTGAGGTTTATAACTTCGCGGCTCACCTCAAAAGCTCTGATTCAGGAGACTATTCTCATGACATGCAGATTGCTTATAACTCCATCTTCTTTGGATACGAATTTAAAGAAAGACATATTTTTTATATCTCTCTTTCAAGTAGACCATATGTTGAGTATGACGGACGCTCTTATCACGAAAAACATCCAGTGCTGTCAGCAGAATACTCTTATCACCTAAAAGACTGGGTTTCTGTTAATGCAAAAATTGAAACCGCCTCGAAACTAGAACAAAGCGGTACAAGTGATGAATATCTTCAATTTGGAAATTTATTGTTGATCGGTTTTAGCTTTCCACTAATTGCCAATTAAGCAACAAAATGAATTCTATCTTCGATTTCCTCTTGTTTCATACTAGAAATATGAGTCAATTCTGGAACTAATTTTTCCTCAAGAGAATTTAAAAGCTTTCTCTCAGAAGCAGAAATTTCTCTTTTCTTTTTTAAAACACAAAGATCATGTAGAACTTCGATACTAGACTTGAATTGAGATTGAGAAACTTTGTCTTTCAGATATTTATAACGACTACCATCGATTTCTTGGCAGTCGATAACTTCTTGATCGTTGAACATATTTAAATATTTCTCTACCGTAGTTTTACTTGGCAGTTTTCTAAGATCACTTTCATTTCCTACTGGAACATAAATAACTAAGTTTTTTGATGTATCAAAAATTTTATGAAACTTGGTATCATTAATAGTGTTCTCACCAAGATATTTACCGATTGAGATACTCTTTCCAGAGATAAAGTCACCAACGTTAAGTTGCATAGGATTCCTTTTTTTGGGGGTTATCCTGTTAGAAAAAGCAGAAGATCGCTTCAGTACTCAGCCATGGTGACTAAAATTAAAACATTTATTTTATCGAGTGTCTAATTTCAAGCTTATAGGATCTCGTTAAACTCCTGTTCATCAATGTCTGAGAGAAGTACTCCGAGATGCAATACCCTTGTTCCTGCATCACAATTAGGTCTCACATTCTTTCCAATGACAATCCCAGAGCGGTTTGCCACAACCTCTTCTTTTACCTGACCAAAAACATCATAAACTTTTGCAATCACTTCTCCACGACGAACTCTATCTGTTAACTGAGGAAAAACATCAATTATTCCTCCTCTTTTAGAGTATATCCAATAGGACTTTTCACAGATTACAGCATCAGTTACTAGAGGCCTTACTTCACCTTTAACCATTTTATAATGCCTAAGGGTATTCAAAATTCCATCGAGAGTTTCATCAATAAGATTATGTTGAAATGCATTTGGATTTCCTATCTCAATAGTAATTGATGGAATACCATGATCATTGGCCCAACCTCTTAGCGTTCCATTTTCATCAAATTTTTGAACGATGATTTGTGGATTTTGAAGATAGGCTAATTCTTTAGTTTGATCATTATCAAGATCAGCACGAATATATAGAGAGTTCACTCTTCCATGGCTAGCAGTGTGCAGGTCTAACAGGTAATCAAACTTCTTCACTATCTTTTGAGTAAACTGATGAGCATAAATATCAGAAGCTTTTCCCTCTGGAGCACCTGGCATGATACGATTTAAGTCCGCATGATCAGAAAAGTATCTTTGATTTGCGAGGTAACCAGGAACATTACTTATAGGAACTAAAACTAAAGTTCCCGCCAATTTCTTTGGATCTATATTTTCAATGAGTTTAAATATTGTCGAAATTCCATTTAACTCATCTCCATGAACTGCAGCCGTAATACCAAAAGTAGGTCCTTTCTTCTCACCTTTTATTACTATTACTGGCACTCTCCAGGGAACTCCAAGAGAGTTATCAGATAAGTGAAGAGAAAATCTATGGAGTTCACCTTTTTTTAAAGCTGATAATTTAAAATCTTCTTTCTGTTTAATATTGATAACATTTTTCATTGAATTCTAATTTCCTTTAAGAGTGACTGATCATTATCTAGCGAAGTAAAAAGCTTTTGGCGAAATGTCCCCTTCTTACTGATAAGCTTTTCGGCCATTTTATCGATAGCAATTATGGTAAGCACAGTCTGAATATAGGCTTCAATTAAATCATCAATACCAATTCCTAAGCTATTAAAGTCTTTTCTATCCATTAACAAAAGCCTGGATACATCTGATTCCCACTGATTGGTTCCTTTTTTCACTGAAAGATTTGTACCCAATACATCCCAGCTTGGTCCCGAAAGATTTGCCGACAAAGGTGACTTTGCTCTTCTTGCATATAAAGCACAAGGCATAAATCCAGCTGGTGAGGAGTAAACCATCATCCTGAGATCGGCGATAAAAATATTATTCTTTTTGTTTGGAACCGTACCAACATGAAAAAATCTACCTTGAGAACCTGTTGAACTCCAATCGTAATGACCAATTAAACTTTGAACAATGAATTGATCGTAATTATATTCATTCTCCATAAAAGCATCGAGCTCTTCTTGACTTGTGATTGTAAAAACACCCTGACCGGCATTGGAATAAGGATCTTTTATTACGGCCTTGCCTCCGAATTTTTCAACCCATAAAGGTATTTCAACTTTAGAAACATCTTTAATTGTTTCAGGCATATTAATTTTAAGACCTGAGCCCGCCAGTTCTGAGTTATAAAATTCATAAGCCTTATTCGCGAGAAGTTTATTTCGTCCCCCGGAAAGACAGACGAGAGTCGAGTTAAAAATAAACGTTTTAGTTTGAATTGGAATTCTATTCCAAGGCTTTTGCGTCACATATCGATATGCAGCTCTAATTGCTACATCTTGTCCGTTATAATTTAAAATCATAACACCATCTTCAAACCGAATGAACTGCTCTTCCTCATTCATGTGCGGAATAAGATAAACACATTCTCCAGTAAGGTCTGCAATCGTTGAAGCATAACCAGAAGCTTCCATATAGTTCTTATCATAAATAACTGCGAGAGACCCTTTTGGTAGCCTGCGTTTTTTTAATTGAGGTAGAAAGGAATTCTCGATTAAAAATCTATAACCTCTATGCTCATCAGCATCAGTACGAGGTGGCATAGATTTCTGCCCAGAAGGACATGAGTTTGTCTCAAGAACAACCATTCTCCTTCGCCCAGTATCTGTCGTTACATAAAACAAATCAGAACCACCCCAGAAAAAATATTTAGATTGATAAGTTAAAACCTCTTCTAATTTTACTCCATCCACCTGAGGGTTAATATGATTATATCTCTTGATAATTTGTTTATGATCTAAGTTAAAAAAGTGACTAACCATAGCATGTAATTGTGAATTTAATGCTTTTGGATAGAAGTGCTCCTCTGGTTCGAATTGCTCAGGAGTCATTAACTCAATTGTTCTTTTCATCACGTAATTCCTTCAGCAGCTTTTGAGCTGGACCTTTTTTACCTTTTTTAATAACTCCCCAAACTGTCGTTTGGAAGTCCTCAATTTCACCCAATGTTATTATGTTTGGACTCAAACACAACCTTTTTTTGGCAATCTCAGGTACGATAGTGAAAGCCAAACCCTGCTCCGTTACCATCTGAAACATCTCAATGTTTCCCCCTTCCCCAATTATTTTTGGTGCGAGGTCATTTTGTGCAAAGAAAAGCTCTATTTCGTACCTTAAACTTGAATCCTCACTGTATCCGAAATAAGGAATCTTTTGTAAAGAGTTTGGAAATTGGTTTTTTAATTTTTCGTATTTTTTATGGGCCACAACAAATGTTCTATTTAAACCAACTCTATAAGAAGCCATATTTGATGTTATATGCTCTCGGCTATCAGTAAAAATAATGTCGATTTTCTCTTCTTCTAACTCTGCCAAAAGATGAGTCCGCGGCTTTTCTGAGATCACCACACTTACACCTTTTTGAGAAAATATAGGACTTAGTTTTTCAAATAAAAAATACTGAGACATTTGAGGTGATATACCAATATCAACTGTTTTTTTGGGGATATGGAGTTGATTTCGAAGTCTTGAAGTAACTTCTGATCCTAGGTCGAATATCTTCTGGGCATAGTCCAATGCCAATTTTCCATCAGCCGTTAAATAGACCCCTCTATTTCTTCTTTCAAAAAGTTTTGTACCGAAATACTCTTCCAAAAGCTTTATTTGGTCACTTATTGTAGGCTGAGAAACAAATAATTTTTCGGCTGCAAGCTTTACCGAACCTTCTTTGGCCACCACGTAGAAATAATACAGGTGTTTATAGTTGAGATTAAGCATAGTTTTATCCTAATTAAATTGGTAAATAAAACGATTTTACCTGCATCCAGTATGGGCTGATACTAGGAAAAAACCAAGGAGAATTGATGAAAAAATTACTTTTGATCTGCCTTATTCTAAGTTTCAACGTTTTCGCAGACTCTATGGATGATGAATCTGCTGGCGACGATACGGCAATCATTTTAGAAGATACAGATGCTGGCCAATCTGGCCAATCTGAAGTCATAGAAGATGAAAGCTTAGAATCTAGCTCTGATTCAGATTATTAAAAAAAGGCCCGTTCAGGGCCTTTTTTTTTATCCTAATAAACTCTTTAACATCCATGCCGTTTTTTCATGATACTCGATTCTTGCGCCTAAAAGTGAATTTGTCCCCTCATCGTTAGCTCCTTCAAGCTGTGGAAGAATTTCCTTAGCGGTTCGCACTACTTGTTCGTGGTCTTGAAGTAAGTTTTTAATCATAGCTGTGGCTTCGGTATCCTTAGTTGGATCTTCTTTTATCTGAGATAACTCAGCAAACTCATTGTAAGAACCAGGAGCTTTAACACCTAGAACTCTTACTCTTTCTGCTATCTCATCAACGGCCAACGCCAGATCGTTATAATGTTGCTCGAACATAAGGTGAAGAGTTTGAAACATTGGCCCAGTCACGTTCCAGTGATACTTATGAGTTTTAAGGTATAGCGTGTAAGTTTCCGCTAAAAGCCTTGAAAGAGAGCCCGCAATTTCTTCTCTTTTTCCTTCATTGATTCCTGTATTTAAATTCATAACTACCTCCTAAATAATAGCTTGCTGTTAGCTTACCAGAGGAGACAATAATTCCAATTCTTAAAAACCTATTAAATGATAGATAAAAGATATCACGCTAAGCGAAATTTTTTTTTGAGCTTCGACCCTTGACGCTCAAAAGATTGAAACCATCTAATTAAATATCAGGAGGTTAAGTTATGATACTAAACAAAAACTTTTCACTCATGGAGTATGGTGTTTACCTTGAACCAAAGGTCGAATCCCAGATCAAGGCGAGGATTGAAAGGCTAAGAGATTTTGCGCCGAACAATGCAAAAATTAAGCTCAAAATGACTATGCCTTTTAGAAAAGTTCGCGGAGAGCTTGTGATTCAATCTTTAGAGTCAACTTTCAAAGCATCTGCCAAGCACGATGACCCCTTAAGTCTGTTCGATCTCCTAGAACAGGACATCTTAAATCAACTCAAAGCATGGAAAGCCAAACGCTTTTCTCCCACTTCCCAGAAAGAAGCACCACAACTTATTGCTGCCCATTAAGGGCAGCATCCTTTGACCATTTAAGTAAGTTTTTATACAGTGACGCTCTTAAAAAAAGGGCCCAAAATGCGTTTAATAATTATCTGTTTATTCATAACTACCAATCTATATGCACAAAATACGATGCTACGATCTCGCGGAAATACTTTTAATCCTGCAACCAGTATCAATGCATTGATGCTTATGGAAAACCATGAAGTCGACAACGATGAAGATTGATTTTCAATGCAAGAAGTGGAAATGCAATTCACTTCAGACGTTGACGCTTATTTTAGAGCGCAAGTGGCACTTGGTATTCACAAAGAACGTGGTGCTCACCATGATGAGGAAGAAGAGGAGGAAGAGGAGGAACATTCAGGCCATGAAGATTTTGTCCTCCATGTTGAAGAAGCATTCATTGAAACGATAAATATTTCTGGCCACACTTTAAAGGCCGGTCAATTCTATGTGAATTTTGGAAAATATAATGCTGTTCACACTCACGCACTTCCTTTCATTTATAGACCAATGATACAACAAGCTGTTTTTGGAGGCGATGGTCTTACTCAGGCGGGTTTTGGCTACTCTACTCTAATACCGACCTCTTGGTTTAGTGAGTTAAATATTCAAATATTTGAACCTAATAACGAAACCCTTTTTGGTGAGTCAAAACATGCTATGGCGGCTACTGCTCGCTGGAAAAATCTTTGGGATATTACAGATAACTTAACTCTTGAGTGGGGACTCTCTGGTATGAATTATGCACCCAAAGACTCCGAAGATGAAAACTCAAATTACACCGCTCTTCAAGGAAGTGATCTAACTTTTAAATGGAGACCTGCATCTAAAAGTATCTACAACTCATTTATTTGGTCGACTGAATTTCTTAAAAAATATCGCCGAGGCGAAGAAAGAGAGCAACTTGATGGCTGGATGAGTTTTATGCGTTACCAACTTGACCGCCGCTGGTATGTACAAGCACAATATGAATCTCTTGATGTTCAATTTAGCGATGAGAATGTGGACACAGAAGCTTACTCAGCACTACTTGCATTTGTTTCATCTGAGTTCTCAGCGATTAGGCTACAGTACGATCAAATAGACTATAAAAGTTTAGAGCGTGAACAAAGAATTGCCCTACAATTCAATATTAGCATAGGAGCCCACCCTGCACACGCTTACTAAGATACTAATTTGTTTTCTGTTTATCTCTAATGCACTGGCTGAGTTTAAGGTTGTTACGACAACCACAAATCTTGCGAGCCTAGTTAAAGAAATTGCAGGTACTGAAGTTGAAGTTCTCTCCATAACAAAAGGAGTTCAAGATCCTCACTACCTCGAAGCCAAGCCATCATATATGGTAAAGCTTGCAAAGGCAGACCTCTTAATCTCTCTGGGCCTTGGTTTAGAGGGAGGGTGGCTTCCACTTTTAGTTAGAGGAGCAAGAAGACCTGAGCTTAGAGATGCCAGTCAAAGGCATATGATAGCCTCTCAATACGTCAATCTTTTGGAAGTGTTTAAAGACAGAGAAGTCACGAGAGCTGATGGAGATATTCACCCTCAAGGAAACCCACATTTCATGCTTGGTCCTAAAAACTCTATCAAGCTTGGCGAAGCTGTTCTTCAAAGACTAAGCCAATTAAAACCTGAATCTGCAAAAGCATTTTCAAAAAACTATGTTCAGTTCAAAGAGAAAATGCAGACACTTCTTGATAAACTTCACGCAAAAATAAAGCCCAACCAAAAGGTAATCAGCTACCATAGAACACTAAGTTATTTTTATTCTGAATTTCAAATCGACTTTGTAGAAGTTCTTGAACCTAAACCGGGAATTCCTCCTACAGCAAAACATATCATGCAAGTCATTGATAGAATAAAAAATGAAAAGATCAAACATGTCCTTATTGAGAATTATTTTGATGATTCCGTTGCCCATAAAATTGAATACGAAATTCCAAATCTAAAAGTGCACACAATACCAGTTGCAGTAGATGGCAGCCCAAAAATTACTGATCTATTTGAGCTATATGAAGAAATAGGCAAAATCTTTTATGAGTGAGGCCATTAGCTTTCTTCTTCCCTCATTTATCATGTGCTTCATTCTGGTAGGAATTCATTGCTACCTAGGCCTTCATGTTTTAAAACGTGGAATAGTGTTTATTGATTTATCCCTCGCTCAAGTGGCGAGTCTTGGAAGCACTGTCGCTATTTTATTTCATGTGGAGCATCACGGGAGTGGATCATATTTAATCTCACTTGTTTTTACTTTTGTCGCTGCACTTTATTTTGCCTTCATTAGAAAATCTCAACAGAATCTCTCTCAAGAGGTCATGATTGCAATTGTGTACGCCTTTGCATCAGCAAGTGTCATATTAATTCTTAACACCTTGGCCCACGGATCAGAACATATAAAAGAAGTCCTTATCGGGAGAATTTTGTGGGTGACCTGGCCAGATATAATTAAAACAACTGCTATTTACTCAATAGTCGCAATTTTACATTTTGCTTTTAGAAAAGTTTTTTTCGACCTTTCAGAGGGCAAATCATATCACTTCGTGTGGGTCTTTTTGTTTTATGCTTTGTTTGGCGTGGTTATATCCTCGTCAGTTGGATTGGCCGGAATTCTCCTTGTATTTTCCTTTCTTATTGTGCCAGCTCAATTTGCCATTATGCTCGCAAAGACTATCAGAAATCAGTTACTCATAGGATGGAGTATAGGTGTCCTCGTATCACTTATTGGAATGTTTATAAGCTATCATTTTGACATGCCAGCAGGTGCAATAATCGTCACATTATTTACTGCTTTAGCGATCCTACTCTTGCCGTTTATATCATCCGACGAGGCTTAATAATTAAACTTCCAAAATAGGTACCAGCAACCAATGCCAAACCTATATTGAAGGTATTAAAAAGCTGATTGATTCCTGAAATCGTTTGATTGATAAAAAGAAATTCAAACCCTTTAAATCCAACCGACCCTGGAACGAGTAGAATAATTGAAGGCAATGTTATATTTAAAGACGGTCTATTTAAGACTCTTGAATAACCGTTTGAAATAACCCCAATATAGATCCCTGCAATTAATGTCCCAATCAGATTTCCAAAGCTAGCTTTGACAAGAGTGTGCATGGCAAATGTTGAACATCCCGCAAGTACAATCCAAAAAGTTTCCTGCCATCTTGCCTGAAATGAAATCACGAAAGTTGAGGCCACAAGTAAAACTGCTGGAATTAATAACCATCCCGTAGATTGAAGAACTGGAGTAGCGTTTACTACCCAAATTTTTTGAGCAAGGGTACCTCCTAGAAAGGTTCCAAATCCAATCTTTAATAAGATAATAATCGCTCCAGCAAGCCTTGCAGTCCCTGCAGTCAAATTCTGAGAAGATATTTCTCCCATCGCCATAGTTAAACTAAGACCTGGAATATAATAGATAATCGCCGATAGAATTACGATTTGAGGATTAACCGTTGGAAAAAAATGAGCTGCTCCAAAGGCACAAAAACCTATTATAAAGCACAACACACCTTCCAAAATAGTATCAATTCTTTCGATTTTAACTGTCGAACTTAAAAGACCAGACATGAGCCCTAAAGTTCCGGCCAGTAATGCATCGATCAAAGACCCCTTCAGAATAATGGTGACTCCAGCAGCAAGCAGCATGATAGAAAGATTTACTAGCCACTCTGGATGTTTACTTTCTTTCTGAACGAGGTCATCAAGGATCTGAATTCCTTGCCCCAAAGAAATACTCTCATCAATCACAAGATCAACCATTTCATCGGCATGATGAAGTTTTTCTAAGTTAATCTTCCCTGGTTCAAGTCTTAGCATTCGCGTGTACTCATTACCATCTTGGGTTACAAAATGCCCCATGAAACTAGTGGGTAGAGAGAAGAACTCAGACTTGAGTTTTATTTTCTCAGCGACTTGGTACATAGCCGCTTCAATTCTATCCGAGCTTGCTCCATAGCGGTGCAAAACTCCTGCTAGCTTCATTATGAATTTAATTTTAAATAAGTCATCAGCCATTTTTTATTTTAGAGATGATTTTATTAGTGGCCCCAGTCCCAATACCAGGTGCTTTAATCAATCGATTCTCGCGGTAAAAGGTATCATCATTAATGATTTTGTCCACCAGTTGCGTAGTTTTTTTTGTTATTTTCTTAATAAGAAAGTTCTTCTTAA
Source organism: Bdellovibrionota bacterium (assembly GCA_036336775.1). GTDB lineage: Bacteria > Bdellovibrionota > Bacteriovoracia > Bacteriovoracales > Bacteriovoracaceae. Next base: position 39,703 of record JAYZFM010000043.1, on the reverse strand, counting down.
TATCAACTAGTCGAGTCCATTCTGTAGCGTCTCTCAATATCAAACAAGGCCGATTAAAAAAGGCGGCTTCTTCTTGTATTCCCCCACTATCAGAGATAACAAAACGACAGTTTTTTAGAATAACAATAAAGGGAAGATAGGTCTGAGGAGGTATGACCTTTACTTCTTTTGCTAACTGAATATTTTTTTCTTTTAAGAATTTCTTCGTTCTTGGATGAATTGGAAAAACTACCGGCATCAGTTTAGCGGTTTGGTTAATGAATTCTATTTTTTGTTTGAATTCAGTTAAATCTTCCATGTTTTCGGCACGATGAAGAGTGGCAACAACGTAGGATTCATTTTTCAATTTAAATTTCTCTAGAACATCAGATTTGGCCATTGAAGCCCACTTTGCGGCATCAAAAACAGTACTACCAGAAAAGAATACTTTTTTAGTAACACCTTCATTTCGTAGGTGATCTACTGACTTTCTATCTGCACAAAAATAAATATCTGAAATACTATCTATTAACTTTCTATTTTGCTCTTCAGGAGACCTCTTATCAAAAGAGCGACAACCAGCTTCAACATGAATGACTTCGATACCAAGTCTCCTGCCAATCAAAGCCCCCATCATTGCTGAGTTGGTATCACCCTGAACAAGCACATAGTCTGGCTTTTCTTTTTTAAATATTTCACCAAGATCAACACTCATCTTTGCCAATTGTTTTTCGAAACCAGTTTTTGGAAGTTTTATATGATACTTCATTTTAGGAAGTTTTAATTCTTTTATCACTCCCTCTGACATATTGAGGTCATAATGCTGTCCTGTATGAATGGGAATGACTTTAAAAGATTTGGGAGCTTCTCTTAAAAAGCTACTTAGTTTTATAAACTCAGGTCGGGTTCCAAGAACAACAGCTACTTTCATATTTTTCCTAAAATAATTTTTTTAATGATTCCTAAATGACTTTTGATCGTGGCCAAAACCCTCATCTTGGATTGCCCATATTTTCGTTGAGTAAGGACTGTTGGCTTTTCGCTAACCTTTCCACCTGCTCTCAAGATAGCAAATAGATTTTCCGTCAAAAAAGTAAAATCATTTTTATCTGAAAGCTTTGCCGGTAAGGCGGAAGACTTCATCGCCCAAACCATAGCGGTAAATGTATGAATATCTGCTCGCAATACAAAACGATAAATTAGAGATAATCCAAGGCTTAAAGACAAACGCCACTTCGGAACACCTTCAACTGCACCTTGAGGATGGTAAGGAGAAACGACGACCACATCGCTTCCTTTTTCTACTTCTTCTAACATAGGAATGATGATCATTGGATCATAAGTGCAGTCACTGTCTAAAAAGCAAAGACGTTCACATCCTTGAGCCGCTCCAATACCAGTTTTGATTGCCGCACCAAGATTTGAATTAACTTCATGCTTTAAAATATGATGGTTTGTTTCTTGAAAAAATTCTTTTAAAATTTCATAAGTACGGTCTGTACTTCCATCATCTACGAAATAGTATTCCGGTTGATAATTTTTTTTTACGGCTTGATCAAATTCTTTGAGTCGCTCTCTCAGCTGAGGAAGAGCTTCCTCTTCATTAAAACAAGGGACGATAACTCCTAACCTTAGCATATAATTCTACTCAAAACATCTTCAGCAACTTTTATAAGCTCTGGAGTTAATCTTTCATGACAACAATCGAGAATATAATCTTCTCTCATTTTAGGTTTTGTAATATTTGATTTTCCACAGGCACAGATTTGAGAATGAACTCTTGCTGGCTGTCCGACAGCTAAAGTGAAGTCAGGCACATCTGAAGTTACGATTGCACCAGCAGCTACCATTGCAAACCTTCCGATTCGAGTTCCCGAAACAATGACAGCTCCAGCTCCAATTGAACAACCTGTTCCGAGCTCAGTTCTCGCCAGATCCCATTTATTCATCCCAGCTCTAGGTCTCAAATCATTCGTAAAACAAGCATGCGGCCCTATAAATACAAAAGGATTAACCTCTACTCCAAGATAAAGTGAAACACCATTTTGGACTCTTGAGTTTGCACCTATTTCAACTCCGCTATCTACGAAAACGCCCTTTCCTAAAGTTACGTTATCGCCTAACACGGCATTTTCTCTTACGTGACCAAAGTGCCATACCTTAACACCTTCGCCCATTTTTACATTGTCTTCTACTATTGCAGTTGGATGGATAAACGGTTCGCTCATAAAATATACCTCTTACTGAATATTTTAACCGTTTTTTAATAGTTTACAATGAATTGATAACTGAGTGGATTGTTCGGATTTCAGTCTTGGATCAAGACCCTTAAATCCATCAAGTTGGTTGCACTTGGTCCAAAGTCAAAAGCAAGACCTTTCGCCTTAAGTAAATTTGCGGTATCAAAAGCACTAATGGCATTATTAAGTTCTTGTGGGCCTATCATATTGTTACTGACCCAACCTCCCGCATAAGGTGAGTTTCCATCATTACCATCACTCGCCAGACAGGCAAAGCTTTGCTTTTTTTTCAGGACCTGTCCCATGAGGCAAACTAAGTGAGAATTGCGTCCACCAAGACCACCTGATTTTTCCACTTGAATTCCAGTTTCACCTACACTGATAAAAATTTTCTTTTTTCCTAAAATGGGTAGCCTGGCCATAAATTGCTCTGGTGTTTCTGAAACAACTTTACCGTCGATAATAACTTCATAGTCGGGATAGTAATTTTTAAGTACTTTCGCTCCACTTTCAAGAAGGGTCTGTGCAGACTGCAAAAGATAGTTTTCAGTTTTTCTTTGTTCAGTTTGCAGGGAGTTTAAAATTAAGCCCAAGTCTTCTTTCATTTTTGAGTTTGAGAGCTTTTCAATAAGACGGCCGACTTCTACCTTATCTAGTGCCACGGTATTTGTTGGTGATGAACTTACCAAATCAAAATGATCTTCAGGCACATCACTAACATATAGGTTTGTGACTTTAACTGAATGAACAGACTTTAAGAGCCCCCCTCCTTTGATACGATCAGCTAGGATTCGAATTTTATTCATTTCCTCAATTGGCCAGCCGTTATTAAGCATTTCGAGCCAGAGTTTTTGAAAATCTTCGAAATGTAACTTCGGAGAACTTAATAGAGCAGAGGCACCTCCAGAAACCAAAAAAAGGATTTTTTCATCACTTGAAAATTGAGATAAATATCTTTGAAGTTCCTCAGTCTTTATCAAATTTTCTTTTGATACAACGGGATGATCCAACTGCCACTGATCAAACTTGGCTTTTATGGCATGCCCTTTTTTAACTACTGCCAGAACTGATTTTAATTCAAAAGATTCATCAATTGCTTTGGCAAAATGAGAGGCTGGTTTTCCAATAGCAACTAAATGATAACCATTAAAATCTAAGTTATTCTGTTGCACCAAAGTTTTTAAACTATTATTCGGTTTTAGGGATTCAAAAATTTCTTGAGCTATTTTTTGCATTAATCTCTATTAAATTTAAAACTTTCTGTTCGTTTAAATTGAGATGCATCCACCGCTTTTTTAGGAGCAATATTAGTCCACCAATTCGCTTTCACAGACTTTACATCGTTATCTTCTCTTACAGCATCCATTTCCTCAAGGGTTTTTCTACCTGGCGATGACGAAATCATGAATTGATTGTTACTAAGCTCTCTCAATATCTTATATCCTTTATGAGACGCCCATTGATTGCCATCGACGCCTTCTTTTAGCTCAATTATAATGCCCCCAGGAAGAGACCTCAGTCTTCCACTTCCATCTTCAGTGTCCGCAAAAATTTCGGAAACCTTATCATCTTGGCCAATTCTACGGGCACCACGTAAATTGGTTCGTACACGTGTAGGAATAACTCCATCGTTATGAAGCATGACCTCATTCTCAATGACGAATATTTTATTTTCGCGCCCATGCTCTTTGAATTCTATTTTATCTTGAGCTACCACGGTAGAAGTCACGACAAAAAAACTAAGTATCAATTTAATGGCCATAAACTTTTAGCCTCCAACTATCTAGAACCCCAGATCGACCGTCTTTAGTTGAGTCCCCATCAACAACACTAAGAGTCCAAGTTCCGTTAGGATCTTCATCCATAAACCTTGCCACACCAAATGTATAAGTATTATTTGAACGAGTACAAGTGGTGACACTGAATGAAGAATTAAAACAAGGATGGGCCAGACTTAGTACAGCTTCTGTAGTGCTCGAACCACTTCGTTTTAAATACATCGTCAAATTTCCCCAATCGTTATGGGTTATATTAACTTCGACTTGAACAAACTCTATTTCACTTATGCCTGAAGAACTAATCACTATATCTGAAGTGACTTCTGTTCCTGCATCATCAATTGTTTCCCCAGAGGCCATTTCACCAGCAAGGGGCCATCTCTCGATGACTTGTGCCGGAAGATTTGTCCAAGATGATGCAGCATTAACAGCGGCTGTAGCATCAACTGCTCCAAAACCATAATTATAATTGATATTGAGACCAGCTGCATTCGTCGTCCAATTTGCATTAGTTGGGTCGTTCTTTCTCGCTGTCTTGGCGAGAATCGCCTTCACATCTCGGTAAGACAAATTTTCATTTTCTTCTAGCATTAAAGCAACCACTCCAGTCACCATTGGGGCCGCTGCAGATGTACCATTAAAAGTCGTTGTATAATCTCTATCTGAAAGATTAGATAATGAAGACTTGTTATATCCCCTAGCACCCCCGGATAAGTCTGTTGTGGTGATAGCTGTTTCACTTTGCCCCTCAGAAGGAGCTGCAACCCATATATTAGAACCCATTTCAGAATAGTCTGCATACCGACCATCATCACCTATTGCCGAAACTGCGATGATACCAGGGTATGAAGCATACCCATCATAATTTGAAAGATCATAAATTTCCCCACCGTTTCCAGCTGCAAAAATATAAACTGTTCCTTTCCCACCACGACCTTGCCTCAGACCATCTTCGAGTCCAGCCATCCACAGAGCTTCAGCCTCTACTAAATCTCCATAACCGTCAGGAGGTCCCCAACTATTATTAGAAACATCTACAACTGATCTATTTCTTCTCATGGCATCATATGTGTTGATACTAGAATACTTTGCGAGTAGGTTGTATCCGACCAGAGTGGCCCTAGGAGCAATACCCCTTCCCCCCTCATCATTTGAATCTCTAGCGGCAATAATTCCAGCACATGCTGTTCCATGACCATAATCTTGAGCCGAAGCAGGGGTCGGATCTTTAGAGAAATTTATATAGTTATAACTAAGATCGGAATTGAAATTTTTCCAGAGATCATTATGTTCGGCTTCAAGTCCATCATCAACAACTGCAACTACGACACCACTTCCCTTTTTTCCAGAGCTAAAAAGCGGCATTACATTTAGATCTTCACCTGATGTCCCACCTCTTTGACCGTAGTTATCAAGATGCCACTGATAAACAAGTAATGGGTCATTCCCACCATCTATATCTCGGTTAACACTGGATTCTTCTTCGGTTGAATCGCTTGAATTATTATCTGTCGCACTAGAAGTCTCATCTTTTGCAACAGGAACCTCTTCAACAGGGACAGGTTGCAGACATGAAGTAAGCGCAATAATGAAGAATAAAGAACTCAGTTTTCTCAAATACAACCTCAAATTCGAACTAGTAGAGCTATTTTATCAAACTACTCAAATCCTATCGGTCGGATATCAAATTCTCTTTAAAACTTTCATCATTACAAGCACTTAACCAAACTCAGAGTAAGTAGCTCACTTGAGTGAATTCAGCACTTTCCCACATTTAATGGGCAATAACCGCATCCTTCACCACACCAAATCCCTGAAAATCGCCTTCCTTAAAAAATGTTTGAAACATGTCACCACTTTCAGTTTTTCCTGTGAACCTTCCGCTAAGCTGAACATTGTTATGACCAAATAGCATTTTAAAAGCTGAGAAATTTTCAGCAGCTTGACCAAGATGTTCCATAAAACTCTTAAATTTCGAGACAGAAAATTTTCCATTTTGGTCTCTTTCATTTAAGACCTTTTGATACCTCTGACCAAAGGTATTTATGCATCGGCGGACTTTTTTAGATAGTTTCCCTGGATTCAAAGATCCACTACAAATAAATAAAAAGGCTGAATTTCTTTCCACAGGAGTTAACGAGAAGAAAAACTCAACTCCATCAGTAGAAACATTTGCACTCATATCCAGAAAGAAAGGAGCTCTAATATCACTCTCATCTATACCTTGAACAACTCCCCCGTCAGTATTTTCGAAAGAATCAATTAAAGAACGCAGTTTTTTCTTATCTTCTGATCGAGCAGACTTCGCGGCGAACTCTTTACTCATCCTTAAAGAGACCTGAGTATCATAAGGAAGATCATATCCACCCGACTGCTTTATAGGTGCTTCAAATTCAAACAAAACATTTTCAACTTCACGACTTTTATACCGAGAGAAATCACTAGACCTAAAAACTGTATCGAGTAAGCTTCTATCGAAAGCGACTCTTTCTTGTTGGTACCTATAAAAAAATCTTTGCCATGAACCTTGATTCATTTCAATTTCTTCAGATAAATTCCCCCAAAGCTTACCCCACATAAGAGCATACAATGCTAAATTTTCATTACTTACAGTTGAATCCTCTCGACCACTTTTGAAAGGATCAAGTGCAACTAGTTTTGAAGGACTATCGCCCTTATTCACCTTCACTAGAGCCTTATATAGTTCAGAGTTTTTAGGTTCAGTTTCTAATCGTGAGCTTTCAAATTGATAATGAGATACTAAACTCTTAGAAAGAGAATTGCTGTATTCTCCACCTAGTAGTTTAATCTTTAAAAGATTTAGAAAGTCTAGTTGAAGCTCTAATTGTAAGCTAGTCCCTGTAACTTTCACGCTCTGATGTGAAAGCCTAAGTGTTTCGTTGTTTTGGTTTGTATCAAAAAACTTTTGAAAAGCCACACTACTTAATTTACTGAAATAGACTGTGGCGCCACCTTCAATACTTAAGTAATAGATAGAAGGTGAATTCACACTCATACCAATATCTGCACTCAAATATTCTTCTTGTTTAACCTGTTCATTCTCATCAATAGAAACAAAGTTTAAACCTTGAAACTTTTGAAAACTTTTCAGTAACTTGTCGATATCCCCTGTCAGACCTTCTCTATATGAGTCGGCAAAATGCTGATAAGTATATTCTCTTTTATAAAAAACCCCTGCAAATAGCCTTAACTGACGATCAGAAATCTCTATTTCTCCAGCATCTCTTAAAGTAGTCAGGTACGCTTGAGCCCCTATTCCAAGAACAAGTCTGTCTAGCACAATCCATCCTTCTTGATCTAGGCGAGGTTCCAAAGTTCTCACTACTGCGAGTTGAATATCGGAATCGAGGTTCGCACTCCAATTCATTTCAGGAAAGTTATACTGCCCAATTGTGGTTTGCTGTCTTTGATCAAAAATCTTTTTTATCGCTCCATTAACTGCCTTATAACCTTCGTCTTTTATTTTCTTCCAAAGCTCATCAATTACTGGTGAAACAGCAGCCTTGTGATCAGATTTAAACTTTGAAGTCGGTTTAAAATGAGTAAAATGTACCTCTGCTTTGGCAAAAGATACCGTTAATAAAACCGTGAGGAGCACAAAAAGCTGTCGTAACATAAGCTAATCCTAAGTATAATTTGATATTTTGAATCTCATCGAAACTTAAGAGACTTAAGGTAAACCTAAGAAATCACACTCGAAAACTTTGCCTTTAGGGTAAAAATTTTACTATTCTTTTGAATACTCATTCACTTCAACGTATACAGACCCCATGAAGACATCAAAATCCAAAATCTTTACTGCCGCCTTATTACTTTTATCTGTCACTGCCCTAGTTATTTTGTCTAGAAATCAAAAGGATCCTATTGAGACCTTACTTCCACAGGAAGCTGACTCAATTGCTCTGCCAACAGCGGTAGCTCAAGAAGTAACCACAACGACCAGTGCTATAAAACAAAATACGCAAGAAGTTGTTGAAGTTTCTTCAAAGAAAATTATCATCGATAAAATTACTAACTATAGTAATCTTTCCGACTTCAATGAAACTTTCGAACAAACAATTCAAGAAATAGTCAAATCTCAAAAAATAAATGGTGAAGAACTTATTGAATATGTAAGATCTTTCGACTTTGAACAAGAACTTAAAAATGAATATGCAAAATTACACGAAGAAGACCTGCATAAAATTTTAGAGATAATGGAGCATCCTCTTTCTGCGAAACTCAAAGAACTTGGAGAGGCACATAAAGACGATATTGTTCAAGCATTTCAGTCAGGAAACCTACCAGAAATATCACAAGACAAAAGAAACCTAATTGATCATATCCTCGATGAAGGCAATACGATGGAGCAAACAGAGCTTCTTATGGAAAAACTTTTCCAGACCACATACACAACGATGACTGTTGCCATGAAGCCAGAGATCAATATAAATGAAGCTCAAGAACAATCGAAGAAAATTGCAAAAACTCAAGCACAAGCACAGCTAGCAGCGATGAAAAAAGTTATGGATATGAACTATAACTATATGAGTGAGGAAGACTTGCAAGAATATTACCATTATCTACAAAAGGTTAATGCAAGAGATGCAACTGCACTCAGCCTTAATTCTACAGGAAATGTCATCGAGAAATTTTTAAAAGGCTTCGTTAAAAGAATTGCCAATTTAAAGCCGGCAAATAACTGACTTTATTGCAAAAAATGTCTTAGAACATAAAATAGAGGAATGAGACTATTCCTTCTTTTCGCGCTTTTCATCATGAGTTCATGTCAACAAGATGAAGTTCGAACTCTTTATGATATCAAAAAATCAAATAAACTTAGAGTTGTCATTCGTAACTCTCCCACCAGCTATTTTGAAGATCGAGACGGCTTCGCTGCTGGATTCGAGTATGAAATGCTCAAGGACTTTGCTAAGTGGCTAAAAGTGGAATTGATCATCGATACTGAAGACAGTACTGAAAAGCTTTTGGAAAAGCTTGTTCTCCATAAAGCAGATATCGCTATAGGTAGCCTCACGATAACGGAAAAAAGAAAGCTGGACCTCATATTTACAGATTCTTATATGGAAGTTAATCAAGAGGTCATTTGTCACAAAAGCCAAAATGTTAAGTCGATCAAAGACCTTGAAGGAAAGAGAGTCATCGTTCCTAAAAATACTAGTTATGTTGAAATGCTATCAAAAGAAAAAAAGCAACTCCCCAACCTCACTTGGATTGAAGACCAAGAGGACTCGCAAGACCATACTTTTGAGCAGGTTCAGGAACATCAAGCTGACTGCACTATTATTGACTCAAACATAAGAAAACTAAATCAAATGTTTTACCCTGATCTTCGTCTTGCATTCACCATTGGTAAAAAAGATAAAGTTGCCTGGGCGATGAACAAAGGAAACGAGGAATTAAAAAGTATTTATAATACTTGGTTTAACGATATCTTTAAAAAGAAAGGCCTTAAGTCATTAAAAGAAAAATACTATGCAACTAAACAAGATTTCGACCCCTACGATATTAACAAGTTCAATGAAAGAATAAAATCAAGACTTCCCAAATACAAAAAATTCTTTATCGATGCAGCTGAGAAGATTGGCTGGGATTGGAAATTACTGGCCGCGATTAGTTACCAAGAATCTCACTGGAACGAGACAGCCCTCTCTCCCACAGGCGTGAGGGGACTTATGATGCTAACTCGGGCCACGGCTAAAATGATGGGGGTAAAAAATAGAATTGACCCTCAAGAAAGTATTGGAGGCGGAGCTAGATATTTAAAAAAGATCTATGACAGACTTCCAAGATTTATTACTGGGAATTCAAGACTATGGATGACATTAGCATCTTATAATGTTGGATACGCTCACCTTCGTGATGCCCGAGGATTAGCAGCTTGGAGAGATCGAAATCCTAACACATGGGCCGGAGTAAGAGCTGTTCTTCCACTTCTATCTCAGAAAAAATACTTTCGCAGACTTCCTCATGGGTATGCCAGAGGAAAAGAACCTGTCGTATACGTTGATCGCATTAAGAATTATTATGAACTCATTCAAAAAGCGATCAACGGTACAGTTGAAATAAAGATCTATAACTAGTTTTGAATCACCTCAGTGTCAGACTCTCTACATGGCCCAAGATAATCAGAAGACTCTTCGGCTGCTCCTTGATGTCTTTTTTGGTGACCATTCTCCCAACCTTTAATAGAGATACAAATAGTATGGGCTTTCTCTATATTATTTCCGGGAACGTGACACACTTGGATTTTCTTCACCGGATTTTTTTGGTCTAGATCAATTTGGTGACAAAGAATATCCTCATAGCTTGGCAGAGGAAGAACAACCTGTACTTCTTCGTCTTCTTTAGGACTGTCACCTACTAGCTCAGGTGCTACCCCAGGCATTGGTTCTGGCAGTGGAAGAACATCTGGCTTTTCATCAGCGAAGACAGTACAACCAACGAAACCGTAATCAATAGTAATACCCTCTTCATAGACAGGCTGACATTCAGGTTGCTCTATACACTTATCTAATAAATCTATGTCCGCGCACACCAAATCACCTTTTTTATCATCATCTTGATCATCCAGATGATCTTGTTCTTCATGTTGAGAATCAACTTCTTGATCAATATCAACTTGGGTAATATCAACTCCATTGAGTTCGTTAAAATTTGAATCCTCTTGATCTGGGCGACAACCGACTAAACTCAACGTCAAAACTAAAAACATTCCAAATTTCACGACAAACTCCTTTCACAGGGATATTTTACCGTCTGGCAGACAAGCAATGAGACCTAATAGTTGTAGCCTTCAAGCAACTACAGTAATTTCGAACACTTACAAACTTCCATCTTACTTTTCTTAAGGACTAGCCTACCTAAAAACTGAGTCATTTTTGGGGTTGAAGCCCTCAAGTGAGTTACTATAATAGATATATGTACAAGTTAATCTTTCTATTTTTCGCTATAGCGAACGCAAGTGCCGAAACTCACTCAAACTTTTCAGTAATTGAAACTCACGACAATCTAAAAGTTGACATGAAATACAATACAACTAAGAACTTTACTTCTGAAAAAGTAGATGGTTATTACGCAAACAAATGCTTTCTTTTAAAAGAGGCGGCTGAAAGACTTAAAAAGGTCGCTGCAGATTTAAAACAGCAAGGCTATGGTCTTTATCTTTTCGATTGTTATAGACCTCAAAAAGGTGTCGACCATTTTGTTCGATGGTCACAATCTCCCGTTAAGCCGGAGGCAAAAAAGAAGTACTATCCCAAACTCCCAAAAACGAAGCTATTTAACCTAGGGTATATTGCAAAAAAATCAGGTCATTCCAGAGGCTCCACTGTAGACCTCTCAATCTACAAACTAGGAAATAGTTCAATCATACCAGTAGAGATGGGGACACCTTTTTATTTTTTTAGCCCACTTTCACACACAGCGAACGAGTCGATCCCTGATATAGCAAAAAAAAATCGACTTATTTTGAAAAAAGCGATGGAAAATCATGGCTTTGAGAATTATCGTCGTGAGTGGTGGCACTATTCTTTAAAGAACGAGCCAAATCCTAAAAAATATTATAATTTTGATGTGAAATGAAAATCGCAATTTTAATTTTTCTCATCATTAACTCTGTACGAGCTGACAGTATCAAAGTTTTAAACTTCAATACGATGTGCGACTTCTGTAAAGGTTCTAATTTTTTTAAATATGATGAGAGAATAAAGAGCTTGCAAAGTGTAATTGACAAGCACCAGCCTGATTTGATGAGCCTGCAAGAAATTCGCACGCTATCTCAAGTCGAGAGATTAACTAAGAATTATCCCAAATATAAGATTATCGCTACGGACTCTTTTTTAGTGAGCTATGCAGACCCGGCTATTGTCTACGATTCAGAAAAGTTTAAATTGTTAGAGACTAAGAACTATTGGCTAGGTCCCAATAACGGTAAATTTAGTTTTGGATGGTCAACCGCCCTACCCCGCCAAATTCTAATTGCAAAATTCAAATCGAAAAATAAGGAGTTCTATTTTATCAGCTCTCACTTTGATAATTTAAGAAAAAACCTGAAAGGTGCATCTGAAGTATTAATTGATATCTTTAAGCAATTTAAGCTCCCGACTCTATTTGCAGGAGATACAAATATTCCGATGGATATGAAGTTATATACTTCGCTAACTTCTGAAGTCACTGACGCCTTTGATCTTAAAGAAAATTTTAATGTCATGGGTGAGTATAAATCCGATAAAGATATTTGTTACCTTAAAAAAGGAAAGATATTTCCAACTTGTAGGGTTGAACATTTTCTTTTAAGCAAGGCCCATGATTGGAAAGTTAAGTCTTTTACCATTGATGCTAATAAGTATTACAATGATAAATTTCCGTCCGACCACAGACCCTATATTCTAGATGTCGAAATACCTTAAAGCCGATTCACAATCATAACTGTAAAGCTTGTCTGAGAAGTCATTCTCTTTGCTTCATCGAAAGTTTTAATATCCCAGACCTGAGTCGTTTTTCCAATTTTAACGGGTGTTGCTATGCCTATTATAACGCCGTTTCTGACTGGTCTTAAATGATTTGTAGTAATGCTTAAGCCAACTGCGTGATGAGTGGTCGGATTACATGTCATATTTGCAGCAATACTCCCCAAAGTTTCGGCTAACACACAATTTGCTCCCCCATGAACAATTCCAAAAGGCTGTTTATTGCGTGAATCGGCAGGCATTGTTCCCGTCAGTGTTTCATCGCTCATCTCGGTGATTTCAATTCCACAATGCTCAACCATTGTATTTTTATTCTGTTGATTAATCTGATCAAGATTATAATCTGAAAACCATAAACTCATATTAACTCCCTGATATTTATCATAGAATGATACTCTGACTACATTAGAATAAAAGAAAAAAGGTCATTGATGAAATTAATATTTTCCCTGCTGCTGATAGCCACAATAGCCTACGCAAACAATACCGCTCAGTTGATGCAACAAGCACTCAATTCTTTGGTGCAATTGCTTCCTTTATCTAGCTCTGAGATGAAATTTACAGATCCTCAATTTGAAAAAGAAATTAAAAAACACCTGGTCGATTTAGAGAGCAATTTTTTAGCAGCAAAACATAGTAAAGAATTACATCGAAATACTTTAGAACCTAGCTACGAAACGATTCTTGAACAAATTGAAGAAGCCAAAATAAGTTTCAATTCTGATAATAAATACATGGCGAGAATGAAGATCAATCAGATTGGGTATCTTTGTCTTTCATGTCACACCCAGTTTCCCAAAGATAAATTAAAGACACAGATCACTAATCATAAACTTATCGATAAAGTTTTTAAGACCGATGCTTTTAACAGAGGCAATATCCAGTTTATCTTACGAGACTATCAAGATGCACTCAAAAGTTATGAGAAGGTAATAGCGAAAAGAATAATCTTAAATAATATTAAATCAAAATCTGATGATTCCCTGCTACCTCAAAAACAACTTTTCGATAAAAGACTTTATCAATCCATTTTCAATTCAGTGCTTATCTACACTAAAATACAAAACGCTCCGAACAAAGCGCAAGAATTTATTAATAAACTAGATTCTCAATATCGACTACCTAAGTATTTAATTAGTGAAATTAATAAATGGAACAAACAACTAAATTTTTGGCAGAAGGGAGTTAACCTCAAGAAAAAAATTAAATCAATGCACCAAGAATCAGTCTTAGATGGCTCACATGATATCGACCTCATGATGGTGAGTGGTGAGCTGGCCAGAAATTATTATAGTAGTCCACGTAAGACCAAAGAGGGTGAAGTTTTATTTTGGTTGGCCATGGCCGAGTTTAGATTTGGAAAAAATATATTTTTCTCTTTAGGAGATATCTACTTAAAGCAATGCATTCACCATTACCAAAAAACAAAAATGGCAAAAAAATGCTATGACGCTTATGAGGAAGAAATCATCTTTAGAAATACAGGATCAAGCGGAGTATTCCTTCCAGAGGCCACAAAAAAAGAGCTAGATACTCTTAAAGCTCTTCTTTAAGTGCAAAGATCTCAAGCGGGGGTGATTGAACTCCCGAATTGGATCTTAGGTCCCTCAGTGCAGTTCTTAGCCCCTCTTCAATAACCGGATGATAAAAAGGAAATGATAATACCTTATCGACAGTCAATTCTTGTTCAATAACCCAACTCAGAAGATGAGCGATGTGCTCGCAACTAGGCCCCATCATTTCGGCCCCAAGAATTTTACCAGTTTTATTTTCACCGTAGATTCGAAGGATACCCTTCTCTTTTAGCTTAACGATACTCCGACCTTGTCCTTCGAAACTGACTTGACCAATCTTAAAGTCAACTCCTTCTGACTTCAATTGCTCAAAATTCTTACCTGCAAAAGCGATATTAGGATCACAGAAAGTAATCATTAAAGGAGTTCTTCTTTTAAATGATTGAATTGCATTAACACTATTATAGCCTGCGATCTTTCCTTCATCGCTAGCCTCATGCAGGATCTGAAAGTCACCTGTATTATCGCCAGCTATAAAGATATGGGGAAATTCAACCAACTGGAAAGTATGAGGATTAAACTTAGGAATCCCGTCGGTGGCTCCTAGAACCTGCCCATTAACACTTTCCCAACAAGGCTTTCTCCCCGTTGTAACCAATACCTTGTCTACTTCTATCTCTCTATCATTTAGAGTTATCACCAATCCGCTATCAGTTTTTCTTACGCTTTTTACGCCATCAAAATTTAGATCCATCTCTTCGCTAAGTTTACGACTGACATATTCATTCACTTCAGGATCAGTTATCCCAGAGATATTTCTTCTACGAGCTATGCCCGTGACTTCGAGTCCCAGGCGATGCAATGATTGTCCCAATTCGATTCCGATAACTCCCAGTCCTAAGACTGCCCAACGCTTTGGTAGTTCTTCCATTTCAAAAAAAGAATCAGTGTCGATACAAAATTCTTTAAAATTTTCAAATTGAGGTGGATAACTTGGCTTCGATCCGGTGGCCACAATTATTTTATCAGCACTAATGACTTTATCTCCAACGACTAGAGTGTGAGGATCTTTAAATCGTGCATAGCCCTCTAGAAAATTAGTGTCCATCCAAGACTGCATATCTCCTGTTACACCACGAACAAAACGATCACGTAGTTTTCTCACATGTTTCATAACTTCTGAGGTATTAACAGAAAGTTTTTCAGCACCGTGAATTCCCTGTTCTAGAAATTTTTCTCTACGGTGAAAGTCTTCCGCAGCCTGGATTAATACTTTTGAAGGCATGCACCCAACTCGAGCACATGTAGTACCCAAAGTTCCACCATCAACCACGAGGTAGTTTTGAGTTTTCTTTGCTACTTCTCGCCTCGCTGAAAGTCCTCCAGAACCGGCCCCAATTATCACTACATCGTATTTCATTTTACCTCGTGAACTAATTCAATATATTTTTTAAAATTCTTATTAAAATATCTCAATCGCTGTTTTGTCTTCAACTCATTAACTGCAAATTCCCAGTCTCTGGTTGAATACTTCCTGTATATACTCGTATCTATTTTGAAAATTTTTGAAAGCTTATCGCCTAAAGAAGTGTCGATAAAGACATATACTATGATTTCTCGAAAACGGTCCTTTTCTATTCCTTCAAGAGTTTTGTTATCGAGAATACTTTCAGCGGCTGTAAATTCATAAGCTCCATCGTAATTCATAAGCCTTGATATTAAGTCATAGTTGGCCTGGAAAATATTTTGAAACCTTAAACGGATATTTTTAAAAACAATCAATTTGTTTTTGTCTGCGTATATTTTTTCGGAAACACCTTTCCCATTTAGAATCGTTTTACATAAATTTTCTATAAGTAGAGGCGTACACCCTACCTGGCTGTTTTGTAGATCGGAAAATATTTTTTGATAATCAACTTTATTTTTTTCTTTTTTCTTAACAGGAGCTTCAACTATTTTCTCTCCAGTATAGACTTTCTGTTTTACCTTTCTAATTGGTTGAGGTTTAACAGGTTGATCAGCGATTACTTTAGGTGTATTTTCTTCTTTAAAGCCACCTGCTTCGAAGTAGAAATATCCACCCACGGCTAAAAGTACTGCAAATAGAATAGAATATTTTTTAAGCTCAGCTTTCTTCTTGAGCTCCATCTCTTCTCTTTTAACGGCCCTCTCACGCTGTCTTTTTATTTTTCGATCTTCCAAGAGTGCAGCACTTGAGAGCTTTGTTTTATAAATATCAATTTTCTGACTACGAGAATTTTCTTTCTCCCTCTCAACCTCTTCACCAAGAGTTGAAACTTCATTTTCATCTTCAATTTTTACAGAAAATCCGCCAGGTAAAAGTAATGGGGCAAAGTCGAAGTATTGAACCTCCACATTTTTATGCAGTTTTTCATCGTTATATGAAACCCAGTTAGATAACGTTAAATCTTTAATAAAGAAGATTCCGTTTTTTCTAGAAATTTCTAAATGCTTTCTGGAAATATGATCACTTTGAAGGACTATATCACAATTTGAACCACGACCTAAGATAACTGCTTCTTGATCAAAATCGTATTCAAACTCATCAGGTCCATCATCTGAAATTACAACTCTCATACAAACAGCTGATCAATCCTTTTAGCAAGATCGTAATCTTTCTCAGTCAAAGTATTTCCGCTATCATGAGTTGTAATGTTAATCACACATTTATTGAAGCTAACTTCCATATCAGGATGATGCATAATCGTATTAGCTTCCCAAGCGACGGCATTTACAAACGACATTGTTTTTAGAAAGCCTTTAAATTCAAAAACTCTCCTTAACTTTGTTCCTTCAATGACTTTCCAATTCTCGTCTAAATTATCTAGCATTTCATTGCTCCCATACTATCTTCATCAATAATTTCTTTTTCTTTGGGTGGGTATTTAGGAGGGTAATCACCTAAACGCTTCGACTCTTCGAGAAGAGCTGGAATGTCTTTATCAAAGATTTTAAACAAATCATCAAAGTCGTTAATTAAAAAATATAAAGGTTGCATTATATCTATTCGATATGGAGTTCTCAAAACTTCGAGAGCGTCAAACGGAACAATTTCTGGTTCTCCAGACAAGCAGTACTGAGTCTCACCAATTGAAGATAAGATTCCTCCACCGTACGCTTTAATTCCTTCAGAGGTTTTTATAAGTCCAAACTCAATTGTGAACCAGAACAATCTAAATAGTCTTCGCCTATCTTTTGGCTCAATTTCCAAAGCAAGCTTTCCAAATTGCTCCATAAAGTTAGCATAAGCTTCATTAGTTAAAAGTGGTGTATGCCCATAAATCTCGTGAAAGATATCAGGCTCTTGAAGATAGTCCATCTCTTCAGGAAGGCGAATAAAAGTCGCTGCTGGAAACCTTTTATTTGCGAGCAGAGAGAAAAATTCTTTCGGTTGAATAATAGCTGGCACTGGTGCTACGCCCCACCCCGTGTATTCTTCAAGCTTTGCATTTATATCCGGAATTTGAGGAATTTCAGATTCTTTAAAATTTAAAATATCAATCCCTTGAATAAACTCGTCACATGCACGCCCTTTGATTATCTCTTTTTGGCGATTAACAAGTTTTCCCCAAGTATCTACTTCAACATTAGACCACTCAACATAGCCTTTTTCGTCTACAGGATTTGAAACATATGTATGACCTTTCATAACGGTGCTCTCCAAGGTATAATTATACAAAACTATACTACAATTTGTTATGCATAAGCTCAAATCAGACTATATTAAGTTAACTTCTACAAACAGAATTTTTTGCTGTGCAAAGCCTGTCATCGGACTTACTGGAGGAATTGCTACTGGCAAGTCTAGTGCGTCAAACTTCTTTCGCTCTAAAGGTATCCCATTAATTGATGCAGATCAGTTAATACATCAAATATATGCGAAGCCGCAGACGATTGAGTTTATCAGTCAAACGATTCCAGAAGTAATAAGCGGTGGAAAAATTAATTTCAAAGAGCTACGCATCCACTTCTTCAACGATGCTGTCTTAAAAGAGAAAATAGTAAACTATTTATTCTCCCATCTTCCGAATGAATTTAATCAAGAACTCGCAAAGTATGATGATTCAAAGTTCGAGTATTTTATCTATGATGTCCCCCTATTATTTGAGCGGGGTATTCAAAATAAAATTGATATAAACTTGTTAATTTATGCGTCCGCAGCCACCCAAATTGAGCGGGTGATGAAAAGAGACGGAAATACAGAAGAATTAGCGAAAAACATACTGTCTCATCAGTTGGATATTGAAAAGAAGCGAGAGCTTTCGGATTTCGTGATTGAAAATACTAAAGATTTTAAGTACTTAGAAGAGCAACTTGCAAGCTTTATCACGGCGGTTACCTTAGACTGAATTCAAGTATTTATTACAGTAAGCATTTGAAATTAGGTTGTTCGATGCTAGTTAAGCCTCATGAAGGGGCTAGTTCTACTGCTATTTTCACTTAAATCTTTTGCCTCGTGGCATATAGAACAATCCGGTCATTCAAAGACGCCCCCTCTCCTACCAGACTCGGCCAAACCTGTGATCATTGCCATCATTGATAGTGGATTTGATTTAAGTCATCCCTTAATTCAAAACAAACTTTGGCTCAACCAAAAAGAGATTCCAAACAATGGAATTGATGACGACTACAACGGATATATAGACGATATAGTTGGTTGGAATTTTTTGGGTTCTAGAAGAGGTAGTGCAGAGTTCGACTTAAGCCGCGGGGAAATCAAAATATCAAAGCAGAATTTAGCGGATCAGGTTTATTTCGATTCGTTAGAAATAGTTCGTGAGTTCAACTTTCTATTTAATCAATCAGGATTAAATCGCAAAGAGAACAGATCCCTAGATTCTTTGATGAGAAATATAAATGAAAAACTTAAAAGGGCGAATCAACTTTTAAACGAGTATAAAAAAGAGAAAAAGGCTTATGAGCTTGCTGCAAAATTATTAAATTTAGATTTAAATAAATTGAGCTACCAACAACTCACCAGTGTTAACTCGGACTTACTTAAAGAGACGGAAAAAGCGGCACTCAAATTTTTAACTGATAACTATGGCCTGGGACAAACCTATTCTTTTATTTTGGAAGAAATTGAATTGTTCTCCATTCAAATTGATTATCACTACAATATCAATCTAAACGAGCGTGAAAAAATAATTGCAGATAACCCTGATAAGCTTATTGAAAAAGGCTATGGAAATAATGATGTTCAAACCAACTGCTCTGCTCACGGGACAAGTGTCGCTACAGTTTTAGCCCAAGCGACTCAACATCCTAATATCTCCTTCATGTTATTGAGGTCTCTGCCTAATGGAGATGAGAGAGATAAAGATGTGATCAATTCTATATATTACGCTGTTGATAATGGAGCCGATATCATTAATATTAGCTTCGGAAAATACTCCTCCCCGAACGCAAAAGAAGTTTATGAAGCGATGGAATATGCACAAACTCATGGGGTCGCCATCGTTCTTGCTGCAGGAAACGATTACCTAAATATTGACTATAAAACGAGCTTCCCAAGCCCTAAGTACGGTGGCCAAAAACTAGAAAATACCTTAATGGTAGGCTCACATAGCAGGTACCAAAAAAAGTCTTCCTTTAGCAATTACGGAGAGCATAGTGTTGATATTTACGCTCCAGGAGAAAATATTCCAGTTCCCGACAAAAACAATCAGAATATTATTTACAACGGGACCTCTTACGCCGCTCCCCTCGTTAGTGCAGCCATAGCAAAATTGAAATTAATTAGCCCAGACATAAATATTTTTGAATCCAAAAGTATTTTACTAGAGGGCTCATACCTGATCGAAGATCAAATCCAAGCATTGGATATTCACCAAAGTCTAAATTTGTTAAAAAAATAGATTTTTTTAACTTAACGACAAGAATTGACACCCCGCAATCTGTTAGAATACCACAAACATTTTTAAAAAGGATTTGAAGTGGAAAAGAGCAAGAAGCAAGCTGCCCTAGACTATCATTCACAGGGACGCCCTGGAAAAATAGAAATTCGTTCAACAAAACCATGTGTGACATCAAGAGAATTATCACTCGCCTACTCTCCCGGAGTTGCAGAGCCTTGTCTTGAAATAGCGGACAACCCAGATGACGTATTTAAATATACCGCCAAAGGAAACTTAGTTGGTGTTGTCAGTAACGGTACTGCAGTTTTAGGCCTTGGGAATATTGGACCTTTAGCAAGTAAGCCAGTTATGGAAGGTAAAGGCGTTCTCTTTAAACGCTTCGCTGATGTTGATGTTTTCGATATTGAGTTAAATGCAAAAACAGTAGATGAAATGGTTCAAGCAGTTAAAGCACTAGAACCAACATTTGGTGGAATTAACTTAGAAGATATTAAAGCTCCCGAGTGCTTTGAAGTTGAAGAAAAACTACAAGAGATTATGGATATTCCAGTTTTTCATGATGACCAACATGGTACAGCGATTATCGCGAGTGCCGGCTTTGTAAACGCAATTGAGCTTACTGGCAAAAAATTTGCTGACATAAAAGTCGTCTTTAGTGGTGCCGGTGCAGCATCTATGGCCATTGCAAAATTATTTTTTAAATTAGGAATCAAGCCAGAAAATCTTCTTATGACTGACTCAAAAGGTGTCATCTATCAAGGTCGTAAAGAAGGGATGAACAAGTATAAAGAGCAATTTGCAGTAAAGACAGATGCGAGAACTCTTGCAGATGCCCTTAAAGATGCAGATGCTTTTATGGGTTGTTCAGCTAAAGGTGTAATGACTAAAGACATGGTAGCTTCAATGGCAAAAAATCCAATTATTTTCGCTATGGCAAACCCTGATCCAGAAATTACTCCAGAAGAGGTTGCTGAAGTAAGAGATGATGCAATCATGGCAACAGGAAGAACAGACTACCCTAACCAAGTTAACAATGTACTAGGTTTTCCATTTATTTTCCGTGGAGCACTAGACGTTCGAGCAAGAAAAATAAACGAAGAAATGAAACTTGCAGCAGTTCACGCTCTGGCAGACCTTGCTAAAGAAGAAGTACCAGAAAGTGTTAAAATGGCATATGGTGGAAAAGAATTTTCCTTTGGAAGAGACTATTTAATACCAAAACCATTTGATAAAAGAGTTTTAACGAGAGTTTCTTCTGCTGTTGCTAAAGCAGCTTGTGATACAGGTGTTGCAAGAAAGGTTATCACTGACTTCAAACAATACTCATTAGAACTAGAAGCGAGACTTGGTCAATCAGCAGAGTTTATGCGCTTTATTAGATCAAGGCTTAAATCTGCACAATCAAAAAAGAGAATCGTCTTCACAGAAGGAACCAATACTAGAATCCTTCGTGCAGTGAATATTCTAATTGATGAAGGAAGAGTAACTCCAGTTCTTCTTGGAGTAAAAGAGACTATCCACGCAAAAATGGAAAAGCTTGGCTTAAGTCACCTTATTGATAATGTCGAAATTATTCGTTCCTCTGAATCAGAAAACTTCAAAGACTATTATTTTTCTTACCATGAAGAGAGACAGAGAAAGGGTGCTTCACTCTCTCTTTCTGAAGATCTTTTAAAGCGTGGGAACTACTTTGGATCTATGATGGTTAAAAAAGGTCATGCAGACGGTATGATTACGGGAACGACTCAAAACTACCCTGATTGCTTCAGGCCTATGATGAGAGTTTTAGGCTCAAGCCTTGATGGAAAAGCTTGCGGTATTATTATTCTAGTATTCCAAAATAGAATTATTTTTCTCGCTGACTGTACTGTTCATGTGAATCCTAGCTCAGAGGAGTTAGCGGAAGTAGCAGAGCACACAGCAAATTTATACCGAAAACTACTTCAAAAAGAGCCATCGATTGCATTCCTTAGTTATTCAAACTTTGGATCAAATGCGACAGATGACACATTAAAAGTTCAGAAGGCAGTTCGCATTGCAAAACAGAAAATGCCAACAGTAAAACTTGATGGTGAAATGCAAGCTGATGTTGCTGTTAATAACGAAATCCTTAAAAATCTCTTCTCTTTTTCTGAACTAGATAAAGCAGCTGATATTTTAGTTTTTCCTGACCTGCAATCTGCCAATATTAGTTATAAACTGATTACCCAGCTAAGTGAATGTACAGCAATTGGACCAATTATTGCTCCATCTAATTATGCTGCGAACATCGTACAAAGAACTTCAAGTGTAGACGAGATTATCAATATGACTCATATCACAGCATTACTAAGTGACTTGGGAAAAAAGGAAAACTAATGAAAAAAAATATCATAGCAACAGACTTAGCACCAGCAGCAGTTGGAACTTACTCTCAGGGAGTTGAATACAATGGTGTGTACTACTTCTCAGGTCAAATTGGGATAAACCCACAAACAAACGAGATGTCTAAAGACTTCAATGAGCAACTCGATCAGATTATGAAAAATATTGATGGGCTGCTTGAGCATTGTAAAATCACAAGAGAACATATCCTAAAGACGACTATTTTCTTAACTGACCTAGGGATGTTTTCACACGTCAACGATGCTTACGTAAAATACTTCTCAGAGCCATACCCAGCAAGAAGTTGCGTTGAAGTGCCAGCACTTCCAAAAGGTGCTCTCGTTGAAATTGAAGTTATTGCTGCTAAAGGATAATTTTGTTTACTAAGAAGTATATATTCGAAACCAAAAAAACTCGTTCTCGGAGAATCCTGCAGACTTTCATGTTTTTGATCGTCTGCGGGTTTACTTCATTTATACTTCTCTGTGTTTATCTACCGACTTTCGCGAAAGAGCAAAGTAATCTTTCTCAACAGGTTTTCTTCCAGAAATCTCCTGATGTAATTGCTGTCTTTACGGGAGACACTGGAAGACTAGACTACACCTTTAAAAAAGCCGAAAAACATCCTTCTGCAAATATTTTCATCACAGGAGTATTTGCTAAAAATAACCTTGAAATTTTGCTCAAAAAACAAGGAAACAATATTTCCGTGGATGACTACCTAGAACAGCAAAGTCATCATATCGAAATCGAGTACCTCGCAAGAAACACGGTTGAAAATGGTCTCGCGACTTTAAACTACTTGAGTAAGCTCAACCTCCCAAAGCCAAAAGTTCTTATCATTTCTAGTGACTACCACATTTTTAGAATAGATCGAATTATGCAAGCTCTAAAAGATGATGGCTCAAATGTTGATTTTTACTTTGAAAGCATTCCAAGTGATTATACTAAAATGCACAACGTTCAAAAGTTGGTTAAAGAGGTTTACAAATTTTTTAAAACATCAACCTTTCTTCTTTTCTGGGAAAGAGATTAATTAGAAACTCCAGCAGACTCCAGTAACTTACAATCGGTTCCTGAAAGACTAATTATATTCGTGTTATGCCCGCGGGAGCTATAGGCATCTTCATCAACCTCAACAGTACAAGTTGGAAAGCTTGAAGAGTCGAGATCATCGAAGTCACAGTAGTCATTTTGATCATCATTTCCGTTATCACATTCATCTTCATCAGAAACTTCGGTAATCGTAATATTACTTTCTTTTGTCGTGACTTCGTCTCCATCTTCTAGGACATATTCATATGATTTTTTTCCATTATAAAAATAGAAAAATAGTGGATAGTTTTTTGAAACAGTTAATTCCTTCGTCACATATTTGTATGCTTCCGGATCATCATCGTCATCATCATCGTCATCAGACTCAAGAATTGTTTGCAAATCCCAAGTAAAACTCATCTGAGTTGAGCTGTTAAGGCCAGAAGTAGCGAAATAATCTTCATAATCATCATTACAAGCAATCGTCTGAAATACATCAACTAACTTCTCATGATCTGATTCTTCGAAAGTCACAATTTTTCTGTAGTCATCATCAGCTGATGAGAAAATAATTTCCATGTCTTGGCTATTTATTGCATTGATCTTGGCATAAATAACAACACCTTCATTGTCATCTTGCTTAATTTTAAAAATATCACCAACACTAAAATTGGAGTCATCAAACTCTGCGGCATCATCAAACTCACCAAAGATAGCAGCTTCAGTAATACACTCTGACAATGCCAACTCTTGAGCCCACTCATACTCATCATCATCTTCATCAAAAAGATATTTTTCCGTCACCTTATCGCAGCTTGAAAAAACACCCACAAGTAATAATAAAAAGAGATTTAGAGTCTTCAAAATAAATACCCCATTCCGACCGTGGCGGAATAAACCTGATCGATTTCATCAATGTCGTCCCCCTTGATAGTACTATCAAGGTTTTCTGTTGTAGCTGATTCGTGCAGTTTACTCTCACCTTCCAACTCTATTTCCTGCTTTGCAATGGCATAGCCAGTAATTTTGAAATAAGAAATTAATCCATTGAAAGCAATAATATTTACCCCCAAGGATGCTTTACTGTAGAGAAAGTCCTCTTGAGAGCGAACATAATATTTTTCACTACCGTTAGTTTCATTTGGAAGTGCTTTTCTTGCGTAGTCTTTTTCAATATTGGCCCTACCAGCTCCCATTCCAAATTCAGCAAATGGCTGAATATCAAACGTCGGATTATCAAAGAGATAATTTAAAGATATTGAAGCTTCATAGGTCTGCAATTGAGAATCGATCCTCGTATTTGAAACATCGACATCCACATCTTGAGCGGCAATACCGACTTCCTTATTGATCGACTTATAGTAATTTCCTGATAGGAGGAAAGTTGAAGAAATTCCTGCTCCGAGATAAAACTCTCTCCCTACAGCAATATTTAATCCGTAAATTCCAGTAGTGTCTTTTGCTGTTGTCTCGTCATGCTCTCCCTTGAAAGCAGGTAATGACATTGGGTAATCAATATATTGAAAGCCTGAGCGCAGGGTCCACTTACTCTCCCCTGTTTTTTCTGATGCAAAATTCTTATCCCCAAATTCAAGGAACTCATCAGCAGCAATTACAGGAACAGAAAATAGGGACAAAAGAAGTAATAATCTCACTTAAAGATTTTTTCAAAGTGATGCTTCGCTGTCAACATCCAGATTCTCTTTAAGCTCTCTATCTAAAAGAAGGTACCAGTTATTCTCGCCACTTAGCTTTTTAGAAGCCAATTTCGAGTTAGAATTCAAATTTTGGGTTATATATTCGTAAAGCTTTTCAGGATCAGGAAAACTAAAACTTACTACTTGTCCAGAATACCTACCATCTAAAGGATAATCGTTCAGTAAAAGCGCTGAGAGTTTTACTCTTTTTTCAAGTTTAGGGTTCCCTACTATTGGCTCAGGAACGGCGATGGTTTGAAGCATCTGCTGAGATACCTCGGGCAATTCGGCTCGGCTTAGCACTGTTTGAACAAAAGGCGCACAACCGGCTCCTTGAAATTTATTTGCACTTGCTCCAAAACCATAAATATTTCCAGCTGCAGGAGTATTCTGAGTTTTACGAATATACTCTCGAATAAAGAGGTATGAACTCAAGCATTGCTCACGATTAACTTTAAAGCTTACAATATTAAGGTTTCCTCGACTCTCTTGACGATCAAATTTGACTTTCATCTCAGCTAAATTATTCAATCTACCAGGGACAGTAACTAAAGGTAGTTCTTGATATTGCTCTGGTGAGTTGAGGATAGAAAAACCATACCCTTCACGAATTTTCGTTTGAAAATCCATTAAATTTTCTACTGCTTGTCCAGAAAACAAGCGAACCTTGTTTTCACCAATAGTACAATTCACTTCAGTCGTGACGTGCCCGATAGTACTTGAAGTTTTAGGAAACCAATATTTGTTTTTAAATATACTCCAAAGAAGACTTCTAGAACTCGACCAATCCAGAGGATAAGTCGATCTTATAATTTGTACGGTAATAGTATTATCAAGTTTGCGAAAATTCTCCTCAGCAAACTGTTCGTAATCAAAAGACATCGCTTGAAAGCTTATCAAGACAGAAAAGAATCCAACAATAAACTTCATCCTACGCCCTAGTAACAGAAATAATTTCTTCCATCGCCTCAATAATAGAAACGACTTTTAGAAACTCGGAATAGTCCTTAACCTCGATTTCAAACAAAAAGCTTCCCTTCATATCTGGAAGTGACTTGGCAATTGCCGATTTTATATTGATCGAGTGGCTATGAATATTATTTGATATACGCGACAAAATACCAGGCTTATCATGAGTGATAACTCTGATACTAACTGGATGTCTGAAAGCGTAAGCAGGGTTCCAATGAACATCTACTTTTCTCGTTTCTTCAATTTCGTGAACTCGCTGGCAAGCTTGAGTGTGAATCGTAATCCCACGACCTCTTGTAATAAATCCCGTGATCGGATCTCCAGGGATCGGATTACAACATTTCCCCATTCGCACCATAATATCGTCTAAACCATCCACGACAACAGCATTATCTCGATGAGCTGTTTTCTTAGCCGTGCTAGCAATTTTCTTCGCAAGAGTATCAAGTTCTTTTGTCTTCTTCTTTTTTTCTTCCTCTTCGTTTTGATTATAATCAATTGATGGAAGTGCTTCTAAAATTTGACCAACATTAAAGCGTCCTGCGCCTAAGTGCAGGTAAAGTTCTTCAAGGTTTTTCAAATTGAGAGTATCGAATATTTTGTTAAACTCTTTTTTCTTTTCTAGGGTTTTAGTATTGGTTCCGTATTCCTTGAGAGCACGATCCAAGATCTCCTCTCCGACCTCACGGTTTTTATCTCTTTCTAATTTTAATAGATGCTGCTTGATCTTAGTTCTTGCACGACTCGTTTTAACGATTTTTAGCCAGTCTTTACTTGGTGTTTGATTCTTACTCGTTAGAACCTCAACCGTATCTCCAGACTTCAGGCGGTACTTTAATGGTACCATCTTGCCGTTTACTTTCCCCCCTACGCAGCGGTTACCTACATCCGTGTGAACAGCGTAAGCAAAATCAAGTGGAGTTGCCCCATGACGGAGCTCTTTTACATCACCAGTTGGAGTGAAGACAAAAATCCCACCAATATCAAGGTCTGCCTTAACGACGTCCATAAACTCGGAAGAACCTTTGATGTCACGGTTATACTCCATCAACTCTTCCACCCATTTCAGGTTTCGAGGAGACTTACCTTCTTTATACAACCAGTGCGCCGCAACCCCAGTTTCTGCAATTTCATGCATCTCATGAGTTCGAATTTGAATCTCGATTCTCTCAGCAGCAGGACCAATGACAGTCGTGTGTAAACTCTGATAGTTATTAACTTTCGGAATGGCAATATAGTCTTTAAATCTACCAGGAACAGGCGTAAACGAAGAATGGATAACACCTAAACACTTATAACAATCAGTTATATTTTCAACCATAATCCTAAAAGCAAGTAGGTCTTGAATTTGATCAAAATCAACACCTCTGTTCTGCATTTTTTTATAGATGGAATAGAAATGTTTTGGCCTTCCATAGACCTCACTTTTCACCGAGTATTCAGATAGTTTTTCCTCAATGGTTGAAACTGCATCTTTGATATAAGATTCCCTATCAGATTTCTTCATCGCAACTTTTTCAGCTAGACGATAATAAACCTCAGGGTGAAGAAACCTTAAACATAAATCTTCTAACTCACTTTTTACTGAGTTAATACCTAATCGACTGGCGAGAGGAACGTAGATATCTAATGTTTCTTGTGCTTTTTTAACCTGCTTCTCTTTAGAGACATATTGCAAGGTCAACATATTATGCATTCTATCCGCAAGCTTTACGATGATGACACGAATATCTTTTGCCATCGCGATAACCATCTTACGAAAGTTCTCCGCTTGCGATTCTTCTTTGGTTTTAAATTTAATTTTTGAAATTTTGGTGCAGCCAACAACGATATTACAAACATCTTCTCCAAAGAGGTCTTTGATCTCTTCCTCGCTAACATCACAGTCTTCAACAACATCATGAAGAAGCCCACCAATAATGGACTGCATATCCATTTTAAGTTTAATCAAAGTAGCTGCAACATTCATTGGATGAATTATATAAGGCTCACCAGAACTTCTTTTTTGAGGACGGTGGTGCCTCTCAGCGAAATGGTAGGCTTTAACAAATAAATCGAGGTCTTCATCCGGCATGGCGGACTTCACACGGCGACTGAGTTCCTCAATCGTTAAATCTCCTTCGTGTGAAAAATCTAGGCTAGAAAAAATAACTATCTCCCTTCAATTATGCCGACCACTATTTCTTTTAAGGCCTGGTACGCTTTTTCTATATCGTCATTTACTATATTATAATCGAAATCATTTTTACGCGCTAACTCTCTTTTTGCATTATGGAGTCGAATCTCAATTACGCCTGTAGAGTCTGTGTTTCTATTGCGAAGCCTTACCTCTAGTTCTTCGACACTCGGAGGCTCAATAAAGATAATTTTTGCCTTGTCTCCGTAGAGATACTTCATGGAATCACAACCTTGAACGTCTAGGTCAAATAGAAGGTTATCCCCTTCAGCTAATCCCTGATCGACAATCGATTTTCTTGTTCCATAATAATTATTATGAACAGCTGCCCATTCAATAAACTCATTAGCTTCAATATAGTTTTCAAAACTATCTCTATCAATGAAGTGATAATCAACACCGTCAACTTCCCCTTCTCTCATAGGTCTGGTTGTACAAGAGACCGACCATTTTAGGCTCGGAACTTCTTTTTTCAACCTATTTAAAAGAGTCGATTTCCCGGTACCAGAAGGGGCAACTATAACAATGATTTTTCCTTCATTCATACTAGCCTACTGCAGGTTAAGGGCCTGCTCCCTAATCTTTTCAAGTTGAACTTTCATTTGAACAACACATTCAGAAATATTTTGATGACCTGATTTTGAACCTATCGTATTAGTTTCGCGGTTTAACTCTTGAACAAGGAAGTCTATTTGTCTTCCAACGTCTCCGGCTGAACTTAGAATTTTATCTAATTTTTTTAGGTGAATTTCAATTCGATTTAACTCTTCATCAATATCAAGCTTTTCAAGATAGTAAATTACCTCTTGTAAAAAACGAGGTTCATCAACTTGAATATTATCCAAAGTATCAAAACGCTTTACCAGTTTTTCTTTTACCTGTTCTTGATAATCATTTTTTTGAACTTTAACTTTTTCGAGAAACTCTCCATAAATAACTCTATGCTCTTTAAGTTTTTCGATTAGTTTAGCACCCTCTTCTGCTCGACTCACAACTAAATTATCTAAAGCGCCATCAAAGTTAGCAAGTAATAGCTCTCGAAGTTCTTCATCTCTATTACCATCTTCTGAGTAAAAGTCTCCTCTTAAAAATTCAGTTGGCTGAACATGTAGAGGTACGCCTTGTTTATCTGCAATGGTCTTAATTCTTTGCAAGTAAGCATTAACTTTTTCGATATCTAAATCAGCTACATCTTTTTGCTCAGCCGATTTTTTATAATTGACGTAAATATCAAAACTACCTCGAGAAAATTTCGCTTCGAGTTTTTTCTTCAGCTCTATTTCGATAGCATTAAAAACACTACCCATCTTAAAACGAAAATCTTTATATCGATTGTTCACAGTTTTAAGTTCGATCGTTAAAGAATAATTGTCATTCTCGGCTTCAGTTCTGCCAAAGCCAGTCATAGATTGAATCATTATGCTTCACCTTCAATAATTGTGATATTTCCCATATCTCTAAACTTTTTAAATCTGTTTTCCAGAAGTTTATCTTCGGCTAGCTTCTCAAGTTCTTTTAGATCTTTTAAAACCTGCTTTTTAAGATTATCTGCCGTCGCTTCAAAATCTCTATGGGCACCACCTGTAGGCTCTTTAATTATTGAATCAATAATCTGTAATTCCTTTGCCTTTAATGGATCAAGCTTTAAAGAGTTTGCCGCTTGCTCAGCTCTTTTTGGATCAGACCATAAAATCGAAGCACAAGACTCTGGAGAAATAACTGAATACACAGAGTACTCCAGCATATGGACTCTATCTGCAATAGCAATTCCTAATGCTCCACCAGAACCACCTTCACCAATAACAACGGCTACGATAGGGACCTTTATATCAAACATTTCTTGGATATTTTCTGCGATAGCTTGCGCTTGCCCGCGCTCTTCAGCCCCTATCCCAGGGTAAGCACCCGGAGTATCCACAAGACAAAGAACTGGAATATTAAACTGCTCTGCAAGCCTCATCAATCTGAGTGCTTTTCTATAACCCTCTGGCCTTGCCATTCCAAAATTATGTTTAATTTTATCTTGAGTTTTTCTACCTTTTTCAATTCCAACTACGGCAACTTTCTTTCCATCTAAATATCCAAAGCCAGCTACCATCGCTGGGTCCTCACTGAATCTTCTATCCCCATGGATTTCATGAAAATTTTCAAGAATATGATTTATATAATCTAGAGTATGAGGACGTTTTGGGTGACGTGAAAGTTGAACTCGCTCCCAAGGAGTTAAGTTGTCATAGATTTCTTTGAGAAGATCATCGACTTTATTTTGAAGAGCACTAATTTCTTTATTAATATCAAGACCAGATCTAGAGTTTGCTTCTTTAAGTTCTTTAATCTGGTTTTCTAATTCGTGAACCGGTTTTTCGAAATCAAGAGTGTATTCCATAAGTGTATCCTATTAAAATTAAATATAAGTAGGAATTTACACTCTTTTGACTGGTTTGATAACCTATCTTTGTTCAGTTTCCCATCCAGCAACTTCACCATTTTCAAAATAAATCATGCGCTTAGTCGATCCATGTGAGTATATCCAGCGCTCATTTTGTTCTGAAGGGTCTCCAGCAAACTCTTTAAACATAGGCTGCCCCCATGAGCTACTGATATCATTCTTCTTCATACCAAGACTTATATTCGAAGGAGCAGATGCTCTCACTGCATAACCATTTGAAATCGAAGGGTTTTTCCCGCTTAATCCACGAGATTGGAGATAGGATCTTTTCGATCTAGGGTCTAGTCGTAAAAAATAGATCCTTTCACTGAGTGAGCCTAACTCATCACGGTAACGTAGATAGCTATTATACTCTTGATCATTAAGCTGATTTTCGAGGTAATACAATTCTCGTTTGAGGCTTTGCTGATAGATCACCTCTTCTCTCGTTCTCGCCGTTGCAGGCGTTCTTGAGTTGATTTCACTCCAACTTCTATGGTCTCGTCCATCATCGCCGGCCACCACCATAAAGTCTCTATTGGCCATAAAAGCAGGTTCTTCCATATATTGTAACTCGCCATAGCCCATTTCTCGCGCGAAATCTCTACGCTCAAACATACTACAACTACTTAAAATTATTAGTGTAAAAACTGAAATTAGGTACTTCATAGCTCCTCCATCCTGGCCTAGCACTCATCTACCTATCGAATGCATATGGTCTAAAGCTTAGTATCTATGGGTAAATAGGAAATTTTGACCACAAACCGACTAAAAAACTAAAGTACTCGACTTAGTTATCCGATAAAATAAGTAGGAAATTATTATGTTGGATAAATTTGCAATTATTGAAGAGAAATTGAATTG
Organism: Bdellovibrionota bacterium; assembly: GCA_036336775.1. Lineage (GTDB taxonomy): Bacteria > Bdellovibrionota > Bacteriovoracia > Bacteriovoracales > Bacteriovoracaceae. Next base: position 8,285 of record JAYZFM010000043.1, on the reverse strand, counting down.
GGTGCTGAGCAAGCTTTTACAGTTTGTCCGCAAACTCATCATCAAAATTGTACCGACACCAATCCAAACGGTTTGGCTTAAGTTTATACGCCATATAAACGAGGTCACTCATAACACAAGAGCCGTTGTTAACAGCTTCTTTGTAAACTCTGCCCTATTTATTTCTGAAAAATTTGTGGACCTCAAGTTAAAAAGAAAAGAGTTTGCAGGTAAGGTAGATGAAACGAAAAAAATCGGTGATCGAATTAAAGCTTTTTTCATGGGAACTCCCGTTGCCACAACAAAAAAGTTTTTAAACGATCAAAAAGTTGCAATAAAAATATTTATTAAGAATCACTTCAACCAAGAAAAATTCGATAAATTTGCTCCTAGATTTTTAGTCGTGAGTTTATTAGGTCTAGGTATTTTTAGCGTCGTAAAAGTGTCTCATAATATTTATCGTCAAGAAAATCCCTATAGAAAACCGGCAAGTATTCAAGTGTATGATGAAAAGCCTAAGTATCATTTTTTTCAACAACAAACAGTTAAAATTCAAAATATCAAAGTTCCGCTGCAGGCGACAAGAGTTGGTAAGATGGACAGTCTTACTATCGATTTTAGCGTAAGAACATCTACCCGTTTTGCCAGTTATTTTATCAGTGAAAATGAACATAAGTTGAAAGACTACTTCTTTACCGCAGTTGAACCAATCGTTTCAGATTTTGCATTGGATGAAGACGGCAAAGAAGTACTTAAGGAAAAGATTCAAAAAGAAATACAACGTTTTCTCGACAAAGAGAAAGTGCGTGGTGAAGTTCTTGAAGTTCATCTTCTCTACGTGATTGGCTCATAAAAACTATCAAACGACTTTATTGAATTACGCAAGCTTCGACTTGAGATTCCAAGTACAGCTGCAGACCGAGAAATATTTTTATCCATCTCGAAGTAGATCTTCTTCATATAGGCAATTTTCACTTGGTGAAGCGTTGGCTTTACTTCAGTGTTTTCGAATGACTCCAGTTCCGAACTCTGCTCAATTAAAACCTCATCCATCTCATCGAAATCGAGAAAGCCTCTTTTGCTCATTACTCGTTTTGTTTCTAGATGACCTTGCAGTTGACGATAATTTCCAGGCCATGGCAATGTTTTGTAGAAGTCTATTAGACGTTGAGATATCTTGATATACTTTTCCAAAGCATATTCTTCGCAAAAAGACTCTATCCTTTCCGTGTCATCTCTTAATGATTTAATTTGAAAACTTGCGCCAGCATTAAGTCGGTAGAAAAAGTCTTGCCTCATCTCTTTATTTTTAACAACATCAATAAGTTTTCTCCCCGAGGCAAAAATGAGCCTCACATTTAAGGAGATTGAGCTCGTACTACCAACCGGAGTGATAATCTGGTTATCGAGAAAGACTAGTAGTTTTGTTTGAATCTCTAGAGGAAGAGAATCTATTTCATCAGAAACAAAGTACCGTGATCTGCTTGCTTTAGTACTCCGCATTTATCAGTATGTGCACCAGTAAAAGAACCTTTAACATGCCCAAATAATTCAGACTCAATAAGGTTTCTAGAAATGGCACTCAGATTAACTTGCACGAATTTCCCACTGCGATTAGAAAGCTTATGAATAGACTTTGCCATACTCGATTTTCCAACTCCAGTCTCTCCCTGCAAGAGAAGTGGTAAACTGGATTGTATTATTCTTTCATCAATCAACTCTTTTGAATTCTCCTTCTTCACACCTGAATCAAAAAAAATTTGGTTATAGCCAATCTCTAAAATATCTCCTTTTTCTATAAAACTCCCCATATGAAAGGACCCATTGAGCTTGAAGGCACAACCCTCCTGAACTTCGAGATAAAAACGTCTCTTCTTACAGGTGTTAACCGTGAGGACATCTTTGATCGAGAGCTTTACCTTGAATCGCTCTGACCTCATCTCTGGTAGCAAAGCAAAACAGCCTTGCAGCATCTCAGATTCAAAATGTCGTGAGATAAAATAGAAGTTTGTTCTATTGATTTCAAAACTCTTTTTACGAGCATTTACAGGTGCAATTCTAATCTCATCTCCCATTTGAAAGCCATTTTCATCTAACCTTTTAGTTAACTCTTGCTGCTCAATCATATATTTTCTCCCTTTTAAAAGCTTGAACAGCTGCTTAGTAAGCAAATTACCCAACTTGCTCCAGCGAAGCTAAATATCTGATTTTAAAAATTTCATTGCCGAACAAAGTGAAAAACGATACATGCTGTGTATGGAAATCATTAAAGGATCAGCAAAATTTATTTTAGGCTTTGATAAGCTAGAACAAATCGAAAATTGGTGGGCTGAAAACCCGACAGCACCAGGAATAGCAATGGTTGGTCGCTCTAACGTAGGGAAATCAACTCTTATCAATGCTCTTTTTGGTAATAAAACTGCAAAGACCTCTAAGACTCCTGGACGTACTCAGAAAATCAATATTTTTAAATTTGAAATTAAAGGCCTTGAAGGAATTCCTTTCTATCTTTACGATCTTCCAGGCTATGGTTTTGCCGAAGTCTCCCGTAGCATGCGCCAAAATTGGAATGTCATAATGGACGCCTATCTTCGCGGTTTGAATGATAAGACTCTCATCTTTAACCTCCAAGATGCTCGACACCCTAATCTTGAAAACGACAAGCAATTCTATCAATATATCAATCCTAAAGAGATTGAGATCTTTCTCATTTTCAATAAGATGGATAAGCTCAAGAAGCAAAAAGAGCGTGCAGCTTTAAATAAGCTCAAGCCTCAGCTCTATAAAGAATATAAATTAGTTAAACAGATCTTTTTTGTGTCGGCGGATAAAAAAGATGGCCTAGAACCACTGGAACAGGCCATTACTGGTTATATGGATAAATTTACTAAAGTTTAGTCACAGATTGGAAGAGCGTAATCATAAGTATATAAAAGCTCTTCACTACCTCTAGCATCCCAGTCAATAACTTTAACTTCAACTACAGGATCAATACTGTAAGAGTATTCAGTAACTCTATCCCTCGGTCCACGTACAGTGTATGTAAAGTGGTTTTCAATTTCTATTCGAGAAACTCTGGCCCTGGAAGTACACTTTTTGTAACCTCTACTTGGGTTAGAAGCTCTACGACAGTAGCCGATTACACCGATTAAAGTAGAACCATCTTCGGTAATGCAGAAATTCTTAACTGACACATTCTTGGTTCCAAGTGCATCAGTCACCGGAACTGTTGGAAATTTTTCCTTAATAATTCCTGCATTCGCAAGAGTTGATAAAGTAAGTACCGCCAGAAGCAAAATGTTTTTCATATTAAAAGTCCCCAATTTTAATAAGTTCGAGGGAGGTTTTAACGCATATTAGAACGCGATGCAAAGAAGTCTTAAGGTTTTGTAAAGACTACACGCTTTCTACTTAAAGCGGCTAATAATAATGTCTTGAGTGGTAGCATTAGTCTCTGTTCCGATCACAAAGACTTTTTGATCCTGAGAGCTGAAATGCCTTATGGTATTTGAACCCACGTCTTCGAACTCAGTAATAATTTCAAGCGTCTCATCGTCGGTGTTAATTTTACCCACATATCCAATTTGAACTGAATTATCACCCATGGTGTAGCCACCCACCAGAAGAGTTTCTGATTCAGAATCATAATAAGAAGTCAGGATTATATCATTTCCAGGGTTACCTTTTAGATCATTGAAAACTATCGTATTTTCACTAGACCTATTTCCATTAAAATCAATGGTATAGATATAGGCATCATAATCTGTTCCATTATGGGAACGTCCGCTTGCTAAGATCTGACCGTCTGCTCTTATTTCCAGGTGGTCTAAATAATCGGGTCGGTTTAATCCACCTGCAATATCGTCTTCAACGATAAATCCACTTGCATCTCCAAAACTCGTATCCGTATTTCCATTGAGATCAACCTTACCTATAAACACTTTGTGAGAGGACCCTCCCCAAGTTTGGCCACCGATTATCAAGCGTGAACCATGTAGCTTACAGGCAAAAATCTTATCTGCTCCGCCTCCGCCACCAAGACCATGATGCTCCCAAACCCCGCTGGTGCCGAAACCAGTATCAAGTGAACCACTACTATCCAATTTCCAAATTTTTAGACTTTTATCGTTACTAAAATAACCCTGACCTGCAAGATAGATTGAACCGGAGCTATCTATTTGGATACAACGAGCTCGCTCTCCCTCACTAGCACCTGCGTTGATATGAGAAAAAATATAATACCCACTAGAACCAAAACTTATATCTAAGACACCTGACCTTGAAAGTCTCATGGCCAGTGCTCGGGCTTTACCACCACTTTCGGTGTAGCCAACCACTACGAGCTTTCCGTCGGCATCAAACGCAATATCGTAGCCTTCGCTATCTTCCGTACTGGAGTCCCCAACGTATTCATATATTCCAGAGTTTCCAAAACTCGTATCAATGGCCCCGTTTGAATCAAATTTCCAAACGGCTAGAGTTCTTACGACACTTCCACCAGTAGGAGTGGTAAATCCAACAGCGTAGGTATTTCCATCTGAATCTACAACACTTGAATAAGCGATATTCTTGGCTTTTCCTGCTGAGCCATGAATTCCAATACCGTTAGTCGCAAAACTAGTATCGAGCTTGGCTTCAAACCCAATTTCTTCTTCTACTACTTCGTTATCGTTATTTGGATTATCAGAAGTATTATTTCTCTGATTTTGAACAGTAATTTCTGAACTATTACAGCTAACGAGGAATAGGAACAAAAATATGAACTTCAACTTATTCTTCATACTTATATTGTATCGGCAAGTTGCAACTGATTCAAAAGGGAATGCAACCCCTTGAATTTAGGGAGCTATTAAATTTCTATAAATAAGCCTAGCATGAAATTGCCAAAGCTTTTGAGCAGTCAAGGCAACGTCTAAGACAACTGCCTTAAAATCGATACCCAATCCCTGCACCATAGCGAGTAAAGCTTATGACAGTTTCATCTGTAATGGCATGGTATTTAAAAAACAGCATCGTGTACCAAGGAGAATCGAACGTGATAAAACTACTTAGCATCACCTTGTACGCAGAGTAATTTTGCCCATCATCGTACGCGGACTTCGTATAATCAATTTGAGAAAACATACTATAAGAGCCAGAAAGTTTGGTACTCACAGTGGCGTGCTTTAACATAAAATCATATTGATAAGCCAAAGTTAAATAAGCCAAGTTTATTTGATCAATAACAACTTCACTTCCCTCTGAAACAGAGATAGAGTTAAAAATAGACAACCTCTCAAAGTCAATTCCAGCGAACAGGCTTTGATTTTGCGCAAAGGTTAAACCCAAATGTGACGTGGCTCCAAGCTCAAGCGGAATACCAATCTCTTTATTCGAATATTTATTTTCTGCTGGCAAAAAATATGAACCATAGGCCGAAGCAGTTAGGAATAATTTTTCATTAAAACGAAAAGACCCATTAAAGCCTAATGTCAGCGGTGAGTTCTGGCTAAAGGTAATCTCATCATCACTGGTATTGGCCTGATTTAATGTTCCTGCAGATGCCGCGACAAAAACGCCTAAACTTAAATTAGGATTTTTTCTTAAAACAAGCTTCGATTTTTTTTCAATTGATTTTGCCTTGTAGGCAGCATACTTTTTACGGTCAACAGCATTTCTCTCAACAAGAAGCTTAAATTTCTGACCAGTCTTTAACTCATCCCAGTTCCTAATTTTTCGGTTAATCTGTTTCGTTTTTTTAATCAAATAGTCTTTCAACTTAGAGCTAGTATTGTCCTTTAAGAGCTCTTGATAGACTTTTTCTAAACCCTGCGCTGATTTAACAACGTAGTTCATTTTAGAAAATTTATACTTCCCAGCAGCAGCTGAGGTTCCAATGACAATTATAAACATTGAAAAGGTTGTAAATATTATTTTACAAAATGCCATTAAGAATTCGTTTTCTTTATTTCTTGAACCTCTTTTTCAAAGTTCTCCATTGCTGTTTCAAGTTCTTTTATTTTTTCAATTAATCCAAGAACTTCTTGATCTTCAATTTTCAATTTATCTTTCTCAATTGCATCTCTTAACCACATACCAAGTGCTTCATATGTTTCATGAAGTTGAGTATTTGATTGAGAGGCAGAAAACATCTTCATTCCAATCTTAGTGGTTTTTTTAAACTCACTCTGACAGGTATTGAGCAAATCATTAAACTTGTATTTCCAGTTACTATCTTCCATAACTTACCTCATTATTTTCCTGCTATAAGTATAATCAGAAATCGATTATAAATAAATGAGAGGAATTATTTAATGCTTGAGCGTTTCACTTTGTCTAAAGACGAAAGAATATTAAAAAACAAAAAGTTTAAAGAACTTGAATTGCGTTACCAAGATTACCGCGATCCTTGGGGCTTTAATTTAAAAACCGTAAGAGGAGCTCTTGATCTGGTCTATCCTCTATACAAGAAGTATTTTAGAGTGAGAGTTTTTGGACTGGAAAATGTTCAGGACGTCCCTTATATGGTGGTTTCGAATCACACTGGCCAACTTCCGATCGACGGCATGTTAATTACAACGGCTTTTGCAACTGAGCTTGAAAAACCGAGAGTACTTCACTCGATGATCGAGAGATTCATGGCAGGCCTGCCATTTATCGGAGACCTCTCTGCTCAAGCTGGCTCTATCTTAGGCGATAGAGATAATTGTAAATGGCTTTTAAATAAAGGCGAATCGATTCTTGTTTTTCCAGAGGGTGTAAGAGGAATTAACAAAAGTACGAAAGACTTCTATAAGCTTCAGAAATTTTCTCATGGCTTTTACAGGATCGCTCTACAAGCTCAAACACAAATTCTACCTATTAGTGTTGTCGGTGCAGAGGAAATGTTTCCTTTTGTCGTTCAGGCTGGAGGAATTGGAAAGAAATTTGGTTTTCCTTCCCTGCCTCTGCCAGCAAACTTAATACCGCTTCCATCGCCAATTGATATTTATATTGGAAAGCCGATTGATGTTCCAAAGGACTTATCACCTGAAGCACCTGATAAGGATATACGTCCTTACGTCTTCGAGATAGAAAAACAAATTAAACATAATATCCATGTTGGATTACAAGCGAGAAGGGAATTTTTCGAGTGGATAAGAAAGCCAGTGAACAAATTCATGAACAAGATTCCGTAAAAACTGTTCTAATTATAGGGATAACAGGTGGTCTAGCTCAGCTCTTAGCAAAGCTCATCTTAAAAGAACATCCGACTTGGAAAGTGATTGGAGTGGACTCACGTTCAACCCAAACTGTTTTCAAACATCCTAACCTTACCTCTCTTAGAATAAGGTTTTCACGAGGAAATTTTGAAAATCTTTTTCGAGATCACCGTTTTGATTATGTATATCACTTAGCTCGTATCTCAAGTTCACAAGTTTATAAAGATTTATCCAAGCGACTTGAACTCAATGTTATGGGAACCAATAGAATTCTCGATTTGTGTTACCGCTTTAATGTGAAAAAAATCATTATCCTATCAACTTTCCATGTGTATGGGGCTCTTGATGATAATGGAATTTTTCTTAAAGAAGACGCGCCTCTACGCGCCTCTATAAAATACCCAGAGCTAAGAGACGTGGTTGAGATGGACCAAGTTTGCTCCAACTGGATGTGGAAATATCAGAACGAAGTAGATTCAGTGTTACTTAGACCTTGTAATATTATTGGGAGTCAGATTTCTAATACAATATCACGCTATCTAATGAGCCAATTTGCTTTAAGGCCAATGGACTACAATCCCGTTTTCCAGTTTATCCATGAGTTTGATATGGCGTTGGTGCTTCACCGAGCGATCGCCGAGTTACCGACTGGAATCTATAATGTTTCGACTAATGAGTTTATTCCGCTGCGACAGGCATTGGATATTATTGGCTCACATGGAATACCCTTTCCTATCACACTAGCAAGTGCCTTAAACAAAGCCCTTAAAATACCAAGACTCGATATTCCGGAGTATTTAATTGATTATTTAAAGTTCTCTTGTTTGATTGATAATACTCTTATTAAAAAGCACTTAGGAGAGGATTTCTCTAGGTTCAAGGTGGATGAAACTTTGAATCTGATTAAGCTCAATTAGTGCTGCGCAAAGCCATGCAATTCACTAATTGACGAAGAAGCTCCGAAAATCTATTATTTAAAACCGATCTTTGAAATAAATGGCCCGGTGGTGGACTAACCTGCAGCAAAAGTTCGAATGAAGTTTTGATGCTGAGTTAGCCTGAAAAATAATCGAAGCGACTTGCGCGAGATTATTTTGAAGTACACTAGGCTTGAAGATTGTTCTT